>JAOPZA010000076.1 GCA_025964325.1 Conexibacter sp.
TTGCCCGCCACCTCCGACATCGGCGCCAGCAACGGCAACCGGCCATTGCGATCGGTCACCGTCTCATACGCGATGCACGTCGCACCCGACGCCATCAAACCCCTCGTCAACTCCGGCGCCGGCGCCAGATGCAGATACGTGAACAACACATGCCGCGACTCCAACCGCGCGACCTCCCCCAACTGCGGCTCCTTCACCTTCACGATCAAATCCGCGGCAGCGAACACGCCACCCGCGTCGGGCACGATCGCCGCACCCTGCGCCACGTAGTCGGCATCCGCGATGCCCGATCCCGCGCCCGCACCCCGCTGGACCACGACCTCATGACCGGCATCGGACAGCTCGCGCACACCGGCGGGCGTCATGCCGACCCGGTACTCGTCCGTCTTGACCTCGCTGGGAACGCCGACCCTCATCGTGAACTCCTCTCGTGGATACCGTGGTCAGCGTGCGACCAGATGCCACGCTTCGCAAGGATCGGCGACGAATACTGATATTTGTGTCGTGATGGACACCACAGACCGCAAGATCGTCGACCTGCTCGTCGAAAATGGACGCGCCACGCACACCGAGATCGGCCGCGCGGTGGGGCTGAGTCCCCACGCGATCGCCGACCGCATCCGCCGGCTGCTCGCGTCCGGCGTCATCACCGGCTTCACCGCGCTCGTCGACCTCGGCTCGATCGGGCGCGGGCTGGAGGCGCTCGTCGACGTCCGGCTGCTGTCGAGCACCACGCCGGAGCAGTTCGAGCGCGTCGCCTTCGGCCTGCCGACGGTGCAGTCGGTGGCGTTCGTGACCGGCCGCTTCGACTACCAGGTGCAGGTCGCCTGCGACGACGCCGACGACCTCGACCACACCGTCCGCACGCTGCGCCAGAGAGCCGGCGCGGCGGTGACCGAGACGCGCATCGTGCTGCGCTCCCGCAGCGCGCCGACGCGGATCGGGCGCTGAGGGCGAGCGGACGGGCGGCACCGACGCCGTGTGACCCGCGCGCGTCCAACGGCGCGCCCCGCCCTGGGCCGCGACGGCCAAAGATCCGGTGTGTCGTGGACACGGCGGTGTACGGTGCGCTCATCGAGTTCCGTCCCCGGTCGGCCCCAGCGAACGAGGGAGCCCCGACGTTGGACCCTGACGACCTGCTCCTGCGACCGCTGGACAGATGACCGGCACGCGCGTCCCTGCTCGCGAGGAGCGCCGCGCGACGTTGGCGCCGGCGGTCCGCGTCAGCGGACTGCGCAAGGCCTATGGCGCCGTCGTCGCGCTCGAGCGGCTCGAGCTCGAGGTGCTGGCCGGCGAGTTCTTCACGCTGCTCGGCCCGTCGGGCTCCGGCAAGACGACGACGCTGCGGCTGATCGCCGGCTTCGAGGCGCCCGACGACGGCGCGGTCGAGCTCGACGGCGTCGACGTGACGCGCCGTCCGCCCTACCAGCGCGACGTCAACACCGTCTTCCAGGACTACGCCCTCTTCCCGCACATGACGGTCGCGCAGAACGTCGCCTACGGGCTGATGGTGCGGGGCGTCGGCCGGCGCGACCGCGCCGCGCGCGCGGCGCAGGCGCTGCAGATGGTGCGGCTCGGGGACCTCGGCGAGCGCAAGCCAGTGCAGCTGTCCGGCGGCCAGCGCCAGCGCGTCGCGCTCGCGCGTGCGCTCGTGAACCGACCCCGCGTGCTGCTGCTGGACGAGCCGCTCGGCGCGCTCGACCTGAAGCTGCGGCAAGAGATGCAGCTCGAGCTGCAGCGGATCCAGCGCGAGCTGAGCGAGCGGATCACCTTCGTCTACGTCACGCACGATCAGGACGAGGCGCTCGCGATGAGCGATCGCATCGCCGTCTTCTCCCGCGGGCGGATCGAACAGGTCGGCAGTCCACGCGAGATCTACGAGCACCCGGCGAACGAGTTCGTCGCGGGCTTCGTCGGCACGTCGAACCTGCTCGAAGAGGACGGTCTGCGCGTGACCGTGCGCCCCGAGAAGGTCGAGCTGCTCGCACCCGATGCGCCCGTCGCGCCGGGCCTGCGGCGCGAGCCCGGCGTCGTGCGAGACGTCGTCTACCTGGGCTCGGTGACGCGGTACGTCGTCGAGCTCGACCGCGGCGAGACGCTCGTCGCGCTGCGCCAGAACACCGACGTCGCGGTCGCCGCGGCGCCGGACGCCGAGCGGGGCCGGCGAGTGCTGCTGGCATGGAGCCCCGAGCACGCCAACACCGTCGCTGCCGGCGACGACGTCGAGCACGTCGAGGAGGAAGGCTGATGGTGAAGCACGACAGCAGGCAGCAGGGCGCCTGGCGCGCCCCGCTCGGCGCCGCGCTCGTGACGCTCGCCGCGATGGCGATCGTCGCCTGCGGGGGCAGCGGCTCGTCGAGCGCGTCGCGCACCGCGACCGCGGCGAGCATCGGCAAGGGCGAGGGCAAGCTCAACGTGATCGCGTGGGAGGGCTACACCGATCCGAAGTGGGTCAAGCCGTTCGAGCAGCAGACGGGCTGTCAGGTGAACGCGAAGTACGCCGGCTCCTCCGACGAGATGGTCACGCTGATGCGTCAGGGCGGTGGCAGCCAGTACGACCTCGTCTCCGCCTCCGGCGACGCGAGCCTGCGGCTGATCCGCGGCGGTGACGTGCAGGCGGTGAACGTGAACCTGATCCCCGATTGGGTCAACTTCATCCCACAGCTCAAGTCGCCGCCGCACAACACGGTGGGCGGCAAGCACTACGGCGTGTCGCTGCAGTGGGGCCCGAACTCGCTGCTGTACGACACGAGCAAGGTGACGCCGGCGCCTACAAGCTGGTCGGTCATCTACGACCCCAGGTACCGCGGGCGGATCACCGTCCCCGACAACCCGATCCAGATCGCCGACGCGGCGCTCTACCTCTCCAAGCACCAGCCGAGCCTGGGGATCAGCGACCCCTACGAGCTGACCGCGAGCCAGCTCGACGCCGCCAAGCAGCTGCTGAAGCAGCAGCGGCCGCTGATCAAGAAGTACTGGGCGCTCGCCTCCGACGAGATCGACCTGTTCAGAAACGGGGACGCGGTCGTCGGCGCTGCGTGGCCCTACCAGACGAACACCCTGCAGGCGGACAAGGCGCCGGTCAAGGACATGATCCCGAGCGAGGGCGCGACCGGCTGGGCCGACACGTGGATGCTGTCCGCGCACGCGCAGCACCCGAACTGCGCGTACCAGTGGATGAGATGGGTCTCGACGCCGAAGGTGCAGGCCCAGCAGGCGCTGTCGTTCGGCGAGACGCCGGCGAACACGACGGCCTGCCCCTTCATGGACCAGATCGAGAAGGGCTCGTGCGCGAGATACCACGCCAACGCGCCGGCCTCCTACTTCGACTCGATCAGATTCTGGAAGACGCCGACGACCGACTGCGGCAACGGCAGAAACGACTGCGTCGACTACGGCGCGTGGCAGCAGGCGTGGACCGAGGTGAAGGGGTGAGATGAGCGCGGAGGCCACCGTCCGGCGCGCGCCGCGCGGAGGGCTGCGCGGTCGCGCCTCGGCGGTGCTGTTCCGCCGCGCGTGGCTGCGCGCCGTGCTGTTGCTGAGCGCGCCGGGCGCGTGGTTCGTGCTGATCTACCTGGCCGCGCTCGCGATCCTGTTCGTGTCGGCGTTCTGGCGCGTGGACGGCTTCACCGGGAAGCTCGTCCACGCCTGGAACGTCGACAACTTCCGGCAGCTCGTGGAGAACCCGACCTACCGCACGATCGCGTTGCGGACGATCGGGATCGCGGCCGCCGTCACGGTGACGGACGCGCTGCTGGCGATCCCGTTCGCGTACTTCGCCGCGCGCCTTGCATCGAGACGGCTGCAGGCGGTGCTGTTCGTGATCGTGCTCGTGCCGCTGTGGACGAGCTACCTCGTGCGCGTCTACGCGTGGCGCCTGATCCTCGCGAAGGACGGGATCGTCAACTGGGCGCTGCACGGCATCGGGCTCGGCTCGGTCGACGTCGCCTACTCCAACTGGGCGATGTGGATCGTCTTCAGCTACATCTGGCTTCCGTTCATGATCCTGCCGGTGTGGGTCGCGTTCGAGCGCGTGCCGGCCTCGTTCCTCGAGGCCTCGGCGGACCTCGGCGCGCGCGCCCGCACGACCTTCCGCCGGGTGCTGCTGCCGCTCGTGCTGCCGGGCGTCGTGGCGGGCTCGATCTTCACCTTCTCGCTGACCCTGGGCGACTTCATCACGCCGACGCTCGTCGGCGGCGCGGGCTCGGACTTCATCGGCAACGTCGTCTACCGCAACGTCGGGATCGCGAGCAACGTGCCGTTCGCGGCCGCCTTCGCGACGATCCCGCTGCTCGTGATGGCCGTCTACCTCGCGATCGCGCGCCGGCTCGGCGCGTTCGAGGCGCTGTGAGCGACACGCGCGCATCGCGCGCCGCGCTCGCCGTATGGGCGACGCTGATCGCGCTGTTCCTGCTGGCGCCGATCCTCTTGATCGTGCTCTACGCGTTCAACCCCTCGAACGTGCAGAGCTGGCCGCTGCATGGGCTCTCGACGAAGTGGTTCTCCTCGACGTGGCACAACCAGGAGATGCGCCAGGCGTTCGGGCTGTCCGTGCGCGCCGCGCTGATCTCGACCGGGATCGCCCTGCTGCTCGGCTCGATGGCGGCGTTCGCGGTGCACCGCTTCCGCTTCTTCGGGCGCGAGGCGATCTCGTTCGTGCTCGTGCTGCCGCTCGCGCTGCCCGGGATCATCACGGGCATGGCGCTGAACTCGTTCTTCGCGTTCGGCGGCGTCAGCTTCTCGCTCACGACGATCGTGATCGGCCACGCCACGTTCTGCATCGTGACGGTCTACAACAACGTGATCGCGCGGCTCCGGCGCACGCAGACGTCGCTCGTCGAGGCGTCGATGGACCTCGGCGCCGACGGCTGGCAGACGTTCCGCCACGTCACGCTGCCGGTGATCGCGACGGCGCTCGTGGCAGGCGGCCTGCTCGCGTTCGCGCTGTCGTTCGACGAGGTGATCGTGACGACCTTCACGGCCGGTGCGCAGAACACGCTGCCACTGTGGATCTTCGGCAGCATCCGGCTCGGCCAGAACCTGCCGCAGGTCAACGTCGTCGTGCTGTTCGTGATCGCGCTGACGTTCGTGCCGGTCGTGCTGGCGCAGCGGCTGACGCGCGACACGGGCGTCGTGCGGATGACCGCCGGCAGACGGCGATAGGGCCCCGCGGGCGGCGGGTGGGTCTAGTCGTCCGGCAGGATCCGCGCGAGCGTGGCGAGCGCCCGCGCGCGGTGGGCGTCGAGCTCGGCGACGAGCCGCTCGCCGTCGCGGGCGCGCACGGCAGCGAGGATCCGGCGGTGCGCGTCGTCGGCCGCCTGCCGTTCTTCCGGCAGGTTGTAGTAGAGCGCGCGGTAGGCCTCGGTCGCGTCCCACAGGCCGCGCAGCACGCGGATCGTGTGGGGCTGGTCGGCGGCGTCGATCAGCGTGAAGTGGAAGCGGCGGTTGTGCTCCAGCTCGCGCGCGACGTCGCCGCTCGCGGCCGCCGCCTCGCAGGCCGCGGCCGCCTCCTCGAGCCGCGCGACCGTGATCGCGTCGAAGCCCGGCAGCGCGTGCAGCACGGCGCGCCGCTCGAGCTGCTCCCGCAGCCCGTAGATCTCCCGCAGGTCGGCGATCCGCAGCTCCGCGACGAAATAGCCGCGGCGCGCGACGTACGTCACCTGCCCCTCACCCTCGAGCACGCGCAGCGCCTCGCGCACGGGAATGAGGCTGACGCCGATCCGCTCGGCGACGTCGTCCTGCCCGATGCGGTCGCCCGGCCGCAGCGCGCCGGTGACGATCGCGTGCCGCAGCCAGGCGACCGCGTGCTGCTGCGTCGTCGCGGGCGGCCCCCCCGCGGCGCTCACTGGAACGCCTGGCCCGCGAGGCCCCCGGCCGACGTCTTCCGCCTCATCCGAACGCGTGGCCCGCGAGAGCGAGCCTGCGAGCTCTCGCCCGGAAGACGAGGCCCCTGGCCGAAGTCGTCCGCCGAGCCCGGAAAGACGAGGCCCCTGGCCGAAGTCTTCCGCGTCACCGGAACGCCTGGATGCCCGTCAGCGCGGCGCCGATCACGAGCGCGTGGACGTCCGCGGTGCCCTCGTAGGTGACGACCGACTCGAGGTTGTTCATGTGCCGGATGACGGGGTACTCGAGCGTGACGCCATTGGCGCCCAGCACCTGCCGCGCCGTGCGCGCGACCTCCAGCGCCGCATTCACGTTCGCGAGCTTGCCCATGCTGACGTGCTCGGGTCGCAGCGTGCCGGCGTCCTTCATGCGGCCGAGGTGGAGCGCGAGCAGCGTTGCGCGGTTCACCTCGAGCGCCATCTGCGCGAGCTTCGCCTGCTGCAGCTGGAACGACGCGATCGGCTTGCCGAACTGGATCCGCGTGCGGCTGTAGTCGAGCGCCGACTGGAAGCAGGCGCGGGCTGCGCCGGCCGCGCCCCAGACGATCCCGTAGCGCGCCTCGTTCAGGCACGCGAGCGGGCCTCTGAGGGAGGTCGCCTCCGGCAGCCGCGCGCTGTCGGGCAGGCGGACGTCGTCGAGGACCAGCTCGGACGTGACCGAGGCGCGCAGCGAGAGCTTCTTGTGGATCTCCGGCGCGGTGAAGCCGGGCGCGCCCTTCGGCACGAGGAAGCCCCGCACGCCGTCGTCGGTACGCGCCCAGACGACGGCGACGTCGGCGATCGAGCCGTTCGTGATCCACATCTTCGTCCCGTTGAGGATCCAGTCGCCGCCGTCGCGCTCGGCGCGCATGCGCATCGAGCCCGGATCGGAGCCGGAGTCGGGCTCGGTCAGGCCGAAGCAGCCGACCGCCTCGCCGGCCGCCATCCGCGGCAGCCACGCCTGCTTCTGCTCCTCCGAGCCCCAGCGGTGGATCGCGTACATCGCGAGCGAGCCCTGCACCGAGACGAGGCTGCGGATCCCGCTGTCGCCGGCCTCCAGCTCCATGCACGCGAGCCCGTACGCGGTCGCGCTCGAGCCCGCGCACCCGTAGCCCTCGAGGTGCATCCCGAGCACGCCGAGCCGCCCGAGCGCGCCGAACAGCTCGCGCGGGACGCGCGCCTCCTCGAACCAGTCGCCGACGTACGGGAGGACCTCGTTCGCGACGAACTGCCGGACGGTGTCGCGAATCAGGCGCTCCTCGTCGTCGAGCAGCGCGCCGACGTCGAGGAAGTCGTCGGGCCGGGGGCCTTCGGGCCGCCCGGCGGCCGGCGCGGAGGAGGCGGAGGTGGTCACGGTGGTGCTCCCGGGGTCGCGGGGAAATCCTATAGAATCTAGGATCCTTGCAGATGGCGGCCGCGCTCGACAACCTGCTGATCGTGGACTTCTCGCGCGTGCTGGCCGGCCCGCTCGCGACGATGCTGCTCGCCGACCTCGGCGCGGAGGTCGTGAAGGTCGAGCGGCCGGGGCTCGGCGACGACACGCGCGCCTGGGGACCGCCGTACGACGCGCGCGGCACGGCGACCTACTTCCTCTCCGTCAATCGCGGCAAGCGCAGCGTCACCGCGGACCTCGCCGACAGCGCCGACCTCGCCGCGGTGCGCGGGCTGTGCCGTCGCGCCGACGTCGTCGTCGAGAACTTCCGCCCCGGCGTGATGGAGAAGCTCGGGCTCGGCTACGACGCGCTCGCGGCCGACCGGCCCGAGCTCGTCTACTGCTCGATCACCGGCTTTGGACGCGGCGCGGGCGCCGCGCTGCCCGGCTACGACCTGCTGATCCAGGCGGTCGGCGGGCTGATGTCGATCACCGGGGCGCCCGACGGCGAGCCGCAGAAGGTCGGCGTCGCGCTCGTCGACGTGATCGCCGGGCTGTTCGCGAGCGTCGGGATCCTCGCCGCGCTGCGCCACCGCGAGCGCGGCGGCGGGGGGCAGCGGGTCGAGGTCGACCTGCTCTCCGCGCTGCTGGCCGCGCTCGTCAACCAGGCGTCGGCCTACAGCGGCGCGGGCGTCGTCGGCGAGCGGATGGGCAACGCGCACCCGTCGATCGCGCCCTACGAGGTCTTCGCCGCGGGCGCGGGCAGCGAGCTGGTGCTGGCGGTCGGGAACGACCGCCAGTTCGTCGCGCTCTGCCGCGTGCTCGGGCTCGAGCGGCTGGCGGACGACCCCGACTTCGCGACGAACGCCGCGCGCGTCGCGCAGCGCGAGCGGCTGCGCGAGCTGATCGAGCGAGCGCTCGCCGCGCGGACGGCGGAGGCGTGGTCGCAGGAGCTGCTCGCGGCCGGCGTGCCGGCCGGCCGCGTCAACGACGTCGGCGGCGCGCTCGCCTTCGCCGCCGCGCTCGGGCTCGACCCGCTGGTCGAGCTGGCGCACGACGACGGCGCCGTCACCCGCGTCGTGCGCAACCCGATCCGGCTGTCGGCCACGCCGATCGCCTACGGCGCGCCGCCGCCCGACCTGGGCGAGCGGATCGGCACGCCGGCGCCCGAGCGAGGCTGATCAGCGCGAGATCTGCGCGGTCGCGACGAAGCGCCGGCCGGCGGCGTCGTAGCCGATCGCCCGGACCGGCACGCGTCTGCGCACGGCGGTCAGGTCGCTCAGCAGCGTGGTTCCCGAGGCGGGCAGGCGCGTCCAGCGGCGACCGCTCGCCTGCAGCTCGATCCGCACGCGGCGCAGCCCGCGGCCGCGCACCGCGGCGGTCACCCGTGCGCCCGTCCAGCGCACCTCGAGCCGGCGGCTCGCGACGGCGTCGGGTCGCACCACGAGCACCTTGCCGCCGCGCGCGAGGAGTCCCGCGGGGCAGCGCGGCAGCAGCGCGAAGCGCAGCCGGCGCCAGCCCAGCAACGGCGTGCCGGTGAACGCGCGGCTGCCGCACACGAGACGCGCGTGATCGAGCAGCAGCGCGACGTCGCCGCGGTGGGGCACCCCGAGGCGGCCGCGGGCGTCGGCCGCGAGGTGCGTCGCGAAGCGCGCCCGCACCGACCCGGAGCGGGCCACCGGCCGCGCGACCATCGCGAAGACCGTGCCGGGCGCGATGCCCTGGGCGCACGGCGTGCCGGCGGCGGTGGCGGCGACCGACGCGACGACCTGCGCCGAGATCGGCGCGTAGTTCGTCAGCGCGTTCGTCGTCCCGAGCAGGGTCGACAGCTCGGGCGTGTGGATGACCGGGTAGGTCCCGCCCGCGATCGTGCGGAAGGGCGCCGCCGGGATCGGCGCGAGCGTGAACGAGCTGGAGCGGTGGTCGAGCGCGCTCGCCTCGCCGACGATCCCGTCGTCGGGGAAGTAGTAGCTCGGGACCAGCCAGCTCGGGATCCACGACGGCAGCGCGACGTAGGTGCCGCCGACGACGGTCACGGGACAGCCGATCGACTGCTGGGGGTTCCAGCCCTCGAGGAACGTGCTCGAGAGCTCCTCGACGGCGTCGTCGCCGAGGTCGGCGATCAGCGCGTCGAGCACCGGCAGGAGCGCCTGGCAGACCTCCTGGGCGACCCCGGTGGTGTCGCATCTGCCGTCGTGCACGTACTCGGCGAGGTCGGCGCCGAACGAGCCCGTGTGCGGCGTTCCGAGCGTCATCAGCGACTGCACCGCCGGCTCGGTCGCGTGGACGCTCGCCATCTGCGTGATCGCGGAGCGCGACCAGAGGCCGCCGTCGGAGTGGCCGACGAGCTGCACGGAGGTGATGCCGTAGTGCGTCCGCAGGAAGCTCAGCAGCGTCAGGAGCGCCTTCCCGTTCGCCGTCACGTCGCCGGTCGAGTCGATCGTCGCGGAGGCGGGCGGCGCCGCCTGCCCGGGGCCGAGGCAGGGCGCCGCGGTCTTCCCGTGGAAGCCGACCGGCGCGGTGAAGACGATGGAGCCAGCCTGCTTCAGGGCCGCTGCGGGCCCGGTCGGTGCGCTCCAGGTCGGCCCTTCCCGGCCGGAGCAGGCGGGGGCCGAGGTCGAGAACGGCGAGGTCGAGGTGAAGCCCGAGATCAGCACGACCGCGGAGTGGGGCGCCGGGGTGGCGGCGCCGGCGCCGGCCGGCGCCAGCGCGGCGAGCGCGAGCAACACCAGCAGCGACAGCGCCCCGCTTGCAGGCAGCCCGAAGCGCGTCGGAGCCAGACGGGCGGTGGAGCGGCGGCAGAGTTGGCGCATCGGCGCCAACGGTAGCGGCAGTGCGGTGGCGCGACGGCGATATGGCCGGGTGTACGAGCGCGCGCCCGGGACGTTCCTTGTCCGCCTGGCTGCGGCCCTGCGGCGATCTTGCGCCCTCGGGACATATCTGGCTCGCGCGGCACAGGGCACCATCTCCTCATGACCCAGCTCGAGGAGGGAATGGCGATGACGGAACGCACCCCCCAGGTCGTCGCCTTCGGCGGCGGCGGCTTCTCGATGGAGGCGGGCAACCCGCTGCTCGACGACTACGTGCTGTCGCTCGCGGAGCGCGAGCGTCCGCGCGTCTGCTTCCTGCCGACCGCCTCGGGCGACGCCGACCACTACATCGTGCGCTTCTACCGCGAGTTCGCGACGCGGGCCGACGCCAGCCACGTCTCGCTCTTCCGTCGCGACCGCTTCGGCGGCGCGGTCGAGGGCGACATCGCCAAGCACCTGCTCTCGCAGGACGTGATCTATGTCGGCGGCGGCAACGTCGTCAGCCTGCTCGGCACCTGGCGCGCGCACGGACTCGACCGCGTGCTGGCGCGCGCCCACCGGCACGGCATCGTGCTGTGCGGTCCGTCGGCGGGCTCGCTCTGCTGGTTCGCGGAGTCGTTGACGGCGTTCCACGGCGAGCCGAGACGCGTTCGCGGCCTCGGGCTGCTGCCGCACTCCAACTGCGTCCACTACGACGCGGAGCCGCAGCGGCGCGAGGAGTACCGCCGCTTCGTCGGCGACGGGATGCGGCCCGGCTACGCCGCCGACGACAGCGCGGCGCTGCACTTCCGCGGCGGCGAGCTGCATCGCGTCGTCTCGTCGCGGCCGAAGGCGCGGGCGTTCCACGTCGGGCCGGTCGACGACGAGGTGGTCGAGACGCCCCTGCGGGTGGAGTACCTTGGAGCCATGGCGCACATACCGGAGCTGGCACCGGCTTGACCGGCGGGGACGAACCCGGCGCCGTCCGCCGCCGCATCCTCGCGATGGGCGGCGGCGGCTTCACGATGGAGCCCGACAACCCGGCGCTGGACGACTTCGTGCTGTCGCTCGCGCCGCGGAGCGAGCCGCGCATCCTCTTCCTCCCGACCGCCTCGGGCGATCCGGCCGGCCAGATCACGGCCTTCCAGGGGCGCTTCGCCGAGCGCGCCTGCGCCCCCGAGTACCTCTCGCTGTTCCGCCTCCACGGCAGCGACCGCACGCTGCAGGAGGTCATCTTCGCGCAGGACGTGATCTACGTCGGCGGCGGCTCGATGCGCAACCTGCTGGCGATCTGGCGGGCGCACGGGCTCGACCGCCTGCTCGCCGAGGCGTGGGAGCGTGGGACCGTGCTGGTCGGCCTCAGCGCGGGCGCGATGTGCTGGTTCGAGGGCGGCGTGACGCGCTCGAGCGGGGCGCCCGAGCCGATCGCCGGGCTCGGCCTGCTGCCCGGCTCGCTGACCGTCCACGCCGACGGCGAGCCCGAGCGGCTGCCCGTCTGGCTCGACGCCGTGCGGCGCGGTCGGCTGCCCGGCGGCTGGGCCGCCGACGACGGCGTCGGCCTGCTGTTCGAGGGCACGCAGCTGGCGCGCGTCGTCAGCTCGCGCCCCGGCACGAGCGCGCTGCGGGTCGACGCGGTCGAGCACGAGCTCGTGCGCCGGCGGATCGAGCCGGAGCTGCTCGGCGCCGGCCCCCGTACGCTGCCGCCACCCGGCGACGACATCCTCGAGCTGCGCCAGGCGCAGCGCGTGCGAAGCGGCTTCAAGCGGCCGTCAGGGTGAGCTGACCGCGCGGGCGGCGGGCGCGCGAGCGCCGAGACCCTCGGAGACGCGCGCGGCCGCCTCGACCACGAGCGGGCCGATCCGCTCGGCCGCCTCGCGGTCGAACTCGAACGCGAGCGCCGAGACGCTGATGCCGCCGATCACGCGGTCGAGGTGGCCGAAGACCGGCGCGCCGACGCAGCGGACGTCCTCCTCGTTCTCCTCGTCGTCGAGCGAGAAGCCGCGCGCGCGGATCCGCTCGAGATCCTCGAGCAGGGCGGACAGCGTGACGATCGTCCGCGGCGTGTGCCGCTCCATCCCGCTGGCCTCGACGATCGCGCGCACGTCGTCGGGCGGCAGGTGGGCGAGGATCGCCTTGCCGATCGAGGTGCAGTGCAGGACGAGCCGGCCGCCGATTCGCGATGCCATCTGGTACGGCCGCCGGCCGGCCTCGACCTTGTCGACGTAGACCGCCTCGTCGCCGCTGCGGATTGCGTAGTGGATCGTGTGGCCCGTTCTCTGCTGGAGCTCGCGCAGGACCGACTGCGCGCCACGGGCGTGGTCGTAGCTGCCGAGCACGTTCGCGCCGAGCGCCAGCATCCGCGGGCCGGGTAGGTAGGCGCCGCCTCCGTCGGTACGGGCGAAGTCGCGCTCGACCAGCTCCGAGAGGATCCGGTGGACGGTCGACTTCGGCAGGGCGGCCGTCGCCGCGATGTCGTTCAGCCGCTCGTGCTCGACGAGCGCCTCGATCACCGAGAGCAGCTTGTCCGCCGCGCTGCGCGCGGGCTCCCCGTTGACGCCGGCCATGCTCATCAGACTAGAGCGTCGCCTGGAGCGTCATGCGAGACGGGCGGTCGCGTCGGCGGACGCTTGCGCCGGCGCTTCGGTCGCCGCGCTCTCCGCGAGGTGGCGCTCGACCTCCGCCAGCGGCGCCAGCCGGCCGGTCCCGCCCTGGCCGGCGAGCGACAGCGCGGCGGCCGCACCGCCGAGCCGGACCGCGCGCTCGAGCGGGTCGCCGAGCGCGAGCCGCGCCGTCAACGTGCCGGCGAAGACGTCGCCGGCGCCCGTCGCGTCGACGATCCGCGGCGCCGCCGACGGGAGGATCCGGAGCGGCCCGGCGCCGTCGCCGGCGTCGAGCACGACGCCGTCGGCGCCACAGGTGACGGCGACCGCGCGGGCGCCGAGCGCGCGGCAGCGCTCCGCGGCGAGGAACGGGTCGGTCGTGTCGAGCAAGGCGCCGATGTCGCTCGGCGCCGACGGCGTCACGACGCTGGCGTGCGGCGCGACGGCGGCGAGCGCGGCGCGCGCCTGCGCGACGGTCGTCAGGCGGCGGCGGTAGTTGGGGTCGTAGACGACGATCCCGCCCGCCTCCGCGACGACGGCGGCGGCGCGCGCGACGGCCGCCGCCGTCGAGCTCGAGAGCGCCTGCGTGATCCCGCTCAGGACGACCGCGGACGCGGAGCGCAGGACGGCGTCGTCGAGGTCCTCCGGTCGCAGCCGCGACGCCGCGCTGCCGCGGCGGACGTAGACGAAGTCGCGCACGCCGTCGGGGTCGGCGCCGACGAAGTAGAGGCCGTTCGGCGCATCGGCGCGGCGCACGAGCGTCGCGTCGACGCCGAGGTCGGCGACCTCCTCGAGCAGCCGGTCGCCGATCTCGTCGCTGCCGACGCGCGTCAGCAGCCGCACGCGCGCTCCGGCCGCGCGCGCCGCCGCGGCCGCGTTGAGCGCGTCGCCGGAGAAGCCGAGCCGCAGCTCGCGCGCCTCGCGCAACGGCACCGCGGAGGACAGCTCGACGAGCACCTCGCCGATCACGAGCACGTCGCACGCGCTCACGGTCGGGCCTCCGCGCCGCCCGACGAGGCATCCGGTGCGACGCCGCCGCCCGCGCCCGCACCCGCGACCGCCGCCGCCACCGCCGCCCCGACGTCCTCGACCCGCAGCAGGTCCGAGCCGACGCCGACGGCGAAGGCCCCGGCCTCGAGCCAGTCGCCGACCGCGGCGAGCGCGATCCCACCGGTCGGCACGATCCGCCGCCCCGGCAGCACCGCCAGCAGGCCGCGCAGGTACTGCGGCCCACCGACGTGGGCGGGGAACAGCTTCGCGACCCCGCGCGAGGTCGCGTCGGCGACCTCGCCGGGCGTGAAGCCGCCCTCCAGCAGCGGGACGCCGGCCTCCGCCGCGAGCGGGCGGACGTCGGGCACCGGCCACGGGCTGACGAGGAACGCGGCCCCGCGCGCGAGCGCGCGCTCGGCCAGCCGCGCGTCGGCGATCGTCCCCACGCCGATCGCCGTCGCCGGGTGCGCGGCGCGCACGCCGGCGAGCGCGGCCTCCCAGCCGGGCGTCGTGGTCATCAGCTCGATCACCTCGATGCCGGCGGCGGCGAGGCGCGCGGCGGCCCCGACCGCCTCCTCGGCGCTCGCGCTGCGGAGGATCGGCAGCACGCGGCCGCGCCCGAGCGCCGCGATCGCGTCGACGGCGCTCATCCCGTGACTCGCGGCACGCCGCCGAGCGGCAGCGCGACGCCGCCGACGCCGGCCGCGACGCGGCTGACGTGCCAGCGACCGAGGTTCGCGATCAGCAGCTCCCGGTTGCGGAACGCGATGTTGGTCGGGTGGCAGAGCACGTGCGCGTCGGGGTCGTGCGCGATCCGCGCGACGCTCCCGTCCGGATCGATCCGCAGCAGCTGGCTGGGCTCGTAGCAGGCGACCCAGAGGGCGCCGTCGGCGGCCAGCGCGAGGCCGTCGGGCAGCGTGCGCGGCAGCTCGGCGACCACGTCGAGCGCGCCGGCGTCGCCGTCCGCCTCGATCGCGATCCGCACGACGCGCCGCGCCCACGTCTCGGCGACGTAGAGCGCGCGGCCGTCGGCCGCGAGCGCCACGCCGTTGGCGAAGTGCAGCGGCTCGCGGCACCACAGCCCGCCGCTGCCGTCGGGCGCGAAGCGGAAGACGCCCGGCCCGGGGTCGCACTGCGCGCGCGAGTCGGACACGTAGACGTTGCCGGCGGCGTCGACGGCGCAGGCGTTCGGCGTCCGCAGCCGCACGCCGTCCGCGCCGCCGCTGCCGTCGGCGAACCGCACGGGCGCGGCCGCGCCGGGCGCGAGCCGCATCAGCGCAGCGTGCGCCTGGTCGCAGACGAACAGACCGCCGGCGTGGTCGAACGCGAGCCCGAGGCAGAAGCCGCCGGTCGTGGCGACCTGCTCGATCGCGCTCCCGTCGGGCGCGATGCGGAACAGCTGCCCGGCCTCGCCCCCGCACCAGATGCTGCCGTCGCGCGGATCGACCGCGATCCCCTCTGGGTGGTCGAGCCGCGGGTCGCTGAAGGCGCCGTCGAAGTAGACGGTCGCCTCGCGCGGGCTGGTGGCGTCGGTCGCGGCCATCGTCAGATCGCCAGCCTGCTGGCGAGACCGCCGTCGACCAGGATCGGCGCGCCCGTGATCGCGGCCGCGTCGTCGCTGGCGAGGAACGCGATCACGCGCGCGACCTCGGCCGGCTCGATCACGCGGCCGATCGGATGCTCGCGACCCCACGCCTCGATCTCGGCCGCCGGGTCATCCGGCGCGAACAGGTCGGCGCCCTCCGCCAGCATCGACGTGCGGACCGAGCCCGGCAGCACGCAGTTGACGCGAATCCGGTCCGGTCCGTGGTCGATCGCCATCGTCTTCGTGAGCGCCACGACGCCGGCCTTCGAGGCCGCGTAGGCGGCGACGAGCGGCTGGCTCGCGAGCGCCTGCGCGGAGGAGAGGTTGACGATCGCGCCACCGCCGCGCTCGCGCATCCGCGGGATCGCGAAGCGGCTCAGCTGGAAGACGCCCTTGAGGTTCGTGTCGAGCTGGAGGTCCCACTCCTCCTCGGCGAGGTCGTCGACGGCGCCGTAGCGCGCGACGCCGGCGTTGTTCACGAGCACGTCGAGGCCGCCGAGCTCGGCGACGCAGCGCTCGACCGCGGCGCGCGCCGAGGCGGCGTCGCGGACGTCGAGCGCGACGCCGATCGCCCGGCCGCCGTCGGCGC
>JAOPZA010000096.1 GCA_025964325.1 Conexibacter sp.
GAGTTCTGCTTGGCCTGCTCAAACAGGTCGCGGACGCGGCTCGCGCCGACGCCGACGAACATCTCGACAAAGTCCGAGCCGGAGATCGAGAAGAACGGGACGCCCGCCTCACCGGCGACCGCCCGCGCCAGCAACGTCTTGCCGGTGCCCGGAGGCCCGTACAGCAGCACGCCCTTCGGAATACGCGCGCCGAGCGCCTGGAATTTCTTCGGGTTTTCCAGGAACTCCTTGATCTCGTGGAGCTCCTCGACAGCCTCGTCGACCCCCGCGACGTCGCGGAAGGTGATCTTCGGCGAGTCGACCGACATCCGTCTCGCTCTCGACTTGCCGAACGACATCACTCTCGAGCCGCCGCCCTGCACCTGGTTCATCAGGAAGATCCAGAAGCCGATGAAGATCACGAACGGCAGGACGTAGGTCAGCAGCGACAGCCAGCCGTTGCTCTTGGTCCCCTGGATGTCGTAGGAGACGCCGTCTCTGTTCAGCTCGCCGACGAGCGTGTTCGCGTTGTTCGGGAGGAAGCCGACCTCGTGCTTCTGGTTCGGCGGGTTCTTCAGCGTCAGCGAGATCGTGCTGTCTTTGTTCTTCAGCGTCGCGGACTTGACGTTGCCGGCCGTCAGGTCTCTCTGGAACTGCGAGTAGTCGTACTTGGGGCCGGAGCTGCTCGGATTGATCAGCTTCTGGGCGAAGAACGCCAGCACCACGACGATGAGGATCGGAAACGCTGCGCTCTTGAAGAACCTGCTCATGGGTATGTTCCGGGCGCTCTCAGCGCCATGACAGACGGTAGGAGATTGTCAAGCCTAGCACCTGCGTTTTGGCCCCTTAGAGGGCTCTCACGGCTGCTTCAACGCCGCAACGTACGGGAGGTTGCGGTACTGCTCGTCGAGGTCGAGGCCGTAGCCGATCGCGAAGCGGTTGGGGATCTCGAAGCCGACGTAGCGCGGTTCGAGGTCGACCTCGCGCCGTTCGGGCTTCGTCAGCAGCGCGCAGACGGCGAGCGATCGGGGACCCCGCGCCTTCAGGTTCCGCAGCAGGTACTGCAGCGTCAGACCGGAGTCGACGATGTCCTCGACGATGATCACGTCACGCCCGTCGATCACCGCGTCGAGGTCCTTGAGGATCCGGACGACGCCGGAGGACTGCGTCGCCGAGCCGTAGGAGGCGACCGCCATGAAGTCGACCTCGCAGGGCAGGTCGATCGCCCGCATCAGGTCGGAGAGGAAGAAGACGGCGCCCTTCAGCACGCACACGAGCAACGGCTGGCGACCCGCGTAGTCCCGCGTGATCTCGGCACCGAGCTCGCGTACGCGATGCTGGAGCTCGTCTGGTTGGACGAGGATCTCGCCGATCGCCGCGTCGCGCATGCGATCGCCAGTGTACGCATCACGTTCGTGCCGCCGCCGTCAGGCGGACGGCCGCGCGCGTCGCCGCAGAGACGCCGAAGCGGGCCGAGGTCGCGACGCCCGGCACCCAGGCGATCTCGCCCCCGCTGGTCACGACCGGCAACGTGTGCCGCTGCGCGCGCGGGATCCTCTGCGCGGTGAAGAGGTCCTGGAGCGACTTCGTGCCGTCGCGCCCGACCGGCGTCATCCGGTCGCCCGCCCGCCACGGCCGCACGAGCAGCTCGGAGCCGAGCCCCCCGCGATCCAGGTGGACGACTTCGTGGACGACTTCGTGGACGACTTCGTCGTCCATTGCGACCGCCTCGCCGAGGCGCTGCCCCTCCAAGCGCTGCTGGGCGGTCGCGGGCTCCTGGCGCGGGCGGGCGCTCGCCCACGTGCTGGAGATGTCGCACCGCAGCTCCCAGCCGCCGAAGGCGACCGCGCCCGGCACCGACAGGGTGACGGGCGCCGGCGGCTCGGCGGCCGCGGCGGTGCGCTCGGCCCGCAGCAGGCCGTACTCGGCGACCGCCCGCACGCCCCCGCCGAGGTCGAGCATCGCCGTGCCCTCGCGGCGCAGGGCGGCGATCGCGTCGGCGCGTCGCGCGGCACCGGGCACGGGCCGCCCGGCGGCCTCGTCGGCGAGCCGCTGGACGACCAGGCGCCGCAGCGCGGGCGCCAGCTCGGCGAGCCGGTCGAGCGCGATCGCGCTCCCGCCGGGGCCGCCCCCCAGCTCGGCCGCGACGAGTCCGTCGAGCACCTCGGCCTCGTCGCGCAGCAGCTCGGCCGCACGCAGCACGTTCGCCTCGGCGGCCGGATGGATCGCGCGCAGCGCGGGCACGAGCGCGTTGCGCACGCGGTTGCGCGCGTAGGCGTCGCCGGCGTTCGTCACGTCGTCGCGCCAGGCGAGGCCGCGGGCGCGGCAGTAGGCGGTCGTGTCCTCGCGCGTGAGCGCGAGCAGCGGCCGCACGAGCCGCCCGTCGTGCGCGCGCATGCCGAGCAGCGCACGCCGGCTGGGCGAGGAGGCGAGCCGGTAGAGGATCGTCTCGACCTGGTCGCTGGCGGTGTGGCCCGTCGCGATCGCCGCGCCGCTCGCCAGAGCCCGCCGCGCCGCCGCCGCGTAGCGCGCGTCGCGCGCCCACGCCTGCAGGTTGCCGGGACCCTCCGGTCGGCGCAGACGCTCGACCGCCAGCTCGACGCCGAGCTGCTCGCAGAGGGCGGCGCAGTGGCGCTCGTCGGCGTCGGCGTCGGAACGCAGCCCGTAGTTGACGTGCAGCGCGCTGACGGACGGGGCGCCGGCGAGCCGCACCGCGACGTCGAGCAGGCAGACCGAGTCGCGCCCGCCGGACAGCAGCACGACGACCGGCGCGCCGGCGGGGAGCAGGCCGCCGGCCCGGACCTGCTCGAGCACGCGGTCCGCCGCCACGCCCACACCGTACTCAGATGTCGAGCGGGCGCGCCAGGAACAGCTCGGTCGACTCGGCGAAGCCCTTCAGGCGCACCTCGCCGATCCGCTCGCGGCGCCTCGCCGATCCGCTCGCGGCGCGGATCTCCTCGAGCGCGTGCCCGCGCTCGCGCAGCCGCGCACCGCGCCTGCGCCGTTGCAGCGGGCGTCCAGGCGCCGTCCTGCAGCGGGATCACGCCGTCGCGAGCCCAGCGGCGCAGCGTCACGGGCGCAACCCCGGCGCGTCTGGCGGCCTCGGTCAGCGACAGGCTCTCGTCGGACGGCGGTCGCTCGCTCCCACCGAGTGGACGCTGTTGCCTGGCGAGCGCGAGACGGCAGCGCGATGGATGGCGACGGGACCGCCATCGGGGGCCCCGCCGCCCGCGGGAGAGTCGTCCCGCTTCGCCGGCCGGCGGCGCTCGTCGCACTGCGGCGGCACCTCGCATGGCGGTGATCTCGCCGCTGCCCGCGACGAGCCGCCCACTTTCCAGCCTTTTCCCTTGTGGGGAAGGACACAAGGCCTACTCCGCCGACCCCCCGGTGTCAACCGCCGAGGTCCGCCGACGGCCCCTCGCGCGCTACAGCTCGAGGTGCGGGTAGTCGCGCTCCACCAACTCGCGGTAGCGCGCGAAGACGGGCTTCGTGATCGGCATCAGCGCGAGCGCGGCCTTGACGTCGCCGCCGGCCTTGATGCGCCGGCGCGCGATCGCCATCGCGACGTTCTCCTTGCCCTGGAAGTACTTGTTCGCCGTCTCCGAGGACATCGCCATCTTGACCTTCGGCTCCCAGGCGACGTCGTCGGTCCACTCCCACACGAGGTTGCGGTCCTCGTCGGGAAGCGCGGCGCGGATGTTCACGACGAGGTCGAGATCCTCGAACTCGAAGCGCTGGGGCACGTCGGCGTCGCGCAGCCGCGGTCCCATCTCGGGATCTTCGTCCATGATGGCGAAGATCTGGTCCATCACCTCGCGGAACTCCTTTGCCGACCTGTAGCTCGCCATCTCGTCCGGCCTCCGTCGTCGACATCCACCCGCCGCCCGCGGGTGCGGCTGGCGCGGCAGTCTACGGCGCGCGGCGGCGCGCCGAGCCGGCTATCCTCGCCCGCCCGTGACGACGATCCACCTGCATCCGACGGCCCAGCTGGCCGAGCGCGTGCTGCTGCCGGGCGACCCCGGCCGGGCGCTGCTGCTGGCCCAGGAGCTGCTCGAGGCGCCGCGCATGTTCAACCACCATCGCGGGCTGTGGGGCTACACGGGCGCCGCGACGGCCGACGGCGCGCCGCTGACGATCCAGAGCACCGGCATGGGCGGCCCGAGCGCGGCGATCGTGATCGAGGAGCTGCTGCGGCTCGGCGCGCGGCGGCTCGTGCGCGTCGGCACCTGCGGCGCGCTGGCGCCGCAGCTGGAGCTCGGCGACGCGATCGTCGTGCGCGAAGCGATCGCGAGCGACGGCGCGAGCCGCGCGCTCGGCGCCGAACACGGTTCGCGTGTGGCCGCGGACGCGGCGCTGACGGCCGCGCTCGCGGCGGCGGCCGACGCCGACGGCGGAGCGCACCGCGGCGCCGTCGTCTCGACCGACCTCTTCTACGGCGCGCCGACTGCCGGCGAAGCCGGCGACGCCTTGGCGATCGAGCTGGAGAGCGCGACGCTCTTCCGGCTGGCGGAGCTGCGCCGGGTGACGGCGGGCTGCGTGCTGATCGTCAGCGACGTCGGCGTCGCCGCGCGTCCGCGCGACGCGGGCGGCGACGGCGGCGGCGGCGGCGCACAGCGCCGCATCGACGACGAGGCGCTCGCGACGGCCGCGCGGCGCACCGGCCGCATCGCCGTCGCGGCGCTGCCGGCTTAGCTCTCCGGGCGTCTGTCGCTCGGCGGCGTCGCTCCCGGCGCGTCGCCTCTGGGGGGCGTCCCGACGGGTGCTCTGCGTGCGGGCGGTCTCGGTCTCGCGGCCGCCCGTCTGCTGGCGGCTGCCGCCCGCGTGCGGGTCGGGCCGCTCGCGCGGGGGACCGTCGAAGGCGGCGCGGCGCCCGCGACGGGCGGCCGCGTCGCGACCGGCTGCGGGCCTGCGGGCGTGAGCTGGTCGGCGAGGCGCGAGAGCTGCGTCGCGAGCGCCGTCAGCTGCTGCTCGATCGCGTCGAGGCGCTGCTCGACCAGCGCGGCGCCGCCGCCGCCCGACGGCGAGATCCGCTGCTCGACGCGGTCGAGGCCGTCCTCGATCCCCTCGAGCCGCTGGGAGACGGAGCGGATCCGGCGCGTGAGCCGCTCGACGTCGGCCGCCGACGGCAGGTTGAGCGCCCCCATCGCGACCTCCTGCGCCTGCACGGCCCTCTCGCGCGCCTCGAACGCGCGGGAGATCGTGCCGGTCACCAGCGGGCTCTCGATCAGCTCCTGCGCGAGCTTGCCGAGGGCGTCCTCGCCTTGGCGTGAGATGCGGGCGCGCAGGCCGTCGCTGGACTCGTTCGTCATCGTCCCCCCTCGCGGAGCGGTTCGGGTGGCTGGGCGCGCCGACTGTAGCGCAGCGCACGAACACCGCATCCCGACTTCTTCACCTGCGTTTAAACGGCCTGGTTACCGTCCGGGTGCCCGCCCTGTGGTACTCAAGGGCGGCGGCCCTCGGGCCGATGCCCTTCCTCCCCGTCGTCCCTGCGAGATCCCCTTTGCAAACACGCGCTTCTCTTTTGCATGCATCCCCCGTGACAGGTACCTTGCGCGCCAGCCCCGACCGCACTGCTAGCGTGGTCGAGCGGCGTCGGCGCTGCGCTGGAGGATGACCGCGAACCCATGAAGAAAGCCAAGCTTCGCATCGCCTCGCAGATCGTCGGCGTGGCCGCCCTGGCGATCAGCGCGAGCGCCGGTAGCGCCTCCGCCGAGCAACGCCAGCTGGTCGTCACCCTCGCCGACGGCCGCCAGGTCCCCGTGACCGTCGACGTCGCCCCCGGGACGCCGGTCGGCAGCATCCAGCTGGGTGACTTCGGATCGCCCGTCGTCTCCGTCGCCGAGGTTCCCGGCACGCCGACCTCGACCGCGACGACGCCGAGCCCGACGAGCTCCACGCCCGCGCCGACGCCGACGAGCCCGTCCACGACGGCGAAGGCGCTGACGACCCCGACGACCGTCCCGACGACGCCGACGAACCCGTCGACGACGCCGCAGAAGCCGACGACGACGACCACCACGACCACGCCGACGACCACCACGACGCCGGCAACCGGCGGGGTCGTGACGGGCAAGGCGAAGGGTAAGGCGAAGGGTGAGGGTTCGGTCGTCGCCGTCGACAAGAAGGCCAAGAAGGGCGCCGGCGGGGGCCACGGCGCGGTCACCGACACGATCGCGCCCACGACCACGACCACGACGCCGCAGAGCTCGACGACGACCAACGGCGGGCAGACGACGACCGGCAGCGGCGCGCAGCCGGCCCCGAGCGCCCCCGGCTACACCGTCACGCCGAGCCTGACGCCGACGACGAGCGTCCCCAACTTCTTCATCGAGCAGTTCCAGATCCCGCCCTTTCTGCTGCCGATCTACCAGGCGGCCGGGACGCAGTTCAACGTCCCGTGGCAGGTGCTGGCGGCGATCAACGAGATCGAGACCGACTACGGCCGCAACCTCTCCGTCTCGAGCGCCGGCGCCCTCGGCTGGATGCAGTTCATGCCCTCGTCGTGGGCGCAGTACGGCATGGACGCCAACCGCGACGGCGTGAAGGACCCGTACAACCCCGTCGACGCGATCTTCGCCGCCGCCCGCTACCTGCGCGCCGCCGGCGGCGACACGGACATCAACAAGGCGATCTTCGCCTACAACCACGCCGACTGGTACGTCCAGTCGGTGCTGCTGCGAGCGCGCGTGATCGGTGGCATGCCCGCCAACCTCGTCGGCTCGCTGACCGGGCTGACGCAGGCGCAGTTCCCCGTCGCCGCCACCGCGACCTACGCCGACAGCCTCGACGCGAAGGCGGCGTCGAAGAAGGTGAGCACCGGCGCGAACGCGGCGAACACCGTCGTCGGCAACGCCCACCGGCGCTCGATCAACGTCTTCGCCAAGCGCGGCGCACCCGTGATCGCGGTCAACGACGGCCGCGTCGTGAAGATCGGGACGAGCCCGACGCTCGGCCGCTACGCCGTGCTGCAGGACGTCTACGGCAACCGCTACTCCTACGACCACCTCGGCTCGCTCGCGACCAGATACCCGGTCCCGAAGACGACGAGCAACGTGAAGGCCGCCGCCGCGGGCACCGCGCTCGAGCTGCCGAGACCCGACGCGAAGCCGACGAAGTCGGCGACCGCCGGCACGCAGCGGACGCCGAAGACGGCGACCAAGAAGGCGCCCGCCAGAGCGAAGACGAAGGCGGCGAGGAAGGCCGCCGGCACGGCCGGCTCCGCCGCCGCGAACGCCGCGGCCGTCTCGAAGGAGCGGCTGTTCGCCAACCCCAGCCGGCCGCAGGCGTACAACGCCGGCGGCGAGCGTCAGATCGCGGCGATCGGCGAGCAGGTCTCGACCTTCAAGGGCTACTTCAGCCAGCCGCTCGCGGCCAACCCGAAGGACTACGTCCTGAAGCCGCTGAGAGCCGGCTCCTCGGTGATCGCGGGCACGATCCTCGGCCGCGTCGGCAAGACCGACGCGAAGCTCGCGCCGCACGTCGGATTCGCCGTCCGGCCGGCCGGGCGCGGCGCGCCGCTGGTCGACCCGAAGCCGATCCTCGACGGCTGGAAGCTGCTCGAGTCGACGGCCGTCTACCGCGCCAACGGCAAGGGCACGAGCCTGTTCCGCAGCTCCGCTCAGAGCGCGTCGACCGGCCAGGTGCTGCTGATGAGCAAGGAGCAGCTGCAGCAGCGGGTGCTGAGCGACCCGAGCCTCGACATCTACCAGTGCGGCCGCGAGGACATCCAGAGAGGCATCATCGACCGTCGCGTGCTGGCGACGCTCGAGTTCCTCTCGACGAGCGGCCTGAAGCTGCAGATCAGCGCGCTCGAGTGCGGCCACGGCTACCTGACGACGTCCGGCAACGTCTCCGAGCACTCGACCGGCGACGCCGTCGACATCTCCGCCGTCAACGGCATCCCGATCACCGGCCACCAGGGCGAGGGGTCGATCGCCGACCTCGCGATCCGGCGCCTGCTGACGCTCCAGGGCACGATGAAGCCGCACCAGATCATCAGCCTGATGACCTATCCGGGCACCGACAACACGCTCTCGATGCCCGACCACTTCAACCACATCCACATCGGCTTCCATCCGCTCGACGCGACCAACGTCGGCGCCCAGGTGCAGGCGATCCTGAAGCCCGCGCAGTGGACGAAGCTGATCGATCAGATCAGCACGATCAAGAACCCGACGGTGCCGACGAGCCCGTCGAAGTACGCGATCAAGGACGCGAAGAAGGCTGGCAACTGAGCCGGCGGCCGGCGACTGAGCCGGACGCCGGGGCGCAGCGGCTCTTCCGCTTCGTCCAGTTCGAGTTTCCTTGGGCGCTCGGCCCTCCCGCCGGGCGCTACGTGCTGCGCGAGCCGGGCCGGTCGCAGGCCGATCACGTGCTGGTCGTCGCGACGCTCGGCGCGCCCGAGCGGCGCCGCCGCACGGCGCGGCGCACGCGCGCCGTCACGCCGGAGCCGGAGCCGACGCCGGTCACGACGGGCCGCGCGACGGTGATCGAAGGAGAGCCGATCGCTCACGCCGAGGCGGAGCGCTGGCTCGCCGAGGTCGGCGTGCCCGCCGTCGAGGCGGCGTTGAGACCGCTCGCACGCGCCGTGCGCTCCTACCGGCTCGCGAGCGGCGATCTGACGGTCCGCGAGCCCGGCCTCGCGCAGGCGCTCGTCGTCCGCGCCGGCTACGGTGCCGGCGAGGAGGTCGCCGAGGGCCGCTGGAGCGCGGCGCGCGAGCTCCCGGCGACGAGCGAGAAGCGCGAACGGCGCACGTCGGTGCTGCGTCCGCAGGAGCGGCTCGCGGCGCTGCTCGGCGGCCGCACCCGCCCGCTCGCCTGCGAGGAGCTGACGCTGCGCGCCCGCCACGACCTCGACGGCGGCCACCTGCGCGAGGCGGCGCTGCAGCTGCGCGTCGCGCTCGACGCGGCGCTGGCAGAGCTGCCGGCGACCGCTTCGGCCGCGGCCCTGCGCCCCCGGATCGACGAGCTGGAGGGCCAGCGCGACGCGGTGCGGGCAGCCGCCGACGCCGCGATCGCCGGACTCCTCCCGGAGGCCGACCGCGAGGCCGTCGCGCACGCGCTCGGGCGGCTCGAGGCCGCCCTGCGGGCACGTGCGATGTCGGAAAGCTAAACGCAGAGCCCGGAGCCCCCAGCCACCAGCCACCAGCCACCGCGGGTTTCGCGCTCTGCGCGAATACCCGCAAGCGAAGCCGAGCGCCCTGCGCGAGGCTTCGCCTATCTACCCTGGAACCGCGGGGTCCGCTTCCTCAGGAACGCCGTGATGCCCTCGGTCGCGTCCTCCGAGCCGAAGGCCGTCGCGAAGCCCTGCTTCTCCGCCGCGATGCCCGCGTCGAGGTCGCCCTGAGCCGAGACGCGCTTGATCTGCTCGACCGCGATCGGCGCCTGCCCGCCCAGCTTGCGCGCCCAGGCGAGCGCGCTGTCGAGCAGCTCGTGGTCGGGCACGATGCGGTTGACGAGCCCGAACTCGAACGCCTCCTCGGCGGCGATCGGCTCGCCCGTGAGGTTCATCTCGAGCGCCTTCGCCTCCCCCACGAGCCGCGGCAGCCGCTGCGTCCCGCCGAAGCCGGGGATGATGCCGAGGTTGACCTCCGGCTGCCCGAAGAGCGCCGACTCGGCCGCGATCCGGATGTCGCAGGCCATCGCGAGCTCGCAGCCGCCGCCGAAGGCGAGCGCGTTCACCGCCGCGATCGTCACGGTCGAGCTCTGCTCGAAGGAGCGCAGCAGGCCGTGCGCGCTGTCGAGCAGCTCGGCGCCGGCGGCGTCGTCCATCGTCGCGAAGGCCTTGAGGTCGGCACCGGCGCAGAACAGCTGCGGGTTGGCCGAGGCGAGCACCAGCGCACGGATCTGCGGATCGCCGTCGACCTGCTGCCAGAGCTCGCCGAGCGCGCCGATCACGTCGGGCGAGATCGAGTTGGCCGGCGGCCGGTCGAGCCACGCGATCGCCACGGCGCCGCGGGTCTCGAGCTTGACCGGACGCTCGTCCCAGCCGGCGTCGGGACGGGCGTAGGGGAAGAAGCCCTGACCCGACTTCACGCCGAGGCGCCCCTGCGCGACGAGCCGGCGGAGGATCGCCGGCGGCTCGTAGTGCTCGCCCCACTCGAGCTGCGCGCGCTCGAGCCGCGCCAGCAGCTCGTCGAGACCGCCCGCGTCGGCGCGCGCGAACGGCGGCGGGATGATGCCGGCGCCGGCCATCATGCCGAGGTCGATGTCCTTCGTCGTCGCGATCCCGTCCTCGAGCACGAGGCAGGACTCGACGAACGCCTTCAACAGGAAGCGGTCGACGACCTCCTCGACCTCGACCCCGTCACTTGCCGTGCTCATAGAAGCCCCTTCCGGTCTTCGCGCCGAGGTCGCCGCGCTCGACGCGTTCGAGCATCCCCCGGTGCAGCGGGAAGCGGTCGCCGAAGCTGTCGTTGAGGTGCCGTCCGACGTGTGCGACGGTGTCGAGCCCGAGCAGGTCGACGAGGTAGAAGGGGCCCATCGGCGACGCCTTCGCGTCGGCCATCGCCGCGTCGACCTCCTCGTAGGAGAAGCCGTGCTCCTCCTGGAAGCGGAAGACCTCGCCGAACGACGAGTTGAGGATGCGGTTGACGACGAAGCCGGGCGCCTCGGCGCAGCGGATCGGCAGCTTGCGGATCGTCTGCGCGAGGCTGACGGCCGCCTGCACCGTCTCGGTCGAGGTCTCGTCGCCCTCGATCACCTCGACCAGCCGCATCATCGACGCCGGGTAGAAGAAGTGGAAGCCGACGACCTTGTCCGGCCGGCTGGTCGCGTCGGCCATCTCGCTGATCGAGAGCGCCGATGTGTTCGAGGCGAGGATCGCGTGCCCGGGCGTGACGAGGTCGAGCTCGGCGAAGACGTCCTGCTTGATCTCCATCCGCTCGGGCACCGCCTCGATCACGAAGTCGACGTCGCCGAAGCCGTCGTAGACCGTCGTGCCGTCGATCAGCGCCATCCGCTGCTCGACCGCCTCGGCCGGCAGCTTGCCGGCGTCCACGCTCCCCTGCCAGATCGATCGAGCCTTCTCGAGGCCCTGGTCGACGAACCCTCGGTCGACGTCCTTCAGCACGACGGGGATGTCTGCCGAGGCGAGCGCGCAGGCGATCTCCCCACCCATCGTGCCGGCGCCGACGACCGCGGCTTTGAACACGAACATGCAGTGCCTTCCGTTCCAGTTTCGGTCCGCCGGATTCTATGGCGCGAGGGATCCGGGCCGCTGCGGCTCGGGCCCTTAGCCGCGCAGGTCGGCGGCGAGCGCGTCGAGCGTGCGCCGCAGCGAGTCCCGCAGCGCGCGGCGGACGAACAGCGGATCGACCACCAGCAGCAGCGGGCCGCGCCGCACGAGGCGGTACTCGAGCGCCAGCGCGACGCGCGCGACGGGCCCGTCGGCGCCGTGGCCGAGGTCGGCGAAGGCGAGCCGCTGGATCGCGGTCAGCTCGTCGTCGCGCACCTCCGTGACGAGCAGGCGGCCCGGCTCGTGCGCGCTGACGCGCTCCACGACGCGCCCGCGCCCGCCGGGACGGGCGTCCCAGACCAGCTCCGCACCGGGCGCCGGCCAGCTCGGATCGAGCGTGTGAACCTGCTCGAAGCCGTCGACGAAGCCGGCCCAGGCGCCCGGATCGCGCCAGCGCAGCTCGGCCGCGAGCGCGGTGCCCGGAAGCTCGGCGACGACCTGCGCGCGGCCCATCAGGGCTTCGGGGAGGCGACCATGGAGCAGGGATCCTCGCAACTCGCGAACCGCGCCGGTGTTCCGATGCGCGGACAGGAACGAACCTCATGGAGGCTTGCATGCGACATCTGAGGACCGCGGTCGTGACCGCCCTCGCCGTGAGCGCGGTCGCGGCACCGGCCGCGAGCGCGGCCAGCCCGAGCGTCTCGAGCCGCAGCGCGACGTCGGTCGGCCAGAGCACGGCTGTGCTGCGCGGCTACGTCAACCCGCACGGCTTGGCGACGTCGTACGCGTTCCAGTACGGGGCGACGGCGAGCTACGGCGCCCAGACCGACAACCACTCCGCCGGCAGCGGCACGAGCACCAGAGCCGTCGACCTGAAGGTCGCCAGCCTGACCCCGGGGACGACCTACCACTTCCGCCTGCTGGCGACCAGCGCCGACGGCACCACCGCCGGCTCCGACCGGACGTTCACCACCGCCCTGCCGCCCGCGAAGCCGCCGGCGATCCTCGCGACGGCGCCGTTCGCGCCGAGCGCCAACGCCGTCACGTTCACCGCGATCCTCAACCCGAACGCGGCCACGACGACCTACCGCTTCCAGTACGGGACGTCGACGGCCTACGGCGTCGAGACGTTCGGCAAGACCCTCGGGGCGAGCGTCAGCGCGAGCCAGGTGACCTTCACGATCGGCAGCCTCGCGCCCCACACGAGCTACCACTTCCGCGTCGTTGCCAGCAATCGCGGCGGTACGACGGTCGGTCCCGACGCGGTCGCGACGACCGGCCCCTTCCCGCCCGGCAAGCTCGACGTCGTGACGGGGCCGAGCACGGCCCGGCGCTCGCACCCGTACTTCGTCACGCGCGGCGCGATCCAACTCGGGTCGGGCGTCTCGGTCGCCGAGGGCTGCGGCAGCGGGACGATCAACGTCAGCTATACCTCCGGCTCGCGCACCGTCACCCGCGCCAGCCAGAAGCTCTCGCCCGGCCACTGCAGCTTCCGCCTGCGCACGAAGGTGAACGTGCCGGCCGGCGTCACGAAGCTGCGCGTGCACACGTCGTTCAGCGGCAACGCGATCCTGACGCCGTTCGAGGCGCCCAGCCGCCTCGTCGCGATCCATTAGCGCGGCCCCGGACATGAGAACGGCCCCGGGCTCGCGCCCGGGGCCGTCTCGCTCCCACATAGACGAGGGAAGGCGTGGCTACGCGGCGGCGGGCTCTTCAACGCGGCGCGGCAGCAGCGTCTCGCGCGCGATCACGAGGCGCTGGATCTGCGCCGTGCCCTCGTAGAGCTGCATGATCTTGGCGTCGCGCATCAGTCTCTCGACCGGGTACTCCTTGATGAAGCCGTAGCCGCCGTAGACCTGCACGGCGTCGGTCGTGACCTTCATCGCGGCATCGGCGGCGAAGCGCTTCGCGTGGGAGGAGACGAGCGTGTTGCGCTCGCCGTTGTCGAGCAGCGAGGCCGCTCTCCAGGTCAGGAGGCGGCTCGCCTCCACGTCGGTCGCCATGTCGGCGATCATGAACTGGATCGCCTGATGCATCGCGATCGGCACGCCGAACTGGACGCGCTCCTTCGAGTAGTCGATCGCGAACTCCATCGCCGCGCGGGCGATGCCGGTCGCCATCGCGGCGACGCCGGGACGCGTGCGGTCGAGCGTCATCATCGCGAGCTTGAAGCCCTTGTTCTCCTCGCCGATCAGGTGGTCGAGCGGGACCTCCACCTCGGGAAAGGTGATGGTCGCGGTGTTCGACGCCCGCTGGCCCATCTTGTCTTCCTTCTTGTCGACGATCACGCCCGCGTCGCGCGGGACGATGAAGGCCGAGATGCCTCGGTGGCCGGCTTCCCGGTCGGTCTTCGCGTAGACGGTGTAGTAGTTCGCGTAGCCGCCGTTCGTGATGAAGCACTTCGAGCCGTTGATGACCCACTTGTCGCCCTTGCGGACGGCCGTGGTTCTCATCCCCGAGACGTCGGAGCCGGCATCCGGCTCGGTCAGGCAGAAGGAGGCGAGCAGGGGCGCCTCGGTCAGGCGGCCGAGGTACTCCTTTCTGAGCTCGTGCGAGCCGCCGAGGATCAGCGGCGCGGTCGCGAGGCCGTTGCAGCCGACCGACGTCTGGATGCCGGAGCAGCCCCACGAGAGCTCCTCCTCGATCAGGCAGCCGTCGAGGTAGCCGACGCCGGCGCCGCCGTACTCCTCCGGGATGTGGGTGTTCATCAGGCCCACTTCCCAGGCCTTCTCGATGATCTCCTGCGGCCAGGTGCCTTCTCTGTCGAACTCCCAGGCGACGGGGCGGACTTCCTTCTCGGCGAAGTCGTGCGCCAGCTCGCGCAGGTTTCTCTGCTCGTCGGTGAGCGTGAAATCGACCACGGTTGTTGACTCCTTGAAGCTTTGCTTGGGGTCCGTGGCGCAGTCGAGCACGTCCACGGCAACGCCAGATTGACTGGTCAGTCAATAGCGGAAGAGTAGCGAAGCCGCCGGGCGACGACAAACCCCTACCGTGCGCGCCGCGCGCCCGTGTCGCCATGCTCCAGAATCCCTCCCACATGGTGGAGGCGTTCGGCATCGTCGTGTTCGTCGTCGTCGCACTGGCGGTCGTCGTGGGACTGCTGTCGTTGCGCGGCCGCGGCGGCAGCTATGACGAGATCGGCGGCATGCCGGCCGCGACCGCCAGCGACGACCGCGACGCGGAGATCCGCCAGCTGGTCGCGGCGCGCAACGCGCGGCGCGAGCGTCGCGGCGAGCCGCCGCTCGATGTCGAGGCGGAGATCGCGCGCCTCGGCCGCGCCGGAGCCGGCGATGGTGCCGCGGCGTCCGTCGATCCCGAGCTGCGCGCCGAGGTCCGCGCGCTCGTGGAGGCGCGCAACGCGCGGCGCGCGCGGGCCGGGGACGCGCCGCTCGACGTGGAGGCGGAGATCGCGCGCGAGCTGCGCGAGCTCGGCGGTGGGTGAGATCCCGGCGGCTCGCCCGGCACGCCAGGTCGGCGAGCGACCTCCCTCAGGCCGCGGATGAATGGCGCGTGACCGCCCGGCGCGGCCGTATCGCGAGCCGGTAATCTGGGGTCATGCCCGCACCACGTCGCTTCGACCTGGACGAGCTGACGCTCCGTCCGGGGACCTACGTCAATCCGCAGACCGAGGTCCTGATCATCGTCGACGACTCGGCCGAGGTCGATCAGTCGTCGTTTCCCCCGGACGATGCCGAGGGCGCCGACTGGGTCCTCGTCTCAGACGAGGCGCCGGTCGACGAGGCCGCACGCGACGAGCTGCTCGAGCGCTTCAGCGTCCGCTACCACGAGGGCGGCGCTCCGTCGGCGACGGACGACGGCGACGACCCCGAGGACCCCGACGACGTGCTCGACGAGGACCCGGAAGAACTTTGAGTTGACGGCTTCGCCGTCAATTGGGAGTTCGCCTGGCGGTGAACCTCCCGGGTTTGCTCAGGCGAACGCGAACGCGAGCGCCAGCACGAGGTAGACCGAGAGCAGCTGGACGCCCTCGAACCACGTCGACTCGCCCTCTTGCGTGACCTGGGTCGCGATCAGCACCGCGAGGAAGACGCCGCCGAGCTCGAAGCCGTTGAAGACGAGCGGCATCGGCCCCGGGCCGAGGACGAACGAGCAGAGCACGAGCACCGGCGCGACGAACAGCGCGACCTGGGCGCTGGAGCCGATCGCGATGTTGACCGCCAGATCCATTCTGTCTCTGCGCGCGACCAGCACCGCCACCCAGTGCTCGGCCGCGTTGCCGACGATCGCGATGACGATCGCGCCGACGAAGAAGTCGGTCAGGCCGAGCGCGCCGGCCGCCTCCGAGATCGAGCCGACGAGGATCTCCGACATCACGCCGACCGCGACGCCCGCGATCGCCAGCATCGTGATCGATCTGCGGATCGTCCAGGGCTCGTGGTGCGGCTCGTCGTCGTGCGCTCTCGGCGGGTTGAAGAGGTCGCGATGGGTTCTGAGCGAGAACAGCAGGCTGGCGGCGTAGGAGATGATCAGCACGATCGCGACCGCCAGCGAGAGATGTTCGACGGTGGGGTCGAACGCCTTGCGGTCGGCGCCCGGCAGCGGCAGGCCGGAGCCGTCGACCAGCTCGAAGATCGCCGGCATCGCCAGCGCGGTCGCGGCCAGCAGCAGCATCGAGGACTGGGCGCTCGCGCTGACGCGGTTGAAGAACTGACGGTCGCGCCCGAGTCCGCCGAAGAACATCGAGGCGCCGAGGACGAGCAGGATGTTGCCGATCACGGAGCCGATCAGCGACGCCTTGACGACCTCGTGCAGCCCCTTCTGCAGCGCGAAGAGCGCGATGATCAGCTCCGGCGCGTTGCCGAACGTGACGTTCAGGAGGCCGCCGATGCCGGGTCCCGAGCGCGCCGCCAGCTCCTCCGTCGCGCGACCCATCAGCGCCGCCGTCGGGATCACGCCGAGCGCCGAGCAGAAGAAGATCACGACCGGGGAGACGTGCGCGACGTCGAGCACGATCGCGATCGGGATGAACGGCACCAGCAGATACGGCCAGCCATCGCCGGAGCTCAGGAGCTGCCGGAGTCCCGTGGGCTGCTGGCTGGCTTCGGCGGGCACGGAGCGGGACCTTACTCAGTTCTCATGAACGGACGACGCCCGCGCGCGACCGGTGCGAGGACCGGCGCGGCGGGCGCGTGCGAGCAGGTGAGCGGCGGCTACTTCGTCAGCAGGGCGGCGCACTTCTGAGCCTTCGCGACGTCCGAGCCGGCGTCGGTCAGGCACTTCGTGTATCTGTCGAGGTTGCCGGAGGAGCTCGAGCCGCCGGAGCTGCTCGAGCCGCCGCCGAGCGCCGAGCCGCCGAGCAGGCTCGAGAACTGCCCGAGCAGCTCCTGCAGCGGGCGCGAGCTCGTCGGCGGGGTGATCGTCTGCGACTGGTTGACCTGGTCGAGCTCGAGGCTGAAGTCGACGGAGGCCCTCTGCGCTCTGCCGTTCGAGCTGTTGGCGACCGTGAGGACGACCGCGAGCTTGCGCAGCGTCTTGTCGTCCTTGCCGGTCCAGACGTCGACCTTCGCGGTTCTGATCGCGTCCGCCGCCTGCTGGCGCTCTCTCGCCGACAGCTGTCTCGGCAGCTGTCTGCCGGTCGCTCTGCCGAGCCCCTGCGCGTTCGCTCTCTGCAGCAGCGTGTTGATGTCGTCGAGGAACGCGGTCGTGTCGAGCGACGCGCTGATGTGCTCGGTCGTCGCGCCGCCGAGCGTCTCCTCGCCTCTGACCGACGGGTCTCTGAGCCATCTGAGCGGCTCGATCCCGAAGGCGCCGAGGCCGCTTCCGCTCGACGAGGCCTGCTTCTTCTGCTGGGCGTAGCTCTGCTTCAGCTGCGTCAGCACCTGATCGGGAACGGCGTAGCTGGTGCCGCCGAACTTGACGAACGCTCTCGAGCCGGTCGACGTGAGGCCGGCCTGGAAGCTCTGCCCCTGGGCACTGAGGTCGGCGCTCATGTCGAAGGCGGGAAGCCTCCCGGCGCCCTGGCTCTGGAACGGACCGCTGATCGCGACGCTGACCGGGCCTCTGATCGAGGCATCGCCCTGCGCGGTGATGCCGAGCGCGATCTTCACTCTCCCGCTCTTGACCGCGTGCGGGCCGCTGAACGTCTGCTTCAGCAGCGTCTGCGCGTCCCCCCCGCCTCCGCTCCCACCGCTGCTCGTGCTGCCGCTGCCGCCGCAGGCGGTGAGCACGACCGCCACGAGCGCGAGCGCGAGGAGCGCAACGAACGGGCGCACGCGGTGTTCGATGGCACGATGGATCGAAGTCAACTGCAATCTCCTTGTCAGACGTGGCGGAGGGCCGCCGCGAGCGTACCATCCGGTCACGTGCCGACTCTCCGCTTCCTGGTGGCGCTCGTCGTCGTGCTGAGCGCCTTCGGGGCCGGCACCGCCGTCGCCGCGCCCGTGCTTGAGATGGACTCCTCCGGGCATGTCCATGCGCGAGAGGACCGGGCGCTGCCGTCGCAGCCCGTCGATCCAGCCGGCCCGCTCGCGAACGCGGCCGCGGTTTCGGCGCGCCCGCGCGCGAGCCTCGCGGCGTCGGAGAAGACGGTCCGCAGCGAGCTCAACGCGCTGCTGGCGAAGAAGGCGATCGCGTCCTCGGTGCGCGACAGATACCGCGCAGCGTTCGACGCCGCGATCCGCACCGCGCAGAAGCTGAGCGGCACGCGCCGCAGCGAGCTGCAGGCGGTCGTCACGACGCTCCACGACATCGCCGCGCGGGGCCAGCTGACGGCCTCGCGCCTGCCGGCGCTGTTCGAGACGCTCGCGCGCAACCGCCAGTGGTGGACGACGGGGAACCTGATGTCCTACGGCCAGCGCGTCGAGTTCTCCGACAGCTCGATCGTGTGGGAGTACTACCCCGGCCAGGGGATCCAGATCCAGGTCCTGGGGACCTTCGGCAGAGCCAACGGCCTGTGGATGGCGAAGAACAGAGCCGGGCTCGCGTCGCTGCTCGACGAGATGCTGCCGATGGCGGTCGTGCGCGGCCGGGCGTTGACGTGGGAGTACTACTTCTCCTTCGGCGGCGGCAGCCCGCCGTGGACGAGCGGGATGTCGCAGGCGACCGGGATCCAGGCGTTCTCACGCGCCTCCCAGCTGCTCGGCCAACCGCAGTACCTGGCCGCCGCGAAGCGAGCGCTGCCGCTGTTCGAACAGGGACCGCCGACGGGCGTGCGCGTCGGCACGAGCGCGGGCGCGCACTACCTGCAGTACACCTACGACTCGCACGAGCTGATCCTCAACGCCTTCCTGCAGTCGCTCGTCGGCCTCTACGACTACGCGACGATCTCCAACGACGCGACCGCGTGGAAGCTGTTCCGCGCCGGCGATCGCCAGGCCCAGAAGGACGTCGTCGCCGACGACACCGGCGCTTGGACGCTGTACCAGAACCCGGGTGCGGAAGCCGACCTCAACTACCAGGAGCTCGTCAACGGGTTCGTGCAGAACCTCTGCCTGCGGACGAAGGCGAAGCCCTACTGCGACGCCTCCAGACGCTGGACCGGCTACCTCACGACGCCGCCGGTCACGACGCTGCTGACCACGCGGCTGCGCGCGCGCTCGAGCGCGCTCGTGCGCTTCAAGCTGTCGAAGCGCTCGAAGGTCGGCATGACGATCACGCGCGACGGGCGCACGTACCTGAGCACGAGCGCGTGGGTCTCCTACGGCACGCACGCCTACTCGTGGACGGCGCCGTCGACCGCGGGCACCTACACGGTCACGCTCTCCGCAACGGACCAGGCCGGCAACTTCGGCAAGGCGGGCGCATCGCTGACGGTCGTCGGCAAGGGCACGCCGCAGACGTGAGCGCGCTGCCGCCGCCGCGCTGACGCGCTGACGCGGCCCCCGGAGCGGCCACCGGCGTGCGTAGAATCGGGCAGATGACGACCTCCCCGGCCGACCGCATCCGCATGCTCTCGTCGCGCGGCGGGTCGCGTGGCGGGTCGGCGCTCGCCGAAGGGGGCGACGATGCCGCAGGAGGCTGACGCTCCGCGCCGCCGGCCGCAGGGCGCGCTGCTGCCGCGGATCGGACGGGCGTGGCGGTCGCTGGAGCGCGAGCGCCAGCTCGCCGCCGCCGCCTCGGTCGCGCTGTTCGTCTCGATGTTCCTGCCCTGGTACCAGCAGAACGCCGTCGTCACCGGCGGCAGATCCCAGCCGCTCGTGAGCCAGAACCTGTCCGCGTTCGGCGTCTTCTCGTTCGTCGAGGCGGCCGTCCTGCTGGTCGCGATCGCCGTGCTCGTGCTGCTGTTCGCGCGCGCCGAGCAGCGCGCCTTCCACCTGCCCGGCGGCGACGGCACGATCGTGATGATCGCTGGCGGCTGGGCCGCGCTGCTGCTCGTCTGGCGCCTCTTCGACAAGCCGGGGATCGCCGAGAAGGGCGTCGCCGCGAACGTCGGGATCCAATGGGGCATCTTCTTCGCGCTCGCCGCCGCCGGCACGCTCACGTACGCCGGCACGCGGATCCGAGCGCTCGCGCGCCCGGAGCCGCCGCTCGTGACCGAGCCGCGCCCACGACGGACGCCGGCCCGCGCGGCGTCCGCGGCGCCGCCCGCG
>JAOPZA010000097.1 GCA_025964325.1 Conexibacter sp.
CCGAGGTCGACCTCGGCGCGACGGCGAAGGCGCTCGCCGCCGACCGCGCCGCGCGCGCCGCGCACCAGCTCGCCGCCTGCGGCGTGCTCGTGAGCCTCGGCGGCGACATCGCGGTCGCCGGTCCGGCGCCGGCCGACGGCTGGGCGGTCCGCGTCACCGACGATCACGCGAAGGCCGAGGGCCCGAGCGGCCAGACCGTCTCGATCGCTGCCGGCGGCCTCGCCACCTCCGGCACGACGGTGCGCCGCTGGCGCCGCGGCGAGCACCGGTTCCACCACATCCTCGACCCGCGCACGCACCAGCCGGCCGAGGTCGTCTGGCGCACCGCGAGCGTCGCGGCGGCCTCCTGCGTCGACGCGAACGCGGCCAGCACGGCGGCCGTCGTGCGGGGACTCGACGCGCCCGTCTGGCTCGCGCGCGGCGGACTGCCGGCCCGCCTGACGGCGACCGACGGCACCGTCGTGCGGACCGCGGGGTGGCCGGCGAAGCGAGCCGTTCGATGACGGTCCCGGCGACCGGCGTCGGGGCGCTCTGGCTGCTGACGCGCGGCGCCGGGGCGGTCAGCCTGCTGCTGCTGACGGCGACGCTGGTGCTCGGGATCGTCGACGTCGCGCGCTGGCGCACGCGCGGCTGGCCGCGCTTCGTGATCGACGCGATCCACCGCAACGCCGCGCTGCTCGCGCTCGTGCTGATCGCCGTGCACGTCGTCTCGACCGTCGCCGACGGCTACGTCGCGATCGGCTGGCTCGACGCCGTCGTCCCGTTCGCCGGTCGCTACCGCCCGCTGTGGGTCGGCTTCGGCGCGCTCGCGTTCGACCTGCTGCTGGCACTGCTGGCGACCAGCCTGCTGCGCCACCGCATCGGCCACCGCGGCTGGCGGGCGGTCCACTGGCTCGCCTACGCCTGCTGGCCGGTCGCGGTCGCGCACGCGATCGGGATGGGCACCGACGTGCGCGCCGGCTGGCTGCTGGCGGTCGCGATCGGCTGCATCGCGCTCGTCGTGGTCGCGCTCGGCGCGCGCGTCGCGCAGGGCCTGGCGCCCGCCCGCCCCGCCGGCCGTGCGCTCGGGGGAGCGCCGCGATGAGCCTCGCGCCGGCACGCCTCCCTCGGCTGCTCGCGAGCGCAGGCCCCGGCCGCGCGACGACGCTCGCCGAGCACCTCGCCGGCGACGGCCTGGGACGCCCGGCCGAGGTCGCTCCGGCCGCCCTGCGCGAGGAGGTCGAGCGCGCCGGCCTGCGCGGGCGCGGCGGCGCCGCGTTCCCGACGGCCCGCAAGCTGGACGCCGTAGCACGCGGGCGGCGCGCCGTCCTCGTCGCCAACGGCGCCGAGGGCGAGCCGGCGAGCAGGAAGGACGCGCTGCTGCTCGCCCGCGCGCCGCAGCTGGTCCTCGACGGGGTCGCGCTGGCAGCCGCCGCGGTCGGCGCGCGTGAGGCGATCGTCTGCGTCCGCGAGCGCTCGACCGCCGCCCGCGTCGCGCTCGCGGCCGCGCTCGCCGAGCGGGCCGGCAGCGGACGCGACGCCGTCCCGGTGCGGATCGAGCCGATCCCGGACGGCTACGTGCGCGGCGAGGAGACGGCGCTCGTGCGTCAGCTCGACGGCGGCCCGGGACTCCCGACCGCCACGCCGCCGCTGCCGTTCGCGCGCGGCGTCGGCGGCCGGCCGACGCTCGTGCAGAACGTCGAGACGCTCGCCCACGTCGCGCTGATCGCCCGCCACGGGGCCGACTGGTTCCGCACGCTCGGGACCGACGCATCCCCGGGCAGCGCGCTCGTGACCGTCAGCGGCGGGGTCGCACACCCCGGCGTCCGCGAGATCGCGCTCGGGACGCCGCTGCGGACGCTGCTCGAGCAGGCCGGCGCGGACACCGGCGCGCTGCGCGCCGTGCTCGTCGGCGGCTACTTCGGGACGTGGCTGCCGGCCTCCGTCGCACTGGGAGCGACGCTCGACGACGCGGCGCTGCGTCCGCTCGGCGCCGCCCTCGGCTGCGGCGTCGTCGCCGCGCTCCCGCTCGACGCCTGCGGTGTCGCGGAGACGGCACGGCTGGCGCGCTGGCTCGCGGGTCAGTCGGCCGGTCAGTGCGGGCCCTGCTTCCACGGCCTCGCCGCGATCGCCGGCCAGCTCGACGCGCTCGCGCACGGCCGTGCGGCCCCGGACGCGCTCGCGCGGCTCCGGCGCTGGACCGGCGGCGAGGTCGCGGGGCGCGGCGCCTGCCGCCATCCCGACGGCGCGGTACGGCTCGTGCGCAGCGCGCTGACGGTGTTCGCCGCCGAGCTCGACGACCATGCTCGTCGCGGGCCGTGCGCCGCCTGCCGTCGGACGCCGCTGCTGTCGCTGCCGCGGCGCGGCGCGGACGCCGCGCGGATCGAGGCGGCGGCATGAGCGACGGGCTGCGCGTCGACCCGATCGCGTGCACCGCGCACGGCCTCTGCGCCGAGCTGCTGCCGGAGCGGATCCGGCTCGACGACTGGGGCTATCCGCTGCTCGACGAGCGTCCGCTGACGCCCGAGCTGGTCGCCCACGCCCGCCGCGCGGCGTCCGCCTGCCCGACGCTGGCGCTGCGGCTCGGGCGCGAGCAGCGCGCCCGCTCCGGCTAGCGCCGTCGCCGGGCGCGCCGTTCAGTGCGGCTGGGCGTAGCCGTGCAGTCCGCCGAAGTCGATCAGCTCGCAGGCCTCCTCGCCGACGGTCCAGGCGTCGTGCCCGGGCGGCAGGTTGAAGAAGTCGCCGGGGGCGATGTCGATCTCGTCGCCGCCGTCCATCGCGACGTGCATGCGGCCCCGCATCACGTAGCCGACGTGCGCGACCTGGCAGGAGTCGGTGCCGGCGATCGGCTTCACGTGCTCGGACCATCGCCATCCCGGCTCGAACACGCCGTGGCCGGCGTCTCCGGTGCTGAGGTGGACGATCTCCACGCGTCCGCGGTCGACGAACGGACGCACCTCGTCAGGGTTTGCCGCGCTCTTCGCCTCGAGCGCCTGGTCTGCCGTTGACATCGCGGTCCTCTCTGGTGGCGAGTGGCAGGACGACCGACCTTACGACGGTGGCGGCGCGTCGCCAACCCGGATGCGGTGCAATGGCGCGAGCGCGCTAGCGTCGCGTCTCGACGGCGGTGGCGTCGTCGGAATCCGCCGTGCGCGTCGGGAATCGGTGGGCATACGGAGAGATACGCGGCGTGAGCACCCGGGGTCGCGCTGCTATATTTGATTGCGCAGTCAACTATTTCCAGCGGAGGCGACGATGCAGCTCGAAGGCATCCACCACGTCAGCTCGATCACCGGCGACGCCGCGCGCAACGTCGACTTCTACGTGCGCGTCCTCGGCATGCGGATGGTCAAGAGAACGGTCAACCAGGACGATCCGAGCGTCTACCACCTCTTCTACGCCGACGAGGCCGGCAGCCCCGGCGCCGACATGACGTTCTTCGAGTACCCGGGCGCACGCCCGGGCCGCGCCGGCGCCGGAATGGTCCACCGCGTCGTCTTCCGCGTCGGCTCCGAGGCCGCGCTCGACTTCTGGGCGCAGCGCCTCGGCGGGGAGGGCCTCGAGAGCGAGCGCGACGGCGCGAGCCTGCGCTTCGCCGATCCCGAGGGCCTCGGGCTCGAGCTGATCGTCGACGAGAGCGGGGACCCGCCGCTGAGCGCGAGCTCGCCCGACATCCCCGCCGAGCACGCGTTGCGCGGCTTCGCCGGCGCGCGCACCTACAGCCCCGCGCCGGAACGCAGCGCGGCGCTGCTGCGCGACACGCTCGGCTTCGCGCCACAGGGCGACGGCCAGCGCGACTGGGAGGTGCGCGGCGACCAGCGCGGCGGCTTCTACGCCTACGACCCCGCTCCCGAGGAGCGCGGCGTCCCGGGCGCGGGCACCGTCCATCACATCGCCTGGGCGGCCTACGACGACGACATCGAGCGCTGGAACGACCGCGTCACCGAGTCCGGCGCGCACACCTCGGGCCTGGTCGACCGCTTCTGGTTCCGCTCCGTCTACTTCCGAGAGCCGAGCGGCGTGCTGTTCGAGATCGCGACGCAGGGACCGGGCTTCACCAGCGACGAGCCGCTCGAGCACCTCGGCGAGACGCTCGTGCTGCCGCCCAGCTTCGAGCCGCTGCGCGAGCAGATCGAAGGGATCGTGACGCCGCTGCCCAACCCGCGCGCCGCCTCCAGCGCCTCCTGATCGCCCCCGCTCAGCCCTTCAGCACTCTGGCGAGCTGCGCCTCGATCGCGGCCGACATCGTCTGCTCGAAGCCGGCGCGGACGGCCTCGGTCGCGAGTGGGCGCAGGCGGTCGAAGGCGGCGGTCAGCTCCGCCCACTCCTGCGCCGTGCGGCGCTTCGGGTCGACGTGGCCGTGTGCGACGTCCTGGACGAAGAGCCGCACGAATGCCTCCGCGATCGCGCGCGAGTGGCGCTGGACCTGCTCGGCGACGGCGAGCGCGTGCATCGTCGGGACGCCCATCGAGCGCAGCTCCTCGCCGGCCCGCAGCAGCGTCGGACTCGGCACCTCGTAGCGGTCGCCGCCGAGCGGGCGGATCAGCCCGAGCCGCTCGGCCTTGCGGATCGCGCGTTCGTCGCCGGCGCCGATCCGCGTGCGCAGCTCCTCGAGCGTGGTCGTCTCCGGCTCCTCGGCGCCGAACGCCGCCAGCGCGGCGCGGCGGAAGTCGATCAGCTGCCGGCCGCTGCCCTCGCCGGCGACGACCAGGCGCTCGATCGCCTTCAGGTTGAAGCCCTCCGCCTGCAGCTCCTGGATCAGTCGCAGGCGCGCGAGGTGCTCGGGGCCGTAGTAGCCGGTGCGGGCGCGCACCTCGGGCGGCGGCAGCAGCCCGCGCGACTGGTGCGCGCGGATGTTGCGGACCGTCATCCCGCTCTCGCGCGCGAGCGCGTCGATCGTCAGCTCCTCGGAGCGCTGCACCGCCACGCGACACATCGTACGCGCCGCGCAACGCGGCAGATGGCCCATCGGATCGTGCAATGCTGACGCCGGCGCCGAGCGCTGGGCGGTCAGGCGTCGAGCGCTCAGGCGGTCAACACGAGCGGCGGCGCGTCGCGTCGCACGACGAGCGTGTGCTCCATGTGCGCCGAGCGGCTGCCGCCGTCGGTCACGAGCGTCCAGCCGTCGTCGAGCTGCCGCACCTCGGTGTCGCCTGCGGCGATCATCGGCTCGATCGTTATCACGAGGCCCTCGGTCAGCGGCTCGTCGTCCGCGGGATCGTGGAAGTTGAAGACCGTCGGCGCCTCGTGCAGGCTCGTGCCGATGCCGTGACCGGTCAGCTCGCGCAGGACGGTGAAGCCGCGCCGCTCGACCTCGCGCTCGACCGCCGCGCCGATCGCGTTGCGCGGCGCGCCCGCGCGGGCCACGTCGATGCCCTTGCGCAGCGCGACCTGGGCAGCCGTCACCATCCGCGCCGTCGCCGGTCGCGGCTTGCCGACCGGGACCGAGATGCAGGCGTCGGCGTAGTAGCCGTCGAGCTCGGCCGTGACGTCGAGCTTGACGACGTCGCCGTCGCGAAGGCGGCGCGGACCGGGGATGCCGTGAACGGCCTCGTCGTTGACGCTGATGCAGATCGCGCCGGGGAAGTCGTAAGTCAGGATCGGACCGGAGCGTGCGCCGTGGCGGGCGAACACGCGCGCGGCGACGTCGTCCAGCTCGCGCGTCGTGATCCCGGGCCGGACGTGGCGGCGCAGCTCGCGCAGCGTGGCGGCGACGACGGCGCCCGCGCGCTTCAGCCCGGCGAGATCGGCTGGTGTATCGATCGACATGGATTCAGTATGGCAGCGCGCGTCGGCGCCTCCGCCCGGGCGCACGGCGGCCCGCGGAGAGGCGCCCCGGGGCCTGCCCGCGCGGCAACGCGATCCAGACGTCGGCACCGCCCTCGTGCCGGTTGGCGGCGCGCGCCTCGCCGCCGTGCAGCTCCGCGATCGTGCGCACGATCGCCATGCCGAGGCCGGTCCCGCCCTCCGCGCGGGCGGCGTCGGCGCGCGCGAAGCGATCCCAGGCGAGCGGCAGGAAGTGCGCCGGAAAGCCCGGCCCCTCGTCGAGCACGTGCAGCTCGACGACCTCCTCGCGCGGCTCGGCGCGCAGCTCGACGGCGCCGCCGCGGCCGTGGCGCAGCGCGTTCTCGAGCAGGTTGTCGAGCGCCTGCGCGACCCGCTCGGGGTCGGCGCGCACGATCGCGTCGCCGTCGTCGCGCACCGTGATCGACGCCTCCGGCGCGGCGCGGCGGGCGCGCGTCGCAGCGTCCTCGAGCAGCGTGCGCGCGGGCGTCGCGTCCGGGCGCAGCGCGAGCCGCGCGTCCTCGGCGCGGGCGAGCAGCAGCAGGTCGTCGGCCAGCCGCGCGAGACGGTCGGTCTCCTCGACGGCCGAGCCGACGGCGTGCCGCAGCGCCGCGCCGGCTGGACGCTCGCGCGCGATCAGCTCGAGCTCGGTGCGCAGCAGCGCGAGCGGCGTGCGCAGCTCGTGGCTGGCGTCGGAGACGAAGGCACGCTCGCGGCGACGCATCGTCTCGACCGGTCGCAGCGCGGCGCCGGTCACGAGGAAGCCCGCGAGCGCGGCGAGCGCGAGCGCCAGCGGGCCGCCCAGCAGCAGCACGCCGGTGAGCTGCGCGAGTGCGCGGTTGCGGTCCTCGAGCGACTGGCCGACGACGATCGTCAGCCGCTGGTCCTGCGCGCGCACCGGCGCGGCGAGCAGGCGCAGCGGCTCGCCGTCGAGCCGACCCGAGGCGGCGTGGGCGGCGCCATCGCGGCGGAGCTGCGCGAGCAGCGCCGGCGACGCGAGCGGACGGCCGCCGAGCCCCGCCGTCTCGTCGATCACGCGGCCGCGCGCGTCGATCAGCTGCGCCGAGGTCCCATGGCTCGTCGCGAGGCCGGTGCGGCCCGCGTCGCGCAGCCCGCTGTCGGACTGCTGCGCGAGCGCCGCGACGTCGGCCACGCGGGCGTGCAGCGCGCGCCCGATCGCGCCGTCGAGGCTGGAGCGCAGGCGCTCCTGCACGAACACGCCGGCGAGGAACAGCACGAGCGCCATCAACCCCGCGAACGCAACCGTCAGGCGCAGCCGCGCCGTCACCCGCCGCCGTCCCGGCGCAGCCGGTAGCCGCTTCCGCGCACGGTCTCGATGCTCGTGACGCCGAAGGGCCGGTCGACCCGGTCGCGCAGCATCCGCACGTGCTGGTCGACGACGTTCGAGCGGTTCTCGTAGTCGCCCTCCCAGGCGCCCTCGAGCAGGTCGAAGCGCGACAGGACGACGCCGGGCTGACGCATGAAGCGCTCGAGCAGCGCGAAGCTCTTGGCCGGCAGCTCGACCTCCCGGCCGTCGCGCCAGACCTGACGCGAGGCGGGGTCGAGCGCGAGCGGGCCGACGTGCATCACGGTCGGCCGGCGGATCGGCTCGCGGCGCGCGAGCGAGCGCAGCCGCGCGAGCAGCTCGTCGAGCTCGAACGGCTTCGTCAGGTAGTCGTCGGCGCCGCCGTCGAGGCCGGCGACGCGGTCGGCGAGCGCGCCGCGCGCGGTCAGCATCAGGACCGGCGCCCAGACGTCCTGCGCGCGCAGCCGCCTGCACGTCTCGACGCCGTCGATGCCGGGCAGCATCACGTCGAGCACGATCGCGTCGTAGCGCGTCGCTGCCGCCATCCAGACGGCGTCCTCGCCGCAGATCGCGACGTCGGCGGCAAGCCCCTCGCCGCGAAGCGCCCGGCGCAGCAACGCCGCCATCTTGACCGTGTCCTCGACGATCAGGACGCGCATCACCGCAGCCTCGCAGCCGTCCGTCAACGCGCGGTCAAACGGTCGCGCGCCCACCCGGACGCGCGACCGCCGCGACCGCTCCTCGGCCGCGTCGTTCGTCTCGGTGCATCGGTTGCTTTCGTCGCGAACGCCACGCGGGGGCAGGCTCGCGGGCGCAGATGTAGGGAACGTGTAGCGCCGCGGGCGAGCCACACGTCGATCCGGCGTGACGGATGTCATGGCGAACGCGTGACGCTCGCCACTTCCGCCGCGCCCGCGGGAGCGCGATCATGGGCGACGCTCGCGCGGACGGAGGGTACGATCGCCGAGCTGGCGGGCGCGCTCGGCCTCTCGCCCGGCACGACCCGCAACCACCTCTCCGCGATCATGCGCAAGCTCGACGCCGGCAGCCGCATCGAGGCGATCCGCACGGCCGAGGAGCAGGGCTGGATCTAGTGCCGTGTCAGGCAACGTTTGCCAGGTCTGGCTCGTCCTCGCCGCGCCTGGCGGCGTCCTCGACCACTCGAAAGACCTCCGGTCTTACTCGGGTCTGCGTCCTTGCCAGCCACGACGATCACTTC
>JAOPZA010000107.1 GCA_025964325.1 Conexibacter sp.
GGGCGCCGAGCTGAACGCCGGCACCGACAAGGAGAGCACCACGGTCTACGCGCGGATGCTCGACCAGCATCTTCCGGCGGCGTTCGACGTGATGGCCGACATGGTCTGGCGCCCGGCGTTCACCGACGTCGACCCCGAGCGCGGCTAGTGCTCCGCATTGCGAGTTCCACGTCAGCGTGCGCTGACCGCTACCTCGGCGGGAACTCGCGATCGGCGCGGCAAACGCATGAGTGAGCACCGGATAACGGAGCTGGACTCGGGCGTTCGGATCGTGACGGAGGCGATGCCCTCCGTCCGGTCCGTCTCGCTCGGCTACTGGATCGGCACCGGCTCGCGCGGGGAGGACACCGCGCAGGCCGGCCTGTCGCATCTGATCGAGCACCTGCTGTTCAAGGGCTCCTCGAGATACGCGTCGCTCGAGATCGACCAGATCTTCGACGGCATGGGCGCCGAGCTGAACGCCGGCACCGGCAAGGAGACGACCTCCGTCTACTCGCGCGTGATCGACGAGCACCTCGACCTCGCCTTCGACGTCATGAGCGACATGGTCTGGAAGCCGTCGTTCTCCGACGTCGACTCCGAGCGCGAGGTGATCCTCGAGGAGATCGCGATGTACGAGGACGACCCGCAGGACAAGGTCTTCGACGTGCTCGGCGAGGCCGTCTTCGGCGACCACCCGCTCGGCCGCGCGATCATCGGCCGCTCCGAGGTCGTCGCCAGAACCTCGGTCGGGCAGATCGCCAGCTTCCACGGCGAGCGCTACGTGCCGGGCAACGTGGTGATCGCCGCCGCCGGCGCGGTCGACCACGACGCGCTCGTCGAGCTGGCCGCCGGCTACGCGCCGTCCGCCGGCGCGAGCGCCCCTGCGCCCGACCCCGCACCGCAGGCGCTCGTCCCGCGCGTGCGCTTCGAGCGCAAGGACACCGAGCAGTACCACGTCACGCTCGGCGGTCCCGGCCTCGCCCGCCACGACGAGCGCCGCTACGCCCTGCGCGTGCTCGACACGATCTTCGGCGGCACCTCCTCCTCGCGCCTGTTCCAGGAGATCCGCGAGCGGCGCGGGCTCGCCTACGCCGTCTACTCGTTCACCGGCCAGTACGCCGACACCGGTCAGGTCGGCCTCTACGTCGGCACGCGCGCCGACAACCTCACCGCCTCGCTGGAGGTCGTCGCGACGGAGCTCGACCGGCTCGGCCGCGACCCGGCGACGGCGGAGGAGCTGCTGCGCGCGAAGGAGAACCTCAAGGGCCGCGTCGTCCTGTCGCTCGAGTCGACCGGGGCGCGGATGAACCGGCTCGGCTCCGCCGTGCTGACCGGGACGCCGCTGCTGTCGGTCGACGAGGTCGTCGAGAAGATCGACGCCGTCTCGCTCGACGACGTCGTCGAGCTGGCGCAGCAGCTCTACGGCGCGACGCGCCTGTCGGTCGCCGGCATCGGTCCCGACGAGGACGCCTTCCGCGGCGCGCTCGCCCCGTTGGCGGCGGAAGGCGTGGCCTCGGCGTGATCCGCGTGGCCGTCGCCGGCGCCGCCGGCCGCATGGGCGCGACCGTCTGCGAGGCGGTCGAGGGTGCCGCGGACATGGAGCTGACGGGCCGCGCCGACCCCGCGCTCGAGACGACGCTCGCCGACGTGCTGCCGGAGGCCGACGTCGTCGTCGACTTCACCCGCCCCGAGACCGCGGTGCCGAACGCGCTCGCGTGCATCGAGGCCGGCGTCCACGTCGTGATCGGCACGACCGGCTTCGACATCGAGCCGCTGCGCAGCGCGCGCGGCGCGAACGTCTTCTTCGCTCCCAACTTCGCGATCGGCGCCGTGCTGATGATGAGATTCGCGGCCGAGGCCGCCCGCCACATGGCGAAGGCCGAGATCATCGAGCTGCACCACGACCGGAAGCTCGACGCGCCCAGCGGGACGGCGGCGCGCACGGCCGAGCTGATGGCGCAGGCGACCGGTGGCAGGCCGCCTCCGATCCACTCGGTCCGGCTCCCGGGCATCGTCGCCAACCAGGAGGTCATCCTCGGCGACGTCGGCCAGACGCTCACGCTGCGTCACGACTCGATCGACCGCGTCGCGTTCATGCCGGGCGTCCTGCTCGCCGTGCGGCGCGTCGCGGACCTGCCCGAGTCGCCGCTCGTCGGCCTCGAGCACCTGCTCTAGCGCTGGGGAAGGGCTCGTCTCGTGGGGATCCTGGTTGCGAACGGCAAGGATGCGCCGCCGCGATCCGGCTACCGTGACGGGATGGGCATCCTTGTCGCCGTTACCGATCACGCGGTCGAGCGGTTCCGCCAGCGCGTCGGCTCGCGCTCGGGCGCGCTCGACCCGCGGCCCGAGATCGCGGGCCGCGTCAGCGAGGCATGGGCGGCCGGCCGCTGGAGCGAGACGCCGCCGGCGGGAATCAGATCCGGAGCGGCGGCGCGAGGCTCCGTCTACGTGCGCGACCTCGTCGACCGCGACCTGCTGTTCGTCTGCCGCCACGACCGCAGCGGCGCCGGCGAGCTGATCGTCATCTCCCTCTGGGAGGAGGGCCGCGTGGGCACGCCGCGCGTTCCGCGCCGCTACACGGACGCGCTGCGACCGTCGGTCCGGCGCCCGTAGCGCCGGGCGCCGCGCCGGCCGCCGAGCCCGCTGTGGCGGGGTTGCGGCGGTCGCGAGGGAGCGCTTCGGTGACGGGACGGGGCACCCGCGAGGAGCCTGGCCGCCGCGCTTGCGATAATGCGCGGTCGATGCCGCAGCTGGGAGCGCTCCTCACCGCCATGGTCACCCCGTTCGACGCGCAGCTGCGTGTCGACGAAGCGTCCACCGTGCGGCTCATGTCCCACCTCGCCGCACACGGCTCCGACGGCCTCGTCGTCTGCGGGACGACCGGCGAGGCGGCGACGCTCACCGACGAGGAGCACCTCGGCGTGATCGAGCTGGCCGTCCGCGAGATGCGCGGCCGCTGCACGATCGTCGCCGGCGTCGGCTCGAACGACACCCGCCACGCCGTCCACCTGACCGAGCGCGCGACCGAGTTGGGCGCCGACGCGCTCCTGCACGTCACGCCGTACTACAACCGCCCAAACCGGCGTGGGATCGTCGCGCACTTCGCGGCGGTCGCACGCGCGACCGATAGGCCGATCATCGTTTACAACATCCCGTCGCGCACCGGCACCGACATGCCCAACGACCTGCTGGCCGAGCTTGCGCAGCTCGACAACGTCGTCGCCGTCAAGCAGTCGAACACCGCGAGCCTCGCGCCCGTCGACGGCCTCGACCTCTACGCCGGCAACGACGAGGACCTGCTGGCGGTGCTCGAGCTGGGCGGCGCCGGAGGCATCTGCGTCGCCAGCCACGTCATCGGCGAGCAGATGAAGCGGATGGTCGACGAGCCCGAGCAGCGGCAGCAGATCGACGCCGAGCTGCGCGACGTCTACGCCGCGATGGGGGCGACGACCAACCCGATCCCGGTGAAGGCGGCGCTCAACCTGCTGGGCCACGAGGTCGGCGGGCTGCGCCTGCCGCTCGTCGAGGCGGACGAGCAGGAGCTGGCGGTCGTGCGCGGCGCGCTCGAACGCCACGGCCTGCTCGGCAGCACGGCGGCACGGGCATGAGCGGCCCACTGCGGGTCCTGCCGCTTGGCGGCCTGGGCGAGATCGGCAGAAACATGACGGTGGTCGAGTACGAGGACCGCATCGTCGTCGTCGACACCGGCCTGCGCTTCCCGACCGCCGAGATGCTCGGCATCGACCTCGTGCTGCCCGACTTCACGTACCTGCGCGAGCGCGCGGAGGACATCGAGGCGATCGTCATCACGCACGGCCACGAGGACCACCTCGGCGCGCTCCCGTGGGTGCTGCGCGAGCTCGGTCCGGACGCGCCGCCCGTCTTCGGCGGCCCGCTCGCGATGGCGATGGCGCGCTCGAAGCTCGACGAGCACCGCATCAAGGACATCGAGCTCGAGGACGTCGGCGAGGGCGAGCGGATCGAGGCCGGCCCGTTCGACATCGAGCTGATCCACATGACGCACTCGATCCCGGACTCGAACGCGGTCGCGCTCACGACCGACCTCGGCACGGTCCTGATCACCGGCGACTACAAGTTCGACCAGACGCCCGTCGACGGGCGCCCGGCCGACATGTCGCGGCTGGCCGAGCTGGGCCGCGAGGGCGTGCTGCTGCTCTGCGGCGACTCCACCAACGCCGATCGGCCCGGCTACTCGCCGTCGGAGGCGGTCGTCGGACCGCACCTCGAGGAGGTCTTCAGCCGCTGCGAGGGCCGCATCGTCGTGACGAGCTTCGCCTCCAACATCCATCGGGTGCAGCAGGTCGTCGACGCCGCGAACGCGCTCAACCGCAAGGTCGCGCTGGTCGGTCGCTCGATGCGCAAGAACGTCAACATCGGACGCTCGCTCGGGCACATCGAGGTGCCGGACGGGATGCTGATCCAGCCGCGCGAGATCGAGAACTTCCCCGACCACAAGGTCGTGATCATCTCGACCGGGTCGCAGGGCGAGCCGCTGTCGGCGCTGCGCCGCATGGCCCACAACGACCATCGCCAGGTGAGACTGCGCGAGGGCGACACCGTCGTCTTCTCGGCGACGCCGATCCCCGGCAACGAGCGCGCCGTCAACGAGACGATCGACCGCCTCTACCACATCGGCTGCGACGTGATCACGACGTCCGACGCGCCGGTGCACGCCTCAGGGCACGGCTACCAGGAGGAGCTGAAGCTGATGCTCAACCTGACGAAGCCGAAGTACGTCCTGCCGATGCACGGCGACTTCAAGCGGATCCACCTGCACGCGCAACTGGCCGAGTCCGTCGGGATCCCGACCGACTCGATCTTCCAGGGCGAGAACGGCCTGCCGCTGGAGATCGACGAGCAGGGCGCCCGCTTCGGCGAGCCCGTGCAGTCGGGCATGATGTTCGTCGACGGCGTCGACATCGGCGATCCCGCCGACGTCGCGCTGCGCGACCGCCGCATGCTGTCGGCCGACGGCATCTTCATCATCGTCGCCACGATCTCCGAGCAGGACGGGCACTCGGTCGTCGCGCCCGAGGTGATCTTCCGCGGCGTGCCGTTCGTCGAGCAGGCCGACAGACTGACCGACCAGCTCCGCGGCGCCGTCGAGCGCTCGCTCGCGAAGGCGGCGAAGGACGGCGTGCGCGAGGTCGACCTGCTGCAGGAGATGCTCCACGACGACCTGCAGGCGTTCGTCTACGACCGCCTCAAGCGGCGGCCGATGGTCTTACCCGTAGTGGTGGAAGTCTGAGCGCCTCGCCCAGGGGCTCGGCTCTCCGGCTTCCATTGCGGGTGATCGCGTAGAGCGATCATCCGCGGGCGTGGCGTGACCTCGATCGGCTAAGCGCTCGCCGGTGTCGGCGCTGCGTCCTTTGGCGCGGGGGCGGCGCTCGGTATCCGGACGGTGAAGCGGGCGCCGCCGCGCGGCGCGTCATCGACCGACACCGAGCCGCCGTGCGAGATCGCGACCGCGCGCACGATCGAGAGGCCGAGGCCGGAGCCGCCGCCGCTGTCGCCCTGTCCGCGCACGAAGCGCTCGAACAGCCGCTCGCGCAGCGCCGCCGGGATCCCCTGTCCGTCGTCCTCGACGACCAGCACGACGTCCTCTCCCTCGCGCGTCGACGACGCGTTGACGTGCGTGCCCGGCGGCGTGTGCCGCAAGGCGTTCTCGACCAGGTTGAGCGCCAGCCGGTGCAGCTCGTCCTGCGCGCCGGAGACGACCGCCGGGCCGTGCGTCGAGACCGACAGCACGTGCTCCCCGGTGACCGGCTCGAGCTCCGCGGCGACCTCGACGAGCACGTCGGCGAGGTCGGTCGGGCGGTGCGGCACGGAGCGGTTGGCGTCGGCGCGCGCCAGCAGCAGCAGGTTGGCGACGAGCCGCCGCATGCGGTTGGAGGAGCGCAGCGCGGAGCGGGCCGCCTCGCCCGCCTCGCCCTCGAGGTGATCGGCCAGCAGCTCGAGGTTCGCGAGCACGCTCGTCAGCGGCGTCCGCAGCTCGTGGGAGGCGTCGGCGACGAACTCGCGCTGGCGCTGGAGCGTCGCCTCGGTCTCGCTGCGGGCTCTGTCGAGCGCTTCCAGCATCCCCTCGAGCGTGCGGGCCAGCTCGGCGACCTCGTCGTCGCCCTCCGGCTGGGGCATCCGCATGCTCGGGTCGCGGGTACGCTCGATCTCGCGCGCGGTCGCGGTCAGCTCCGCGATCGGCGCCATCGCGCGACGGGCGATCGCCAGGCCGGCGAGCAGCGCCAGCACGCTGCCGCCGAGGACGCCGAAGAAGAGGAAGAAGCGGACCTTGCCGGCGGTCGTGTCGGTTGCCGAGACGGGGCGGGCGTAGAGGATGATCGCCGTGCCGACCGGATCGACCCCGACGCGACGCGCCTCGAGGCGATAGCCATGCTGCTCGTTCGGGAACGTGTGCTCGAGCGAGAAAGACGGCGTCAACGGGTGCGCGCCTCCGTACACGCACATGATCTGGCCGGTCTGCTCGTATATGACTCGCACCTTCGCGCCGTCCGCGCTCGCGAGATCACCGAGCCGCCCGCAATCCGGCGGTTGGTTGGGCGCACTCGTGTCGAACTTCACGTGAGCCCGCTGCGAGAGCAGGTCTGCCGTCTGCCGCACCTGGTCGTCGAACTGGATCCGGATCTGCCGCGTCGTCAGCACGCCCACGATCAACGCGAAGCCGCAGAGGATCACGAACGTCAGCGCCGCCGAGCCGCCGGCCAGCCGCCAGCGGGTCGGGATCCGCCTATACGCGGAGGACGTAGCCTGCGCCGCGGATCGTATGGAGGAGCCGAGGCTCACCGCCCGCTTCCAGCTTCCGTCGCAGATTGGAGACGAACACCTCGATCGTGTTCGTCGTCGAGAACGGGTCGTAGCCCCACACCTCGTCGAGCAGGCGCTGGCGCGAGATCACGATCCGTTCGTTGCGCATCAGGTACTCGAGCAGCTCGAACTCGCGCTGCGTCAGCTCGATCGAGCGGCTGTCGCGCTCGACCTCGTGCGTGTCGGGGTTGAGCCGCAGGTCGCCGACGACGAGCGGGGCGGAGCCGCGCGGCGGGCGTCGGCGCAGCAGCGCCCGCAGCCGCGCCAGCAGCTCCTGCCGCTCGAACGGCTTGACGAGGTAGTCGTCGGCGCCGGCGTCGAGGCCCTCGACGCGCGCGTCCAGCGCGTCGCGCGCCGTCAGCATCAGGATCGGCACGTCGTCGCCCTCGCGCAGCGTCTTCGCGACGTCGATCCCGTCGAGCTTCGGCAGCCCGAGGTCGAGGATCACGAGGTCGGGCAGGAAGGCATGCGCCTCGTCGAGCGCGGCGACGCCGTCGCCGGCGAGCCGCACGTCGTAGCCCTCCATCCGCAGCGAGCGCTGGAGCACCTCGGCGATGTCGTGATCGTCCTCGACGACCAGGACGCGGGCAGGGCGGGCGTAATCGCTCATCAGTTCGATGGTATGCGCAAAACAGGTGCTCGGTGCGGGATTTTACGCAGTCGTTAGCGCGCCGGGGCCCGTCCTCGTTCCCCGAACTCCCGGGAGGGGCTTGCCGGCGTGCGTCGAACAGAGGCCAGAAGATGGCCACGACCCGCCGCCGTACCCCAGCGAAGACGCGTCCGAAGTCGCGTGCGCGCGCTCGCCGCGCGCCCGCACCCGGACTGCCGCGCCCACACCTGCCGGAGCTGACGCCGCACCAGCTCGACCTGCTCGGACTCGGGCTCGCCGCGCTCGGCGTGTTCCTCGCCTTCGTGATGTACCTCGGCTCGGCCGGCGGCGAGGTCGGCGACGCCGGCAAGACGGGGCTGCGGCTGCTGCTCGGCCAGGTCGCGTACGCCGTCCCCGCCGTCCTCGTCCTGGCCGGCATCCTCGTGATCGCCCGCACGCTGCTGCCCGCCGTGCGGCCGCTGCGCGCCGGCGCCTGGTGCCTCTTCGGCGCCGTCACGCTGGCGTTCGCCGCCGGCACGCTCGGCCTCGGCGGCGGCGTCCCGCGGGCCGCGTGGGCGCAGGACGTGCTCGAGGGCCGCGGCGGCGCCGTCGGCGAGACGCTCTACTGGATCAGCTCGAAGCTCTTCTCCGACGTCGGCGCGCACATCCTCGCCGTCTTCCTCTTCCTCGCCGGCCTGCTGCTCGTCAGCGGCGTGACGATCGCCGGCGTCCTGCGCAGCACCGCCGACCACGGCGCGCGGATGGCGCGCACGGGCGCGGCGACGCTCGCTCCGGCCGCGCGCGCGCCCCGCACCGCCGCGCCGCGCGTGCCTCGTACGCCGCCGCCGGCCGCCGCGCTCGACGACGACGAGGACGGCGCAGTGCCCGAGCCGCTGACGCCGCCCGAGCTCGACGACGCGCGACTCGTCGTGCGCGCGACCCACGTCGAGGCGCCGTCGCTCGACGGCGCCGAGCGCTATCCCGACCTCTTCGGCGAGGACGGCGTCCCGCTCCCGCTCGGCGATCCGCCGACCGCCCGGCGCGCCACGGCGGCGCGGACGACCGGTGACGACGAGTCCGATCCGCGGGCCGACGCCCTCGACGCGACGCCCGACGCCGTCACCGACGAGATCCCCGAGCTGGAGCTGGAGGAGGCCGAGGAGCCCGGCGTCACGACCGGCGGCCCGGTGACCGTCGATCCGGCCGACCTGACGCCGCAGGGCCGCTACCGCGCGCATGTGACCGACGACCCCGAGTTCGAGTGGCACATGCCCGACCCGCGCTTCCTGACCCGCTCGACCGCGGACCAGAACAAGCCCGACACGGTCGGCCAGGAGAGAACGGCCGGCCAGCTGGTGGAGGCGCTCGGCCACTTCGGGATCGACTCGAAGGTCGTCGGCATGGTCTCGGGCCCGCACATCACGCGCTACGAGCTGCGGCTGGCGCCCGGCATCAAGGTCGGCAGAGTCGCGAACCTGAAGGACGACCTCGCCTACGCGCTGGCGGCGACCGACGTGCGCATCCTCGCGCCGATCCCCGGCAAGCAGGCGGTCGGCGTCGAGGTCCCGAACGCGAGGCGCCGGATCGTCCACCTCGGCGACGTCTTCCAGGAGCCGCCGGCCGACTGGTCGCCGCTGACGGTCTGGCTCGGCAAGGACGTCGCCGGCCGCGCGATCGGCGTCGACCTCGCGAAGATGCCGCACCTGCTGGTCGCCGGCACGACCGGCGCCGGCAAGTCCGGCTGCGTCAACGCGATGCTGTCGAGCATCCTGCTGCACGCCGACCCGCACGAGGTGAAGCTCGTGCTGGTCGATCCCAAGCAGGTCGAGCTGAACCACTACGAGTCGATTCCGCATCTGCTGACGCCGGTCATCACGAGCCCGCGGCTGGCCGCCAACGCACTCCAGAACCTCGTCAGAGAGATGGAGATGCGCTACGGGATCATGTCGCTCGCGCGGACCCGTTCGCTGCCGGAGCTGAACAGACGGCGCGCCGAGCGCGGCGAGCCGGCGCTGCCCTACATCCTCTGCGTGATCGACGAGCTCGCCGACCTGATGATGGTCGCCCCGGCCGACGTGGAGGATTCGATCATCCGCCTGGCCCAGAAGGCGCGTGCGGTCGGGATCCACCTCGTGCTCGCGACCCAGAGCCCGCGCGTGGACGTGATCACGGGCATGATCAAGGCGAACGTGCCGTCACGGATCGCGTTCGCCGTCT
>JAOPZA010000112.1 GCA_025964325.1 Conexibacter sp.
CAGCCGCAGCCGCAGCCGCAGCCGCGAGGGCATGACGAGCGGGCACACGCGCAGGGCCGCGACCGGCGCGGCGGTGGCGGCCGCCCTGTTCGCCGCCGCGCTCGCACGCGCGCCGGCTGGATCAGCCGCGGCGTTTCGCGCCGAGGTCAGGATCGCGCAGATCGGCGGCGCCCGCATCGCCTGGTACGAGCGAGGCAGCGGGCCGCCGCTGCTGATGGCGATCGGAACCGGCTCGACGATGGCTGAATGGGACCCGGCGCTGCTCGCACGGCTGGCGCACGGACGGCGCCTGATCCTGTTCGACTATCCGGGCGTCGGCCGCTCGTCGCCCCTGCGCGGCACGCATACCTCGTTCGCGGCGCTGGCTGACGCGGCAGCCGGCCTGCTGCGCGCGCTCGGCGTCCCGCGGGCCGACGTGCTCGGGTGGTCGATGGGTGGCTTCGTCGCCCAGCAGCTCGCGATCCGCCATCCCGAGTCGGTAGGCCGGCTCGTGCTCGCCGGCACCAACGCAGGCGGCGACCGCTCCGTGCTCGGTCCGCCGGCGGACCAGCGGATCGACAGCGACCCCGCCCCGTCCGACGCCGCCGTGCTGCGAGTTCTCTACCCGCGCACGCGCGCGGGGCAGGCGGAGGGCCGCGCCTTCCTCACGCGACTGGAGCGGGCGAGCGCCACGGGCGCGATTCCCGACGACTTCGGCGTCCCCGCCGCGACGGTGCGGGTGCAGGTCGGGGCCGAGGACCCGTGGCTGCGCTCGAACGCCAACGCGCGGGCGCTGAGGCGCCTGCGGCTGCCCGCGCTCGTGGCCGGCGGACGGGACGACGTCGTCGTCCCGCCGGAGAACGCGCGGCGCCTCGCGCGGCTGATCCCAGGCGCCCGCATGCGGCTGCTGCCCGGCGGCCACGCCTTCCTGTTCGGCGACCGCGTCCGCTTCGCCTCGCTGGTCCTGCGCTTCCTACGCGGCGAAGCGACGTGATGCCCCTGGGAAGATGCGGAGCGGCGGCCGGCGACGTTAGCTCCCGCGCTTCTTCCGTGCGAGCAACACCGCCAGACCGACGCCGATGATCAGCGCAACGCCGTTGACGTAGCTCGACACGTAGGGCGCTGCGCCGGCGAGGTTCAAGCCGCTGTTGAGCACCGCGAGAAAGAAGATCGCCACCAGCGTGCCGCCGACGTTGTAGCGACCGGGCTTGATCGCCGCAGCGCTGAGGAAGGCGGCCGCGAGCGCCGGGAGCGTGAACCCGGGCCCCACGTTCGGGTCGGCGCCTCCGGCGCGAGCGACCGACAGCACGCCCGCGGCGCCCGACAGCGCGCCGGCCAGGACGAAGCTGACGGCCAGCACGACGTTCGTCCGTACCCCCACGAGGCGCGCGGCAGCCCGATTCGAGCCGAAGGCGTACGTGTAGCGGCCCAGTGGGGTGTGACCGAGCAGGTAGTACACGCCCAACGCGACGAGCGCGAGCGCGAAGGCGACGCGCGGGATGCCGATCCACGTGCCGCCACCGAACTTCGTGACGCTGGCGGGGATGTTGCTCACGATCGAGAGGCCGCCCGTCTTCTGCGAGACGACACCGGCAAGGATCGTCGAGGTTCCGAGGGTGGTGATGACGCCGTTGACCCCCATGCGGGTGACGAGCACCGCGTTGACGCCTCCGACCAGTGCCCCGATCGCGATCCCGAGCAGGATCGCTGCGAGCACGGGCATGCCGTTGGAGATCGCGTCGGCGACGAAGACGGCGGCGACGCCCGCCGTGGCGCCGACCGAGAGGTCGAACTCGTTGCACACGAGCGGGATCAGCGCGCCAAGGGCGATGATCGCCGTGACCGCCTGATTGGCAACGAGGATCCGGAGGTTGGCGCTCGTCAGGAACGTGTCCGCCGTCTTCGACCAGAAGGTGAAGAAGACGGCGATCAGCACGAGCAGGATCAGCAGCGCATAGGCCTCCAGCGAGTGCACGCCGAAACGCATCAGGCGCCGCCGGGCCTCCGCCGGCGCCAGGACGGCCGTGGTCCCGCCGGGCGGCTCGGGCATGGACACGTGCAGTTCGGGCTCCGGACTCATGACTCAGGTCTCCCCGCGTACACCGCGATGTTGAGGGCTTCTTCCTGGAGGTCGGCACGCGTGAGCTCGGCGGTCACGCATCCGTGCTGCATGACGATCGCCCGGTCGCAGACCGACGCCAGCTCCCGGAAGTCGGAGGTGACGAGGAGCGCAGCGGCCCCCGCGTCGACGACCTCGCGGATCAGCGCGTGGATCTCGGCGCGGGCCCCGACGTCGACCCCCTGGGTCGGCTCGTCGAGCAGCAGCACGCGCGGAGCGCGCTGCAGCCACCGCGCGAGGATCACCTTCTGCTGGTTGCCGCCCGACAGCGACGCGAGCGGCGACTCGTCGGATGCGGCGCGAACGCCGAAGGCGCGCATCAGCCTCCTGGTCTCGTCGCGCTCGGCCCGGCGGCGGATGTGGAGGCGCTTCCAGTACGTCGACAGCGCCGCGATCGAGATGTTCTCCCTGACGCTCAGATCGGCGAACGCCGCGTCCGCGGGGCGGTCCTCGGGGATGTAGGCGAAGCCGGCCCGCATCGCTCGGCGCGTATCCCCGAGGCGCACCGGATGCCCGTCGACGCGGACGTCACCGGTCGCCGGAACCTCACCGAAGAGACTCCGCAGCAGGGTCGTCCGTCCCGATCCCAGCAGTCCGGCGAGGCCGACGACCTCGCCGCCGTGCACCTGGATCGCGCGCCCGTCGCGCGTCAGCCCTCGTGCCTCGAGCACCACCGCGCCGGGCTCGCCCACCGACCGGTCGGCGGCCGCATCGACCGCGCGCCCGACGATCAGCGCGGCGAGCGTGTCCTCGTCGAGCTCATCGCGCTCGCGGGTGGCGACGACGTGGCCGTTTTGCAACACGGTCGCGCGGTGCGCGACCGCCATCACCTCGTCGAGGCGATGCGAGACGTACATGATCGTCTGCCCCGCGCGCGCGTAGCGCTCGAGCGCGGAGAGCAGGAGCGCGACTTCGTGTCGCGGCAGGCTGGCGGTCGGCTCGTCGAGCACCAGCACGCCGTCATGGGCTCCCTCCTGCCCCTGCAGCGCGCGTGCGATCGCGACCATCATCTGCATCGCCGGCCCGAGGTCCCCCACGAGCGTGTCGGGGTCCTGATCGAGGTCGAACCGCCGCATGACCTCCCGCGCGCGCCGCTTCAGCGCCGACCACTTCACCCGCCCCCCGACGCCGGTCTCGTAGCCGCGTCCGATCGCGATGTTCTCGGCGATGCTGAGGTCGGGGAACGTCGAGCTCTGCTGATGGACGAAGTGCAGTCCGCACGCGCGAGCCCGCGCCGGCGTCTGGGAGCGCGCATCCTGCACGACGCCCCCGAGCTGCAACTCGCCGGCGTCGGCGGCCACGACGCCCGCGAGGATCTTGATGAGCGTCGACTTGCCCGAGCCGTTGCCGCCGAGCAGCGCGTGGATGCTCCCCCGCGCGACCTCGAGCGACACGCCGGCCAGTGCCTGCGTGCCGCCGTAGGCCTTGCTCACGTCGGTGATCCGCAGGAGGCTGGACGTGTGCCCGATGCCCGCCTGGCTCGTCACTTCTGACCCGCCCACGCCTTCTCGTAGGCGGCGACGAAGTCGATCGGAACCGCCGCAGCCCCAGACGTGCCGAGGTTGTGATCGTTGTCGTAGATCCCGATGCCGTTGCCGGAGTCGACCGGCTTCTGACCGGCGAACAGCCGGTTCAGGGAGTCGGATGCGCCGAATCCCTCCCAGGCGATCGAGCTGATGTAGCCCGCGTTCTGGCCCTGGTTCTTGCGCACGATCTCGAGGTTGGCGGCGTAGCCGCCGCCTGCGATGACCTCGAGCTGGTCCTTGCGCCCGGAGCTCTGGATCGCCGACGCGAGACCGGCGGTCATGTAGTCGTCGATCGGCGAGACGATCGCGTTCGCGTCCGGCGTCTGCAAGATCGCCTGTTGCGCCTTCTCCTGGAGCTTGGGGCCGATGTCGCCACCGGTGAACTGGACCGTGCGAACCAGCTTGCAGGTCGCGCAGGTCGCGAGCTCCTTGCGGAACGCGTCGTTCAGGATGACCACCGTCTGCAGGTCGTTCTGCACGAACGTGATGACCTTTGCCTTGCCCCGCGTCTTGGCGATCACCCAGTCGGCCTGCGCGGTCCCCATCAACCGCACCCAGTTGCTGAAGCTGCCCTGCGGATAGACGACCGTGCCGGAGAAGAGCGACTCGTCACCGGGCTTGCTGTCGCTGCAGTCGAGGCTCTCCGCTCCGACGATCGGGATCTTGGCCGCCTTCGCTTCCGTCATAGCGGAGCGGGCGAGGCTGCAGTCGACGTTGTAGAGCAGGATGCCGTCGGCCTTGGCGGCGATCGCCTGGCGGATGCCGTCCTGGAAGAGGCTCGGGTCGAGCTTGGCGTCATAGACGGTGAGATTCCATCCGAGCGCCTTGGCGGCCGCCTTCGTGGACTCCGCGAAGAGCCCGGAGGCGGGCAGCCCGAGTCCGACGCTGATCTCCCAGACCTTCTTCCCACGCTGCGCCGGCGGCGACGTCGCGGGAGGCGCGTGGAAGAACTGGTACTTGTAGAGCGCGGCGAGCTTCTTGTCCGCTGCGGCAACCCCGTCACCGGCGCCGGCGCTCGTCTGGCTCGCGCCGGTGGACGCCGCCGAGGCGGACGTCGACGTCGGGCTCGAGGACGATGACGGCGTCGACGAGCTGCTACCGCAGGCACTCACCCCAATTGTGAGCATGACGCTTAGTGTCACTAACCGCCAAGCGCGGCGTGATCCCTTCGGCATCCATCTCATCTGTTCCTCTCGGCTCGACCGTAATTGGCTGAAGTCACGGCACTGGCGCATGACCGGCTCGGTGTGGGCGAGGCGTTCTCCAAGGTCCGTCATGCCATCGCCGCAGGCGAAGCGAGCGCGACGCTGTAGTGCACTAACCTTAGATGACGTGCGAGTAGGTTGTCAAGCCGGTCCATTGGCGGAAGTGCCGGTGCGCACGGACGTCCGTCCGCGGCCCACGCCTCCCTGGCGGTCCCTATGATGGATTTGAATGTCGCCCCGTCAGCCACGCAAGAGAGCCTCCGCTCGTAGCGATGCCGCCTCCGATCCGACCGCGATCTTCTACATCCGCGAGGCAGCCGAGCTGGTAGGGGTGACACGAGCCGTGATCCGCGACTGGGAGCGTCAGGGACTCCTCTCACCCATGCGCGGCGCGAACGGCTATCGGCTCTACACCTACGACGACATCGAGCGCGCGCGGCAGATCCGCGACTTGATTCATCGCGACCGACTCAACGCACCAGGTGTGCGAAGTGTCCTCGGCGTCACGACGGCGCCCCCGACCGACGAAGCCGGCACGGGCAACGGGATCGAGGACTCGGACGGGTTCGGGAAGCACATCCGGCGCCTGCGGCAGGAACAGGGTCTCTCGCTCCGCGCCGTCGCAGCCAGAACCGGCCTCGGCGCGTCGCACATCAGCGCGATCGAGCGCTCGCTGACGCGCCCCTCGATGGCGTCGGTCGGCAAGCTGGCCGAGGCGCTGGGCAGCAACTTCCTCAAGCTGATCGGCAGCGAGGGCGTCGGCGACGACGTCGTGGTCCGCAAGGACGACCGCCCGCACCCGTCCGTCGACTTCCCCGGGATGGAGATCGAGAAGCTGAACCGGCACGGCCTCGACCTCAGCGCTCATCTGATGACGATCCTGCCGGGACGCGGGAGCCAGGGGAGCTACAACCATGGCGGCGAGGAGTTCATCCTCGTGCTGAGCGGTGACCTCGAGGTCACCCTCGACGAGACGCAGACGCACGTGCTCCATCCGATGGACGCGATCACGTTCCGCAGCTCGCGTCCGCACCGCTGGCGCAATCCCGGCACGGAGAGAACCGTCGTGGTCTGGGTCGACTCGCCGCCGAGCGGGTTCGACGGACGGCTATAGACCCCACGAGCCCTCGGCGATCTTGCCGGGGTTGAAGAGGGACTCCGGGTCGAGCGCGCGCTTGAGCGCCCGCATCGCCTTCACGCCCGCGGGCCCGTGCTCGAGCTCGAGATAGCGCATCTTGCCGAGGCCGACGCCGTGCTCGCCGGTGCACGTACCGCCGTGGTCGATCGCACGGCGGACGAGGCGGTCGTGAAGGGCGCGCGCCCGCGCGAGCTCCTCGCCGTCGTCGTGGCCGAGCAGCAGGATCACATGGAAGTTCCCGTCCCCCACGTGTCCGACGATCGTCGCCGTCAGGCCGCACGTCGCGATGTCCTCCTGCGTCTCGGCGATGCAGTCGGCCAACGCCGAGATCGGCACGCAGGCGTCCGTCGTCATCGCGCGCGCGCCCGGACGCAGCGCGCGCGCCGCGTCGTAGGCGCGGTGGCGAGCCCGCCACAGCGCCCGTCGCTCGCGCTCGTCGGTCGCGGCGCGGTAGGCGCTGCACCCGTGGTCGGCGGCGATCCGCTGCGCCTCCCCTGCCTGGATCCCGACGTCGGCGGGCGATCCGTGCAGCTCGAGGAAGACCGTGGGCGCGACGATGTGGGTGAGGTCGTCGTGGCGGTTGATCGCTTCCATCTGCCGTTCGTCGGCCAGCTCGATCCGTGCCACGGGAATGCCCTCCTGGAGCATCGCGACGACGCAGTCGACGGCATCGCGCAGCGTCGTGAAGCTGCACGTCGCGGCAGCCGTCGCCTCCGGCGTGGGATGCACGCGCAGCGTCGCTTCGCAGATCAGTCCGAGCGTTCCCTCCGAGCCGATGTAGAGACGCGTCAGGTCGTAGCCGGCCGACGACTTGCGCGCGCGCGAGCGCGTGCGGAGCAGCTCGCCGTCGGCGGTGACGACGAGCAGCGAGAGCACGTTCTCGCGCATGCCTCCGTAGCGGACGGTGGTCGTGCCCGACGCGCCGGTGGCGACCATCCCGCCGAGCGTCGCGTCCGCGCCCGGGTCGACGGGGAAGAAGACGCCCTCAGGACGCAGCCGCCTGTCGAGCCCATGACGCGTGATGCCCGCCTCCACCGTCACGTCGAGATCCGCGACCGACAGCCGCAGCAGCCGGTTCATGCCGCTCATGTCGACGCAGACGCCGCCGTGCAGCGCCGCGACGTGCCCCTCGAGCGAGGTGCCGGCGCCGAACGGGACGATCGGCGCGCGGTGATCGCGGCAGACGCGAACGATCGCCGCCGCCTCCTCCGCACTCGCGGGATAGACGACCGCATCGGGCGCCGCGCCGGGATGGAACGACTCGTCACGTCCGTGCTGGTCGCACACATCCCGGCCGGTCAGGACACGGTCGGCGCCGAGCAGCGCACCGAGGCCGCGAACCAGCTCGTGCGTCGCTCCCTCCGACAGCCGCCGTCGCCGCATCTCCCCTCAGGTCAGCTCGAGCGCCCCGACGCGCGAGCGCTTCAGCTCGAGCACGCCGAGCTGGTTCATGATCACGGCGTCGTCCCAGTAGTGACGGCTGTGGGTCGCACGGCCGTCCTCGATCCGATAGACGGACACGAACGGAAGGTTCATGCTCAGCCCGGTCGGCTCCAGGTCGCCGCCGAGATCGAACAGGCCCTGGTGGGTGCCCGTCCCGATCGCCTCCACCATCTCGAGATCGCCCGAGGCGGAGACGTTCGTGACCGCGACGGCGAGGTCGGGGAACGCCGCGACCCAGCGTCCGAACTCCCGGTGGATGACCTCCTCGATGCCTTCGTAGCGATAGCCGGTCGCGCACGTCTCGATCGCGACGTGGTCCTCGGTGAACAGCCGCCGGACGAGCTCCTCGTCGTGGGCGTTCTCGAGGACGGTGCTGCCGATCTCCCCGAATTGCGTCATGTTCTCTCCTTCGTTCGTCATCAGCGTCGTCCAAGGCCGCCCGTCGGGCGCGGTCCCTACGACCCGCTCATCAACCATGTGTAGAGGACCTCGTAGGCCTCGAACGTCTTCTGCAGCGCCTTCCCCATCGGCGGCCACTTGCCGTCGAGGACCCGGATCATCGCGCGGGCCTGGAAGAAGTCCTCGAGCACGTCCGTGCTGTCGTCGCCCGGGACGTACACCCCGCCGCTCGCCCGCTCCTCCTCGGTGTCGACCGGATACCCGCGTGCGACGAGCATCCGCTCGAGCAGGTCGTCCATCTTGACCAGCGCCTGTGGAAGCGATTCGTCCGCGAGGCGGGTCAGCTCGCCCCACTCGCGCTGCCACTGCTCCCGCTGCTCCTCCGGTCCGACGTCGGCACTCGCAGTCATGATCACGCACTCCTTCCGCACACCGGCTCGCCGGCGCGTCACGTTGTCTTGCGTTTCACCGTCACACCCCGTCGCGCACCGGCTGCGAGGGGACGTGGCCCGAAGGGCGGCTGACGCCGTCACGCTCCTTCGAAAGCAGCTCGATGAAGCGGGCCTCGTGCTGGACCTTGTCGTCGAGGATCCGCGCGACCAGGGCGTACGTGCGGGTGTCGGTGCCGAAGGTGAGATCGGCGACGTCGCTCCACGCGTGGATGCCGGAGCGCTCGTGGCCGAGCAGGGCCTGGAGCACCGCCGCGGCCGTGGTGCCGGCGCCGTTCTGCTCGGAGAGCGGCCCGGCCCAGGCGACCTGCTCGCCGAGCGTGAAGTCCCCGACGTCGGTCGGGATCGCTCCGCCGAGCTCGTAGATGCGCGGCGCGATCAGCTCGAAGTGGGCGCGGTTGTTGAGGCGCGCCTCCTCGCACGCCGCCTGCTGCGTGTCGCTGCCGGTCAGCTGCGCGCGCAACCCGAGGTAGGCGAAGTACGCGACGAGCTCCGAGGCGGCGGCGCCGAGGAGCCGGTCGATCAGATCGGCGAGGTCGACGCCGCGGGCGACGATCCGCTCGACGCCGACTCGCTGCGTGAGATCGTCCGCCCGGACCCGAGCGACCGCTGGCTTCTGGAGGACCCGCATCAGCGACTTCCCTTCAGTTGAAGTGACTCGTGGTGTCCGTATCGCGCCGTGTGAGCCTCGGCGGCGGCGGCGAAGCATGCGAGCGGCGTCCGCAGCACGCCAGCCCCGATCTGGCCTCCGCCTCTGCCGGCGACGCCGATGTCGAGCACCGGGGTGATGCCGGTCTCGACGACCCGATGGACGTCGATGCCGGTGGGGCAGCCGCGGAAGCCGAACAGCGGGATCCGGAAGTAGGGGTGCTCGCCGACGGTGATGTCGTACATCTCACGGTTCATCGCCGCCATCCGCTCGGGCGAGCCGCCCTGGTAGTCCTGCAATGTGAGCGCCGCCGCCTGCGCGAAGCCGCCGAGTCCCACCGTCTCCGCGAGGCAGCTCTCCCCTCCCATGAACTCGACGTCGTCGTCGGTGTGCCCGTCGAACAGCTTCGCGTCGACGCGCGGGATCGCGGCACGGAACCAGTCGCCGCCGAGGCCGCCGACGCGGATCGCGAAGTCGCCGCAGCTCAGGACCATCGCCGTCACGACACTCGAGCCCTCGATCTCGCGCGCCGCGTCGGCGGTCGCCTTCGACGCCGCCATCGACAGCCGCAGGAAGAAGTAGTCGCTTGAGCTGAGATGCTCGAGCACGTCCCGCACGTCCCGAGGACGCCGCTCGTAGATCTCCAGCAGCCGCGGGAAGAGCTCGCGCGAGAACAGGACGGTGCCCGCCGTGTTGCGACTGTGCAGTTCGTCACCCATGTTCAGCGCCCGGCGCATGATCGGCTTGAGCTCGATCGGACCGCCGGCTCGGATCGCCTCCCCGAGGATCGGCCCGATCACGTCGCGGAGGTGATCGAGCGTGTCGGCGACGGTCTGGTTGTAGATGCCGTAGTTGAGCCGCTGCGGGTCGGGGCCCTCGAACAGGTTGCAGAAGGCATGCTCCCCGGTCGTCGCGTTCTCGACGACGAAGACGGGCATCGACGCCGTGTAGATGCCGGCGAGCGATCCGACGCACGCGTGGTCCTGGCAGACGCCGATCGAGATCGTGCCGGCCCGGACCTCGCGGTCGACGCCCTCGGGGTCGACCGCGAGTCCCTCGTACAGCGCGCCGCCGACGATCGCGTCTCTCTGTCCGCCGACGTACTCGTCCCACGTGCGCGGCGCGCCTGAGGTCAGGACCGTCGCAGGCGTCATGCCCGGCACGACCTCGATCGCCGGACGGACGTCGAGCAGCAGCGGCTCCGCGGCGCAGATGCGCTCGAACGCGGCGGCGTTGGCCTGGTTGGTCACGTTGCTCACCGTCGGCCTAGAAGAAGTTGAGGTAGCGGTCACGGTCCCAATCCGACACGTGGCGCGTGTAGTCCGCCCACTCCGCCAGCTTGAGCTTGAGGAACGCGGCCTTCAGCTCGCGACCGAGGACCTGCTCGGAGAGCGGGTCGGCGTCGAACTGCGCGACGGCGTCGCCGAGCGTCTGGGGCAGCATCGCGATGTCGCTCGCGAGCCGCTCCTCGTCCGACATCTCGTAGAGGTTCTGGAGCGTCGGCTCGCCGGGATCGAGGCGGTTCTCGATGCCGTCGAGGGCGGCGCCGAGCGTCATCGCCAAGGCGAGGTAGATGTTGCAGCTGGGGTCCGTCGCGCGGTTCTCGATGCAGTTGCGTCCCTGCGGCAGCCGCAGCATCGCGGAGCGGTTGTTCGGGCCGTATGCCATCGCGACCGGCGCCCAGCTCATGTCGGCGCTCAGTCCGGCGATGCCGGGGAGGCTCCCGACGAAGCCGCGATAGGAGTTGACCGTCGGGCAGGCGGTCGCCGTGATCGCGGGCGCGTGCTTCAACTGGCCGGCGATGAACTGATACGCCAGCTCCGAGAGGCCGTACCCGCGCGGATCGTCCTCTGAGCGCATCAGGTTCCTCCCGTCCGCGTCGACCAGGCTCATGTTGAAGTGCAGCCCCGAGCGGAAGGAGTCGTCGAACGGCTTCGGCATCATCGTCACGAACGCGTCCTCGGCGCGGGCCGCGTGCTTGAGAATCTCCTTCAGCAGGATCCAGCGGTCGGCGGTCCCGAGCGCGTCCGTGTAGCCGAAGTCGAACTCGTACTGCGAGCGCCCGCCCTCCTGCACGAGCGCGTCGGCTCCCCAGCCGAGCTCCTGCAGCGCCTCCGTCACGCGGCCGAGGAACGGCATCGCCGTCAGCACGACGTCGACGTCGTAGGCCCAGGTGGGGCCGCGATCGATCTTGCTGTACGGCACGATCGCGCCCGACTCGTCCTCCCGGTAGACGTAGATCTCGGGCTCGACGCCGACGAGCATCTCGAGGCCGAGCGCGCGCGCCCGCGCGATCTGGCGCTTCAGCGCGGAGCGCGCGCAGACGGGGTAGCTGACGCCTCCGTTCCAGTACATGTCGCCCGCGAACCACGCCAGCGTCCGATCCCACGGGCAGACCACGACGGAGTCCATGTCGGGTCGCACCGACTGGTCCGGATCGGCCGGGCCGTAGTCGCCCATGCCGTCGATCGCGTGCACGCCGTAGAGCGGCGCGATCCCGCGGATCATCTTGTCGAAGTTGTCGATCGGCGTGACCTTCGCCTTCGAGCGACCGTGCGTGTCGACCCACGTCGACAGGCAGTACTTGACGCCCTGCTCGACGAGCCGCTGGCGGAGCGCCTGCGCCTCCTGCTCAAACTCCTCCGACCACCCGCTCTTGACCGGCGAGTAGCTCGACAGTACGACTTCAGTCATGCGGTTCTCTTTCGTCTCGACGACGACGGCGGGAGCGGCAGCCCACGCCGAGCTCATGGCGTCCTGGTGCGTCTGTGCAGCGACCTACGTGATGCGCAGGAACCGCTCCGCGTTCTCGGAGAGGACCTTGCGTTCAACGGCGGCGGACGTCGTGCTCCACGAGAGCACGCCGCCGCGGGCGTCGGGGAAGTTGGTGTTCCCATAGGGGAAGTGAGACTGGTAGACGAGCGCGTCCTCACCCAGCAGCGTCATCACGCTCGCCGCGATCGCCTCGCCCTCGTACGGCTCGAGCCCGACGTAGATGCGTCCGTCGCGCGCATAGTCGAGCGGGTCGCACTTCAGCTCAGCGGCACGTCCCGGGAACTGGTGCGCCTGCCCGCGCAGCTGACACAGCCACGACGGCAGCCACCCCGATCCGGCCCCGCCGAAGCCGACGCGCAGCGTCGGATACCGATCGAACAGGCCGCCGAAGACGAGCGACGCCAGCGCTCGCTGCGCACTCCACTGGTGCGCGGCGGCCCGTGCCATCAGCGGGTTGCTCCACAGATCCCGGTGGCCGGGGAACGACGGCCACCCCTCGATGAACGCGTGGTGGAAGAGGGGCAGGCCGGCGTCCGTCATCTCGTTCCAGATCGGCTCGAGAGCGGGGGCGTCGAGCGGCATGCCCGCGGGCAGGCAGATCGCGAGCGCGGCGACGCACGGCTCGATCGCGAGCAGTCGGATGTTCTCGGCCGACCAGGCGGGATCTCCGCCGTGCACGAGCAGCACCGCCTTGAGCCGACTGGCGTCCGCCTCGCAGTACGTCACGATGTAGCGGTTGTACGCCTCGATCAAGCCGACCGAGAGATCGCGCCCGACCTCCGTGCTCAGCCACGGAACCGGACCGGGACCGATCAGCTGCAGATCGATGCCGGCGCGGTCGAGCTGACGCAGCCGGCCGGTTGCGTTGTCGTGGAGGATCCCCTCCTCGACCGGCTGCTCGGGGGCCGTCTCCGCATCCTCGCCCCATGCGTCGCTCGCCGTCGCTACGCCGCCGTTCTCCTGCCGAGCGCGCAGTCCATGTCTCGCCGTCTCGAGCCGCAGCGAGGGATGGCCCCAGTCGCCGCGGTCCGCCCGCGGACGCTCGGTCAGGCGCAGGAAGGGCCGCAGCTCGTCCCAGCGTCCGCGGAAGTCGCCGCGGCCCTGCTCGTAGAGCAGCTCCATCGCCGGACGGACGTAGGAGTCGGTGTCGACGATGCGCAACGACGCGCTCATTCTGAGCTCGAAGCGCCGTTGGGAGCGAGCTTCGCGTCGCCGTTCGCCTTCCCGTGCCCGTTGATCTCGCCGTAGCCGAGCGCGGGCGCGTAGACCCGGTCGATCAGCCACTCGTGGAACATCCAGGCGCCGAGCTCGTGCTCGCAGAAGCGGCCGGCGCCGCCGACGCGCGTGCGCAGCCCCTTGTGCTGGGTCTCGGCGATCCCGTTGTCCTCGGAGATGAACCCCTCGCTGTTGCGGGCGTACATCTCGACCTTCGGGACGACGTCCGGGTCGCCGTCGAAGTACCGCTCGGCGATCTCCTTGTCGACCATCAGGCCCATCACGAACCGCGTCTTCTCGGCGGAGTCCGGAAAGAAGGCGAACCAGACGGTGGCGTCGAGCGAGTTCAAGGCGCCGAACAACGGGAAGGCAAGCCAGATCGGCATCCCCTGGTACTCGATCGGCACCTTCGTGAGCAGATCGGGGTTGTAGGGGAACTCCGGCTCGCCGGTGTCACCGATGCAGATGCCGGGGAACTGGCCGACGCCCACCTGCCACGGCTGATCGGTGAGTCCCTCGAAGAACGTCCATCCCTTCATCGGCGTGAACACCTGGAACGTCTCACCGTGAACCCACGGGAGGTGATACTCCTCGTGGTAGTTCTCGAGATACGCCTTCCAGTTGCAGTTGATCTCGAACTCCCACTGGTGGGTCGTCACCTGCCCACCCATCCCGTACAGGCTCATCCCCCACTTCTCCATGTCGCTCACCTGCGGAGCGAAGGGCTGAGCGTCCTTGTCGAAGTTGACGAGGATGAAGCCCTGCCAGAGCTCCACGCCGAGCGAGTGCAGCGGGAAGTCCTCCTTCTTGAAGTCGACCGTCTGGCGGAACTCCGGCGCTGCCCGCAGCTTTCCGTCCAGGCCATACATCCAGCCGTGATACGGGCACCGGAAGGACTTCGTGTTGCCGCATCCCTCGACCAGTTGGCTCCCGCGGTGGCGGCAGTAGTTGACGTGCGCGCGGATCTCTCCGTCGCCGTCGCGCACCACGATCACCGACTCGCCGGCGATCTCGCGCGTGAGGAAGTCGCCGGAGTTCGGGACGTTCTCCAACCGCCCGACGCAGAGCCACTCTCTCATGAAGACCTCCTTCACCTCGAGCTCGAAGATCTCGGGCGAGGTGAAGAAGTGCGGCGGGAAGTTGAGCGCCTCCAAGGTCGGCTTCCTGAACTCTCGGAGGTCGTCTTCGGTTACGAGCTTCCGAAGTACGTCTGCGTCAGCGACGAGATCAGCCATGAGCAGCGTCCTTTTCTCTTGAACGAGCGGGACAAGGGCGCCTGCACGAGCAGGCACAACCGGATTCCGATAGCCGGCGGCGGCCTCCTTGGGACGCGAGCCGACCGAGACGTGTCGTCGTCGTAGCGCCGGGACACAGTCATCTCTCCAGAAAGGTGCACCGTGCCTTGGTGCGTCAACCTTATAGAGCGTGCACGCAGGATGTCAAGGCAAATCCTTGCAGAACGCCGAACATGGTTAGTACACTCACGCCGTCACACCGGTTGCCACAGCCGAGTCGCTGGCTCGGCGTCCACGAGAGAGGTTGGTGATGTCGTGCGCGTACGAGTCTCAGGAGGTGGAACGGCGAACTGGTCGACGCCGATCCGCGTTGACGAGAACACCTGGAAGGCCAACTACGAGACCTTCCTGCTGCACCGGTACACCTTCGACGACGGGCGTCACATCCACGTGCGGACCCGCTACGCCGGCATCGACGACATCTCGGCGGACGGCACGGTCTACGCCGGCATCGGGAACTTCGAGGGCATGGACGACGACGGCGACTGGAACCACGGTCGCATCGACTGGATCATCCGCGACGACTACCAGGCCGCGGTCTTCAACTTCCTCTACGGGACCGGCAAGTGGGAGGGCGCCAGCGGCGCGATCGAGGCGCCCGTCTGGGCGGAGCCCGAGAAGCACCGCCAGGTGATGCCGCCGCAGGGCCCGATCCGGTTCTGGGGCTACATCGAGGGCGAGGGCGAGCTGACGCTGCCGAAGTTCGACTCCTGATCCAGCGAACACCTCGTCGGGAACCGGTCACGCGCCGGCTCCCGACGAGCGGCCGGCCCTACTGAAGCAATGCAGATCCTCGTCCTCCAACACGAGCGCAGCACGCCCGCCGGCCTCTTCGACGACTGGGCGCGCGACCGCGGACACACGCTCGCGCGGCTCGAGGTCCCCGAGCTCGGCGCCTGGCCGGATCCCCGCGGCGCGGATGCGGTGCTGACGCTCGGATCGGACTGCTCGGTGCACGCGTCGCACGAGGGCTGGATCGCCGAGGAGATCGCCTTCCTGAGGGAGGCGCACGACGCCGACGTCCCGATCCTCGGGATCTGCTTCGGCGGGCAGGCGCTGTCGAAGGCGCTCGGCGGCGAGGTCAGCCGCGCGCCCCGGGTCGAGCTGGGCTGGCAGGCGATGCCGACCGTCGATGCCGCGCTGATCCCACCGGGCCCGTGGTTCCGCTGGCACGAGGACGTCTTCACCGTGCCGCCCGCGGCACGCGAGCTCGTCCGCGTGGGCGACATGCCGCTCGCGTTCGCGGCGCGCCGGAGCGTCGGGCTGCAGTTCCACCCGGAGGTCGGGGCTGAGCTGGTGGCGGAGTGGATCGAGGGCGGCCGTCGACAGCTCGCCGAGCTGGCGATCGACCCGGACGCGCTCGGTGAGCAGATGGCGCGCGCGGCGCGCGGCGCGCGGGAGCGTGCCTACGACCTGTTCGACCGCGTCGCGCACCACTGGTCCCGGGCGACGCCCGACACGTAGCCGCCGCCGCGCTCGCCGACCGGGACCGGTCAGACCTCGGCGGGCGCGCGCTCGCCCGACTCGAGCTGCTCGACCAGCTCCCCCGTGCGCGCGCGGAAGCGCGCGACGTTGGCGAGCTTGATCTGCTCGTAGCCGCGCACGACGTCGGGCTGCTCGGCGATCTCGCGGATCAGGTCGACGGTGCCGCCCTCGAGCCGCAGCAGCGCGCGTTGCACGAGCTCGCGGTACTCCTCGACCAGCTCGCGCTCGACGCGGCGCACCTCGGCGTAGCCGAACGGGTCGAGCCGCGTCCCGCGCAGGCCCCGCGCCGCGTACAGCGCCCGCAGGCCCGGCCTGACCCAGCTGCCGAGCTTCAGCTTGCGGTTCATGCCCAGCGCGCGCAGCAGCGGCGGGTGCAGCATGATCTGCACCTTCGCGTCGGCGCCGAACGCGCTCTCGAGGCGCGCGCGCTCGATCCCGTCGAGGTGCAGGCGCGCGACCTCGTACTCGTCCTTGTAGGCCATCAGCTTGTAGAGGCCGCGGGCGTAGGCCTCGGCCACCGGCAGCTCGTGCGAGCCGCCGATGCGCTCACGCTCGATCGAGGCGACGCGCATCACGTCGTCGGCGTAGCGCTGCGCGTACGCGACGCTCTGGAACGCGATCAGCTCCGGGATGCGCACCTCCAGCAGCCGCCGCAGCTCGCCGTCGGCGCCGCTGGCCTCCAGCACCGCGAGCGCCCGCCGGTCGACCGCCGGCGCGAGCGCCGCCGGCGCCGCCCCCGCCAGCGCCCGCTCGACGGCGTCGAGGTCGAGCGCCGCGACCCGGCCCCAGCGAAACGCGGCGAGGTTGACGTCGACGGCGGCGCCGTTGAGCTCGATCGCCCGCTCGATCGCCGCCGCGGTGAGCGGCAGGCAGCCGTGCTGGTAGGCCGCGCCGACGATCAGCATGTTCGCCGGCATGTGGTCGCCGAAGAGGCGCTCGGCCAGGTCGCGGGCGTCGAGATACAGGTTCTCGCCTGCCTTCGTCGCGGCCTCGATGCGCCTCAGGGCGATCCGCTCGGACGGCATCGTCACCCGCGTGTCGGTCACCATCGCCGCCGTCGCCACGGCGGCCGTGTTGACGATCGCGATCGTGCGGGACGGGTCGGCCGCCGTCAGCGTCGGCTTCGCCGCGGCGCCGAGGAGGTCGAGTCCGAGCAGCACGTCGGCCGAGCCCGCGGCCGCGCGCAGCTGGCCGCTGACGGGGGTCGCGGCGATGCGCACGTCGGACAGGACGGGCCCGCCCTTCTGCGCCAGCCCCGTCTGCTCGAGCCCGGCGGCGAAACGCCCGTCGAGGTGGGCGGCCATCTGCAGGATCTGCGAGATCGTCACGACACCGGTGCCGCCGATCCCGGGCATCCGCAGAAGCACGTCGTCGCCGACGCGGCGCGCGGGCTCCGGCGGGGTCAGCGGAAGCGCCGGGGCGGTGCGCGCCTTCGCATCGCCGCTGCCGGCCTTCGGCGTGACCATCACGAACGAGGGGCAGTCGCCCTTCAGGCACGACATGTCGGAGTTGCACGAGGCCTGATGGATGTGCGTCTTGCGGCCGAACTCCGTCTCGACCGGCAGCACCGACAGGCAGGTCGACTGCTCGCCGCAGTCGCCGCAGCCCTCGCAGACGCGCTCGTTGATCCACACCCGCTCGGCCACGCTCTCCAGCTCGCCGCGCTTGCGCAGCCGGCGCTTCTCGGTCGCGCAGCGGTCGTCGTGCACGAGCACCGTCACGCCGGGCGTGTCGCGCAGCTCGTGCTGGACCGCCTCGCTCTCGTCGCGATGGCGGACGGTCGCGATCGGGTCGAGCGTGACGCCCGCGTAGGCCTGCGGGTCGGGCGTCGTCACGACGATCTTCTGGACGCCCTCGAGCGCGAGCCAGCGGGTCAGCGACGGAACGTCGAGGCGTCCCTCGGGGCGCTGACCCCCGGTCATCGCGACCGCGTCATTGTAGAGCAGCTTGTAGGTCATGTTCACTCTCGCCGCGACCGCTGCGCGGATCGCCAGCGAGCCGGAGTGGTGGAACGTGCCGTCGCCGAGGTTCTGTGCGAAGTGCGCGTCGTCGGTGAAGTGCGAGAGGCCGAACCACTGCGCGCCCTCGCCGCCCATCTGCGGCATGCCGAGCAGTCTGCCGCGCCCGCCGGTGTCGAGCGCGACCATCACGTGGCAGCCGATCCCGACGCCGACGAGCTGGTCGTCGTCGGCCTTCGTCGAGCTGCTGTGCGGGCAGCCGGAGCAGAAGTACGGCGTGCGCTGGGGCAGCGCCGACGGCGCCTCGCCGGCCGCGACACGCGCGACGATCAGCTCCAGCCGCTCGACGGCGCCCTCCGGCAGGCGGTCCTCGGGGATCACGACACGCAGCGCGTGCGCCACGTCGTCGGCGACGACCGTGCCGCTGACCGGGATCAGCGGCCGCCCCTCGAGGTCCTCCTGGCCGAGCACGGCCGGCGCATCCGGCTGTCGGTAGAGCGCGTCCTTGATCTGCATCTCGACGAACGGCAGCTTGTCCTCGACGACGAGGACCGTCTCGACGTCGCCGAGCAGGCGGCGGACCTCCCCGCGCTCCAGCGGCCACGGCATCCCCAGCTTGACGAGACGCAGGCCCGCCTTCTGGCGCGCGTCGGCGTCGAGTCCGAGGTCCTCGAGCGCGCGCAGCACCGACTGGTACGCGGTCCCCGCTGCGACCACGGCGATGCGCGCCCGGGCGGGCTCGGACGTCACGCGGTTGAGCTGCGTGAGCCGCGCGTAGTCGTGGGCGCGCGTCAGCCGCGCGGTCATCAGGTCCTGCTCGGCGGCGAGGTTCGACGGCGGCAGCATGATCGGCGGCTCGAACCGGTCGCGTGGCGGCAGCTCGGGGATCTGGTCGAGCAGCCGCCCGACGTCGACGGTGGCGGACGCGTCGGCGACGTCGGCGACGATCTTCATCCCGGTCCACAGGCCCGAGGCCCGCGACAGCGCGACGGAGTGCAGTCCGAACGTCAGCAGCTCCTCGACGGTCCCGGGCGCCAGCAGCGGGATCAGCAGGCTGCGGCACATCGGCTCGCACGAGCTGGGCAGCGTCGAGGACTTGCTCTCCGGGTCGTCGCCGATCCAGGCGACGGCGCCGCCGAGCGGCGCCGTGCCGCTGACGTTGCCGTGGCGCAGCGCGTCGGCGGCGCGGTCGAAGCCGGGGTTCTTGCCGTACCAGAAGCCGACCACGCCGTCACGGCGGCGCCGCTCCAGCTGGCCCAGCAGCTGCGTGCCGGCGACCGCGGTCGCCGCCAGCTCCTCGTTGAGTCCCGGGTGGAAGACGATCCCCTCCGGCTCGAGCAGCTTGTGCGCGCGCTGCATCTCGCGGTCGACGCCGCCCAGCGGCGAGCCCTGGTAGCCGCTTACGAAGACGCCGGTGTCGTGACCGCGCCGCCGGTCGAGCCGGCGTTGCTCGAGCGTCAGGCGCACGAGCGCCTGGACGCCGGAGATCAGCACGCGGCCGGACTCGGCGACGTACTTGTCGTCGAGCGCGACGTGCGGTCTGACGACGTCGAGGGTGGCACTCATCGGGCACGCACTCCTTCTTCGGATCGGGTCGAGGCGGCGTCGCCGAGCAGCGCGCGCGAGATCACGATCCGCTGGATCTCGCTCGTGCCCTCGTAGATCTCGGTCACCTTCGCGTCGCGGAAGTACCGCTCGGCGGGAGAGTCCTTCGTGTAGCCGTAGCCGCCGAGCACCTGGATCGCCTCGCCGGTCCAGTGACGTGCGACGCGCGAGGCGAACAGCTTCGCCTGAGCGCCTTCGACCGTGTGCGGCTTGCCGGCGTCCTTGAGCTGCGCGGCGCGCCACACGAGGGCGCGCCCCGCCTCGATCTCGGTCTGCATGTCGGCGAGCCGGTGCGCGATCGCCTGGAAGCCGGCGATCGGCCGTCCGAAGGCGTTGCGCTCCTTCGCGTAGCTCGAGGCGAGGTCGAGCGCGGCCTGCGCGATCCCGACCGACTGCGCCGCGATGCCGATGCGGCCGCCGTCGAGCGTCGAGAGCGCGATCCGCATGCCGGCGCCCGGCGGCCCGAGCCGCTCGGCCGGCGTGTCCTCGAACAGCAGGTCGGCGGTCGAGGACGAATGCTGCCCGAGCTTCTCCTCCTCGCGCGTGACGGCGAAGCCGGAGGCGCCGCGGCGCACGAGGAAGCCGGAGATGCGCTCCTCCTCGCGGGCGAAGACGTTGAACGTGTGCGCGTAGGACCCGTTCGTGATCCACTGCTTCGTGCCGCTCAGCGCGACCGCGTCGCCGTCGGCGAGGGCGCGCGTGCGCATCGCGCCGGCGTCGGATCCGGAGCCGGCCTCCGTCAACGCGAACGCGGCCAGCTCCTCGCCGCGCGCGAGCGGCGGGATCAGCCGCTCGACCTGCTCGGCAGTCCCGTGCGCGAGGATCGGCAGCTGACCGGCGCCGATGTGGACGGCGACGGTCGTGCCGAGTCCGGCGTCGGCGCGCGAGAGCTCCTCGAGCGCGAGGCAGTAGCTGAGGTAGTCGCTGCCGCCGCCACCGTGCGCCGAGGGGATGCAGATGCCCAGCAGCCCCAGCTCGCCGAGCTGGCGCAGGGTCTCGGCGGGAAAGCGGTGCTCGCGATCCCACGTCGCCGCATGCGGCGCGATCAGCTCGTCGGCGACCTGCCGGGCCATCTGACGGATGGCATGTTGCTCGTCCGTGAGGGTCATCTCTCTCCTGGGCACGGTTGACGCCCGACTGGGAGCAAATCCGGATCCGGACGCGGTTGCAACAATGATGTGCGATTCGTGCGTGCCTGGCATGAATCAAGCGCGTAAGCCACTCTCGTCGCAGACTTCTGGCGCCAGGCGGCGTCAGCCCGTAGGCTCACGCGATGCGTGGAATCGAGCTCGACGAGATCGACCGCCAGATCCTCGACCTGCTGCGAGCGGACGCCCGGCGCACCGTGGCCGACATCGCCAGACGCGTCAGCTTGTCCGCCGCGCCGGTCAGACGCCGCATCGACCGGCTCGAGGCGATCGGCGTCATCACCGGCTACACCGTCGTCGTCGACGACGCCAAGCTCGGGCTCCATCTGGCGGCGTTCGTCGAGTTGAAGTTCGCCGGCAACGCGAGCATCGAGGAGATCTCGTCGGTGCTCGACACGCTCTCGGAGGTGCGCGCGCTGTTCATGACGGCGGGAGACCCCGACGCGCTCGTGTGGCTGTCCGTCGAGGATCTCTCCGACCTGCGGCGGATCGTCAGCCACCTGCGTCGCAGCAAGCAGGTCACGGGCACGAAGACGCTGATGGTGCTCGACACCTGGGCGCCCTCGCGCCCGCCGCACGCGTCGTCGTAGCCGCACGCGTCGATCAGATGTCGTCGTAGGTGCTGACTTCGGCGCCGATCGCGTCGTCGCGAGCCTCGGGCCACACGGCGTTCGGGCGCTCCGCCTGCATCCAGTAGTCGCTGTGGTGGCGCTCGAACAGCTCGGCGCCGAGTCTGCGCGCGGCGTCGAGCGGTCGGTCGGGGTCGTAGCGGACCTCGCCGCGCTTGTTGCCGATGCCGTTGACGACGCCCACGAACGGGCTTCTCAGGTAGCGCGCGATCTCCTGCAGCTGGAACGTGACGCCGTGACCGGCCGCGGGATAGCGCTCCTCCGAGGCGAGCAGCAGCGCGATCCGCTTGCCGAGCAACGCGGGCACGACCTCGTCGCGCCGCGGGTAGCTGGCCGCGATGTAGCAGGTGAGGCGATCGAAGTAGTTCTTCAGGCTCGCCGCCATCCCGTACCAGTACAGCGGCGTGGCGTACACGGTCGCGTCGGCCGGGACAACGAGCTCGTGCACGAGCGTGGCGAAGTCGTCCTCGATCGAGCAGGTCCCGTCTGGCCGGCGGCACGTGCGGCAGTCGCGCAGCGTCTCGGTCATCGCGGTGCCCAGCTCGACGATGTCGGCCTCGTGTCCGGCCTCGCGCGCGCCGTCCGCCAGCGCCAGCGACATCGCCATCGAATTGCCATCGGGGCGGGGGCTGGCGCACAGGACGACGATCCGGCTCATGCCGAGGCTCCGGTCAGCGACGCGACGGCGTACTCGAGGGAGACGACGCGCGACTCGTGGTAGTGGACGAGCTTCCAGCGGCCCTCGGTCGCGCGCAGGCCGAGCGAGCAGCGCACGATGCCGTCGAACGTTCTCTCGACGTCCCTGAGCTTGATGCTCGTCGTCAGCTTCTGCCAGACCATCGCAGCGTTGCCGATGACCTGGACCGCGGTCTCGGCCGCGTCCCACTCCGGCACCGCCTCGACGTGTCCGGGGACCCACGCCCAGTAGTCGACGAGCGCTCTGATCGTCGTCATCGGCTGCTCGAGCTCCTCGGGCTGGTAGAGCAGGTTGCCGTCGAAGCCCTCGTCCCACAGCTCCTTCGTGGCCGCGAAGTCGAGGCTCCGGATCGCGCTCAGCCATGCGTCGCAGGTGGCGCGCACGTCCTGTTCGGCTGCAGTCATCGCGTAGCTCCCGGTCGGTTCGTGTGTGGTGGCCTGGTAGCCGACGCCCTCAGGCGTCGAAGTCGAGCACGACGCGCCTGCTCGCCGGGTGCGCCTGACACGTCAGCGCGTAGCCGTCGGCGAGCTCCTCCGAGTCCAGCCCCGACGACCGTCTCATCCGGACCTCGCCCTCGACGACGAGCGCGCGGCAGGTCGAGCAGACGCCGTCTCTGCACGAGTACGGCGCCTCCGGCCGGTCGGGCAGGACCGCGTCGAGGATGCTCGGCCCGTTGGAGCTGAGCTCGAGCTCGGTGCGTCTTCCGTCGAGCACGACGGTGACGTCGCACGTGATCTCCGGCGCGTTCGGGTCGTCGCCGTCGTCCGCGTCGGAGACGGCGAACAGCTCGTGGTGGATGCGCCGCGGGCTGACGCTCAGCTCGGTCAGCGCGGCCCTCGCGCCGTTGACCAGGCCCTCGGGACCGCACAGCAGCCACTCGTGGAATCTCCCGGCCGGCATCGTCGCGGTGAACAGCTCCCGCAGCGCCGCCTCGTCCAGCCGGCCAGCCGGCCGCCCGTCGGGCGACGGCTCGCGCGAGTAGACGTGGTGGATCGTGAGGCGGTCGCCATGACGCTCGCGCAGCGCGTCCAGCTCCGCTCCGAGCATCACGCTCGACGGGCGCCGGTTGACGTTGAGCAGCGTCACGCGGCTGCGGCGCTCGACGGCGAGCACGGTCGCGATGTTCGACAGGATCGGCGTGATCCCGCTGCCACCCGCGACCGCGCCGTAGCGCTTGTCGTGCGCGGGGTTGACGTGGGCCGAGAAGCGGCCGTTCGGCGTCATCACGCCGAGCACCTGCCCGACTCGCAGCTCGGTTGTCGCCCACGTCGAGAAGCGCCCGCCCTCGACCCGCTTGACCGCCACGCGCAGCGGACCGGTGCCGGCCGGCGCGCAGATCGAGTAGGAGCGTCGCAGCTCCTCCTCACCGTCTCTGTGGATCAGGGTGACGTGCTGGCCCTGCGTGAACCAGTACTCGTTGCGCAACTCGTCGGGGACGTCGAAGGTGAGGCAGACGGCGTCGTCGGTCAGCCACCGCACGTCGGCGACGCGCAGCTCGTGCACGCGAGGCGCGCGCCGCCCGCTCGCGGGTCGAGGGGGCGTCGCGCCTTGGAGGCGTCTGGGAAGTGGGGGCACGCGGGACTCTGACGGGGGCGGTGAGCGGGTGACTCGGGACTAGCGGAGGTGCGGCACGTCCAGCTCGCCCTCCCCGTCGATGAACCCGTAGTTGCGGAACGCCTCCGTCGGCGGCATCGGCATCTCGATCTCCTGCGGCTGGTCCCACACCGGCGCTCTGATGACGCCGCTGCAACCCTCCCACTTGCCGGTGCCGCCGAGGTGGTGGTAGTTGCCGCCCTGATAGCCGGGGACGACCTCCCAGTCGACGCGGCCCCACAGCGCGTCGCCGTCCTCGTCCTGACCCTCGACGTGACCGAAGCCGCCGCTGACCGCGCCGTCGGCGTTGACGTCGTCGACACCGGCGTATCTGACCTTGACGTGGACGGCGCGGCCGTTCTCGAACTCGTAGCGCGTGGCGATGTAGGCCCGGTAGGTCGCCCGCCACTGCCCGGCTCCGATCTGGACCGGCTTGTCCCAGTCCGCGGTGCCTCCGCCGATCATTCGAACTCTCATCGGTCTCCCTCGCTCGTGTGGACGGCGCCGGGCGGACCCCGGTGCACGTAGCTCACACCAGAGGCGGCGGCCCCCGCTATTGGCCGTTAGGCCCATCTTGTGCGATGCGCTGCGCGCCTCGCCGGCGGCTACGCGCTGCTCTGGCCCGCGTGGCGCGGGAGCAGGAGGCCTTCGACGACGGCTCTGCCGACGGCGGCGGCGCGGGAGGCGACGCCGAGCTTCTCGAGTATGTGCTCGACGTGGGCGCGGACGGTGCGGGTCGTGACCCAGAGCTGTGCGGCGATCTCGCTGTTCGAGGCCCCGTCGACGAGGCTCGTGAGCACTTCCAGCTCGCGTCTGGTGAGCCCGTAGGGGCTCTCCAGCTCGCGGTAGCCGAGCACGGCGACGCCGTCGCCGCAGCGGAACGCGCGGCAGCCGTACCAGCCGCCCTCCGCGCGCGGCCACAGGAAGGCGACGCTGTTGCGTCTGCCACTCAGCACGTGCTCGACCATCTGCCGCGCCGGCGCGCTGGCGTCGACCAGCGCGGGCGCCGGCGCGCCGCGCAGCTGGACGAGCGTCCCGCCTTTCACGAGCGCGACGGCGTTGTAGGCGTCGCCGAGCGTCGAGGCGAGCACGTGCGCGGACTGCAGCGGGTCGACCATGTTGGCGAGCGCCTCGGAGAGGTGGCCGATCAGCGCGCAGGCGTCGTCCGAGGGCGACGCCTCCTCCGCCCACGAGAGCATCACGAAGCCGGCGTCGCGCCCGTCCGGGGTGATCAGCGCGCTCAGCAGGCCCTCGTAGAGCCCCGCCTGACGACCGGCCATGATCCCCTGCAGCGACATCGGGTCGATCGGCAGGTCGCGCTCGCGCACCGGCCAACCGGTCCGCGGCAGGCCGAAGGGCTCGATGCACTCGGCGTACCACTCGGGGCCGACGAGATAGTCGGCGAACGCGTCGGGGTAGCCGCGCGTGACGAGGGCACGCGGCTCACCGGTCGCGGGATCGACCGACGAGACGATCCCGGCGTCGAAGGGGAACACCAGCCGCAGCTGGTCGAGGACCTCCTCGGTACGGTCGCGAACGGGGGCGCCCGACGCCGCGATCCCTGCGATGCGGGACATCACGTCGAGCCAATTCGGCGACCGTAGACTCACCTGCGGCTCCACTCTCCTCGCGTGCTTGGCGTCGCGCCGTTCACAAAACGTACTCTGTTGTGTGCCGATCACATAGCCGCCGAGCTCGTTCCCGACCGGCGCCGGTGCAGGTAGGCCGCCAATCCGACGCCGAGGATCAATGCGATGCCGTTGACGTAGTTGGACACGTACGGCTGGGCCCCGGCGAGGTTCAACCCGTTGTTGAGGACGGCGAGGAAGAAGATCGCCACGAGCGCACCGCCGACGTTGTAGCGACCGGGCTTGACCGAGGCGGCCGACAGGAACGCGGCCGCCAGCGCCGGCAGCGTGAAGCCGGCACCGACGTTCGGATCGGCGCCGCCGGCGCGCGCGACGTAGAGCACGCCGGCGGCGCCGGATAGCGCACCGGCGGCGATGAACGTGACGCCGAGCACCAAGCGCGTGCGCATGCCGACGAGCGCGGCGGCGGCGCGGTTGGAGCCGAGCGCGTAGATCTGGCGGCCGAGTGGCGTGTGTGCGAGCAGGTAGTAGACGAGCAGCGCGACCGCCACCATCGCGTAGGCGACGCGCGGGATGCCGAACGTGTTGCCGGTGCCGAAGTCGGTGAACGCCTTCGGGATGTCGGCGACGACGGCCTGACCGCCGGTCTTCTGCGTCACGACGCCGTCGAGGATCGTCGCCATCCCGAGCGTCGCGATGACGCCGTTGACGCCCGCGCGGGTGACGAGGAGGCAGTTGACGACGCCGGCCGCCGTCCCGATCCCGACGCCGTACAGGATCGCGATCGGGACCGGCAACCCCCCTGACAGCGCGCTCGCCACGAGCACCGCCGCCAGCCCGGCGATCGCGCCGACCGAGAGATCGAACTCGTTGCAGACGAGCGGGATCAGCGCACCGAGCGCGATGATCGCGGTGACGGCCTGGTTGGAGAAGAGGATCTGCAGGTTGGCGCTGCTGAGGAACGTGTCGCCGGTCTTGGACCAGACGCTGAAGAAGATCGCCGTCAGCACGAGCAGCACGAGCAGCGCGTTGGCCTCCATCAGCCGCAGCACGCGACCCGACGACGACGAGGACGACCTGCGGGGCGCGCGCGCGACCCCGGCGATCGGTTCGGGGGCGGGCTCGGCGGCCTGCACCGGGGGCTCGAGGGAACTCATGCGTGGCGCTCCTGTCCGTACACGGCGGCATTCAACATGTCTTCGCGCAGCTGGTCGCGAGGAAGGTCGGCGACGACGCGGCCGTCGCGGACGACGATCGCCCGGTCGCACGCGGCGACGAGCTCCTCGAAGTCCGACGAGACGAGCAGCGCGGTGGCGCCGTCGTCGACCGCTCTGCGGATCAATCCGTGGATCTCCGCGCGCGCGCCGACGTCGACGCCCTGCGTCGCCTCGTCGAGCAGCAGCACGCGCGGTCTGCGTTGCAGCCAACGCGCGAGGATCACCTTCTGCTGGTTGCCGCCCGACAGCGACGACAGCGGCGCCTCCTCGGACTCAGCGCGCACGAGGAAGGACGACATCAGAGCGCGCGCGCCGGCCTTCTCCTCGCGCCCGTCCATGCGGCCGAAGCGCGTGTAGGTCGGCAGCGTGGAGAGCGACAGGTTCTCGGCGATCGACAGGTCCGCGAACGCGGCATCGGCCGTGCGGTCCTCCGGCACGTAGGCGATCCCGGCGGCCATCGCCGCACGGCAGTCGCCCACGTCCGCCGGCTCACCGTCGATCCGCACGCCGCTCGGCGGCTCCTCGCCCATCCCGAACAGTCCGCGGAGCAGGGAGGTGCGGCCCGATCCCAGCACGCCGGCGACGCCGACGACCTCGCCGGCGCGCAGCTCGAGGCAGGCGCCGTCGCCGCCGAGGCCGTCGGCCTCGAGCACGAGCGCGCCCTGCTCGGCCGCGACGACGCGCTCGCTGGCGTCGGCCGCCCGCACGATCGCGGCGCCCGCGTCGCCCAGGATCAGCTCGACGAGCCGCTCGCGCGTGATCTCGGCGCGCCCGAGCGTGGCGACGACCGCGCCGTCGCGGAGGACCGTCGCCTCGTCGGCGACGCGGATCACCTCGTCGAGGCGGTGCGTGACGTAGACGATCGTCTGGCCCGCGCGGGCGTAGCGCCCGAGCGCGCCGAGCAGCAACGCGACCTCGTGACGCGGCAGGCGCGCCGTCGGCTCGTCCAGCACGAGCACGCCGTCGTGCGCGTCCTCCTGGTCCTGCAGAGCGCGCGCGATCGCGACCATCATCTGGTTCGCCGAGCCGATCGAGCGCAGCTCGGCGTCCGGATCGGCGTCGATCTCGAAGCGCTCGAGCACCTTGGCCGCACGCTCGTGCAGCTTGGACCAGCGGACGCGGCCGCCGACCCCGGTCTCGAAGCCGCGCCCGAGCGCGAGGTTCTCCGCGACCGTCAGCTCGGGGAACGTCGAGTCCTGCTGATGGACGAACTGCAGCCCCGCGGCCCGCGCACGGACCGCCGTCTGCGCGCGGGCGTCGTGCACGACGCCTCCGAGCTCGATCTCGCCGGCGTCGGCGGGAACGACGCCGGCGAGGACCTTGATGAGCGTCGACTTGCCGGAGCCGTTCCCGCCGAGCAGCGCGTGGATCGTGCCGCGCGACACCTCCAGGGAGGCGCCCCGCAGAGCCTGCGTGTTGCCGTACGCCTTGGCGATCCCGTGCAGACGCAGGGCGGCCATCGCCTCGTCTGGCGCGGCCATCGCCTAGCCCTTCCAGGCCTTCGTGTACGCCGCCGCGAAATCGACCGGCGCCACCCATGCGCCGGAGGCGGGCATGTTGTGGTCGATGTCGAAGACCATCATGCCGATGCCCGAGGGCTGCGGTCTCTGGCCCTCGAAGAGTCGGTTGAGCGCATCCATGCCGGCCCACCCCTCCCACGCCAGCGACGTGCTGTAGCCGGCGTTCTCCCCGGCATCCTTGCGCACGAGATCCATGTTCGGCGCAAGACCGCCGCCCGCCACGACGTTCAGCCGAGCTCTTCGGCCCGACGCCATCACCGCGGCCGCAGGACCCGACGTCATCGCTCCGTCGTAGGGGACCATCAGCACGTTGGCGTCCGGGTTCTTGAGGATCGCCTGCTGGGTCTTCTCCTGCAGTCTCGGGCCCAGCTCGGTGCCGTCGAACGTCACCGAGTCGACGATCTTGCAGCCGGCGCACGTCTTGATCGTGTCGGCGAAGCCGGCCTGGATCGCTCTCGTGGAGCCGAGGTCGTTCTCGAACAGGTTGATGACCTTGGCCTTGCCGTCGGTCTTGACGATGGCCCAGTCGGCCTCGGCCGCACCGGCGGCGTGGGCCCAGCTGAAGAAATCGCCCTGCGAGTACTCGACGGTGCCGTCGAACAGCGCGGAGCTGCCGGCGCCGCAGTCTGCGGACTCTGCTCCGACGACCTGGACTCTCGCGGCTCTCGCCTCCTGCAGCGCGGCTCTCACCGACGCGCAGTCGATCGCGTACATGAAGATGCCGTCGGCCTTGGCGGCGATCGCCTGGCGCACCCCGTCGAGGTAGCGGGACGGCTGGAACTTGCCGTCGTAGACCGTCGTGTTCCAACCCAGCAGCCTGCCGGCGGCCTGGACGCCCTGGGCCACGAGCGCGCCCTCCGGCGCGGCGAGGCTGGTGTCGATCAGCCATACGTTCTTGCCCGCCTGCGGCTTGGGGCCGCTCGACGGTGGCGCTCTGAACGTGACGCCTCTGTAGAGCGCGTCGAGCCGCTGCTTGGCCTCCGCGACTCCCCCGCCGGTCGCCGACGCGGTCGTGCTGCTGCTGGCGACGGCCGTGGAGCTGCCGCTGCTGGTGCTGCTGCTGCTGCCGCACGCGGCAACGCCGATCGCCGTGGCGACCAGCGCGGCGACGACGACGCTGCGCTTCGGGATGTCACCCATCTGCAGTACCTCTTCCTGGTCCTGGGTTGCGCCGCTCTACACCGAAGGAGTCGTCGCGAGCGTTCCGGCCCGGGCCTGCTCGAACGCGCGGTGCGCCCGCTCGAAGCACTCGAGCGGCGCGGTCAGCAGCCCCGCGCCGATCTGGCCGCCCCCACGCCCGGCGAGCCCGGCGTCGATGACGGGCAGCACCTTGGACTCCACGACCTTATGGACGTCGATCCCGACGGGCGTGCCGCGATAGCCGAAGTAGGGGATCGCGAAGTCCGAGTGCTCGGCGACGGTGATGCCGTACATCGCCTCGTTGATCGCTGCCATCGCCTGCGGCGAGCCGCCCTGGTACGCCTGCAGCGCGAACGCCGCCGCCTGCGCGAAGCCGCCGAGACCGACGGTCTCGGTGATCATGCTCTCGCCGCCGATCCACTCGATGTCGTCCTCGGTGTACGGGTGGAAGAGCTTGGCCCGCACGTTCGGCAGTGGGCCACGGAACCACGCGTCGCCGAGTCCGCTGATGCGGATCGCGAACTCCTTGCACGACAGCGTCATCGCGCTCACGACGCTCGACCCCTCGACGCCGTGCGCGGCGTCGGCGGTCGCCTTCGCGGCCGCCATGCCGACGCGCAGGAAGAAGTAGTCGTTGACCGACACGAACGCGACCGTCCGGCGCAGCGCGTCGGGAGCGACCGTGCCGGCGAGCGCGAGCTCGATCAGGTGCGGGGTCAGCTCCTTCATCAGCAGCGTCGTGGCCGCGGTGTTGCGGCTGTGCAGCTCGTCGCCCATGCGGACGGCACGCGCCATCAGCGGCTTGAGGTCGATCGAGCCGGCGTGCCGAACGGCCTCGCCGAGCACCGGGCCGACGACGTGCTCGAGGAATCTCAGGCCGTCGCGAACCTCGTCGTCGTAGACGCCGTAGTTGAGACGGCGGTGCGACTGGCCCTCGTAGAGGTTGCAGAAGCCGGTGTTGCCGAACTCGGTGTTCTCCACGACGAGCACCGGCATCGACGCGGTGTAGATGCCGGCGACCGAGCCGACGCAGCCGTGCGCGTGGCAGGTGCCGAGCGTGATCTCGCCGGAGGCGAGCCTCGCGTCGGCGTCCTCCTCGGTCTCGGCAAGGCCCTCGTAGATCGCGCCGTAGATGACGGCCAGCCGCTGCCCGCCGGTGTAGTCCGACCACCGCATCGGCGGACCGGCAGTCAGGATCGTCCGGGCCGTCATGTCGGGGACGACCTCGCCGGCGGGGCGGACGTCGGTCAGGCGCGGCGTCGAGGCGCACAGGCGGCGAGCCGCCTCGGCGTTGGCTTCTTCACGCGTCATCGCGCTCACCACAGCCGCAGGTACTGGTCGCGCTCCCACTCGGAGACGACGGTGTTGTACTGACGCCACTCCTCGCGCTTGTAGGAGACGAAGCTCCTGTGGAACTCCTCGCCCAGCACGTCGCGGGCCAGCTCGTCGCGCTCGAGCGCGTCGCAGGCATCGCCGAGCGTCCGCGGGAGGCGGTGCACGCCGGCCGCTGCCAGCTCGGCGTCGTCGACGCTGTACGTGTCGGTGTTGACCGGCTCGCCAGGGTCGAGTCTCCGGCGGATCCCCTCCAACCCCGCGCCGAGCATCAGCGCGGTGACGAGGTAGAAGTTCGAGCCCATGTCGGCGGTGCGCAGCTCGACGCACTGACGGCCCGTGGGCAGACGGCACATCAGCGTGCGGTTGTTGTCGCCGTAGGCGGCATAGACCGGCGCCCACGAGATCTCGTTCATGTGGCCGATCGGCAGGAGGCGCTTGTACGAGTTGACGGTCGAGCAGGCCAGCGCCGTGATCGCGCCCGCGTGCTCGAGCAGCCCGGCCGTGAACGCCATCGCCGCGGGCGTGTAGCCGTTGCGCCCCTTCTCGGCGGCCGCCGAGAAGGCGTTGGCGCCGCTCTCGAGGTCGGCGAGGCTCATGTTCAGGTGCGCGCCGGAGCCGAACGAGCTCGAGCTCCACTTCGGCATGAACGACGCGAACGCCCCGAGCGTGCGCGCGACGTGCTTGACCATGAGGCGGAAGAGGATCATCCGGTCCGCCATCTCGAGCGCCTCGCAGTAGTCGAAGTCGAACTCGTACTGGCTGTCGCCGCCCTCGTGGTCGAACGAGTAGACCTTCCAGCCGAGCTCGTTCATGTACTCGACCATCGGCTCGAGGAACGCGTCGGCCGTCACCGTCGCGTCGATGTCGTAGCCGCGCGTCGGCCCGTTGATGCCGTCGTCGGTGGCCCACGGCTCGATCTGGCCGTCCTCGCCCTCTCTCAGGACGTAGACCTCGGGCTCGATGCCGAGGTTGACGCGATAGCCGAGCTCGGCGGCGGCTGCGATCTGCGTCTGCAGGACGTGACGGGAGTCATGGCTGTACGGCGCCCCCTCGAAGCGGAGGTTCGCCGGCGCGACCGCGTAGCGGCGGTCCCACGGCAGGACCGTCAGCCGCGACAGGTCGGGGATGCCGAGGCACTCGTCCTCGTGCGGGCCCAGGGCGCCCATGCCCTCGAGGGCGCCGACGGTGTAGCGCTCGGAGCCGGTCGCCATCTCCTCGAGGTGCGACAGCGGCACGACCTTCGACTTCGCGACGCCGTGGATGTCCACGAACGCGCCGAAGAGGTATTTCACCCCCTCGCCTTCGAGTCTCTCGCGGAGGGCGTCGAGCGCGCCTTCGATGTCGTTGAGCGTCTCTTCCATCTGTGTCAATTCCGTTTCGGATCGGTCGTTCAGCACGCGGGATCGGGGGCTCGCCGCTCCGGCGTCCCGCCGTCCTGCGTGCAGGTGCGCAGCGTGAGCGGCCCGGGCCTAGGCGCCGGCGGTGGCGCTCTCGATCACCGGGCCGGAGACGGTGTGCTCTCCGACCAGGCGCTTGGCGAGGTAGCGCTGAAAGGTCATCAGCGCGATCTCGAGGTGGGAGAGCGCGCCGCCCTCGTGCGACAGGCCGGAGGAGAACATCCGCTGGACGCCCCGCATCGCGCCGCTGTCCTCGGCTTGGACCGCGGAGAGCCATCTCTTGCCCTCCTCGATCGCCACCTTCGCCTCTGGCGTGTCGGCGTAGTCCTTGTGGAACAGGAACTCGATGTCGAGGTTGTGCGAGGTGTGACCGGTCGGCTGGAAGCTCAGCGTTATGAGCATGTCCGGGCCGGTCACGTAGATGAAGCCCGGGTAGAGCCCGAGCACGCCCGTGTTCGACTGCTCGAACGGCGTCAGGCCCGGCGCGGGCGGCATCAGCATCGGGCTGATCAGGTGGCCGTCCTCCTGACCCGTCGCGAACTCCTTCGAGATGAACATGCGGGCCATGAAGAACTCGTTCCGCGGGCTCGGCTCGAACTGGATCATGTGGGCGGGCCACATCGGCTCCAGCGTCTTGCCGTGCGTGCCGATGTGGTGGTACGCCTCGCGTCCGTTGTCGACGACGAGCTTCCAGTTGGCCTCGGTCTCACCCCACGCGATGCGGTCCATGAGGCGCCAGTCGGTGGCGTCGTAGTTGCCGAGCGCGGCCTCGACCTCGGGGCCGAACGTGTCCGTGAGGGCCGCGGCGTCGGGATCGAGGTTCACGAAGACGAAGCCCTGCCAGGTCTCGACGCGGAACTGCGGCAGCGCGTAGCCGTCCTTCTCCTCCTCGAACAGCCTCGAGCGATTCATGTACGGCGCGCTGGTGAGTCTGCCGTCGAGCTCGTAGGTCCAGAGGTGATACGGGCAGGTCAGCTTCTCGGCGTGGCCGCAGCGTCTCCCCTGCTCACCGTCGAGCAGGTCCATGAAGCGATGACGGCAGACGCGTGAGAGCGCGCGGATCTCGTCGTCCTGGCCCTTGATGACCACGATCGGCTCGCCGGCGATCTCTCTGGCGATCCAGTCACCGGGGTTCTGGAGCTCCTCGACCCGCCCGACGTGGATCCACGACTTGCGCCAGATCCTCTCCAGCTCGAGCTGGTAGATCTCCGGGTTGGTGTAGAACTCGGGCGGGAGCGCGCGGGCCTCTTCGAGCGGCTTGTTCGCGGTCTCGACGAGCAGGTCGAGAAGCTCGGAGACGGTGTTCAGCCTGCTGTACTGGCCATTGCGCGCTGCGTCGGTCTGCGCATCATCGGTGAGCACGTCGCTTCCCTCCTCGAGGTGGCTCGGTCGAACCGATCCTCCTCCCAGGCGACCGGCAGCCGCCATTGGCGCATCGGCCAATCTTTCCCGTCGGCACGGGTGCATGGATCGACCAGCCGGAGTGGGCCCGCGCGAGCGATATCGGTCAAGAGGCCAATTGCGCTGGCACCCGCGCACACGCGAGGCTCGTCCACGACACCGTCTGTCTATGGAGGGAACATGAAGGCCGTCCGCGTGCACGAGTACAAGAAGCCGCCGTCGCTCGACGACGTGCCCCAGCCCGATCTGCAGGACCATCACGACGTGATCGTCCGCATCGGCGGGGCAGGCGTCTGCCGGACGGACCTCCACGTCGTGGACGGCTGGTTCGAGAACCTGATGCCGGTCGCGGCGCCGTTCATCCTCGGGCACGAGAACGCCGGCTGGGTCGAGGCCGTCGGCGATGCCGTCACGAGCGTCAGGGTCGGCGACCAGGTGATCGTCCACCCCCTCTCGACGTGCGGCGTCTGCTCGGGCTGCCGCCACGGCGAGGACATGTACTGCTCGACGAGCGCCTTCCCGGGCGTCAACACCGACGGCGGCTACGCCGAGTACCTGCGCACCTCGCAGCGTTCGCTCGTCCACCTGCCGGAGCAGCTCGCCCCTGCGGCGGTCGCTCCCTACGCCGATGCCGGCATCACCGCGTACCGCGCCGTGCGGAAGGCCGCCGCGATCCTCAGACCGGGCATGACGGCGGCCGTCATCGGCGTCGGCGGCCTCGGCCACATCGGCATCCAGCTGCTGGGCGAGACGACGCCGGCGCAGATCGTCGCGATCGACAAGGCCGAGCGCGGCCGCGACCTGGCCAGGAGAGTCGGCGCCGAGGTCGTCGTCTCGCCGGAGGACGCCCCCGCGACGATCGCCGAGCTGACCGGCGAGCTCGGGGTCGACGTCGTGATCGACTTCGTCGGCGAGCACGACACGCCGAGCCTCGCGCTCGAGATCCTGCGCCAGGGCGGGACGTACTTCATCGTCGGGTACGGCGCGACGCTGAACTACGACACGACGCTGCTCGTGCTCCGGGAGATCACCGTCGTCGGCAACCTCGTCGGCAACTTCGACGACCTCGTCGGCCTGATGAGACTGGTCGAGCGCGACCGCGTGCGGCTCGAGACCAGAACGTACACGCTCGACCAGGCCGTCCAGGCGCTCGACGATCTCGACAACGGGCGGATCACCGGCCGCGGGGTGCTCGTCCCCGCCTGAGCCGTGCTTTCGGGCCTCCCGACCCGGGCGTGTCCGGGCCGGGGCGGCCCTATATTGATGCTGTGGCGAGCCCCCCGACGCGACCCGCGCTGCGCGCGCGCTACGACCGCAGACGCGACGACGTCGTCGCGTCTGCGGCGGCGGTGTTCGCCGAGCAGGGCTATCACGCGACGTCGATCGCGGACCTGACCGACGCGACCGGGCTGGCGGCCGGTGGCATCTACCACTACATCGGCAGCAAGGAGCAGCTGCTGATCGCCGTCTGCGACGCGTTGATGGACCCACTGCTCGCCGGCGCCACCGCGCTCGAGGCCGAGCAGCTGCCGCCCGAGGAGGAGCTGCGTGCGCTCGTGGGCCTGTGGGTCGGACACGTGGCGACCCACCGCGACCACATGGTGGTCTTCCAGCAGGAGCGCCACGTGATCGAGCACGAGCGGCAGTGGCGCGCCGTGCGAGCGAGCCGCAAGCAGTTCGAGCGGATGCTGGACGAGGCGCTGGCGCGATGCGAGCGCGAGGGCGGCGTCCACTTCGCCGACCGCGACCTGACGATGCGCGGGCTCCTCGGCATGGTCAACCACCTGCCGCAGTGGTATCGCCCCCGCGGGCGCCTCTCACCGCGGCAGATCGCCGACGGCTTCTGCGACATCGTGCTCGCGCCGGCGCGCGATCACATGCGGAAGACGCCGTAGCCGACGGGCTCGAGCGGCGCGTTCGCGCATGCGGCGAGCGCGAGCGCGAGCGTCTCGCGCGTCCGTCGCGGGTCGATCACCCCGTCGTCCCACAGCCGCGCCGTGGAGTACAGCGGCCGTCCCTGGCGCTCGTACTGCTCCTGCAGCTGCGCGCCGACCTCGGCCTGGCCGACCTCGGTCATGACGGCGGCGGCCTGCTCGCCGCCCATCACGCTGATCCGCGCGTTTGGCCACATGAAGAGGAAGCGCGGCGCGTAGGCGCGCCCGCACATCCCGTAGTTGCCGGCGCCGAACGACCCGCCGACGATCAGCGTCAGCTTCGGCACGCGCGCGCACGAGACCGCGGTCACGAGCTTCGCGCCGTCCTTCGCGATCCCACCCGCCTCGTAGTCGCGACCGACCATGAAGCCGTTGACGTTCTGCACGAACAGCAGCGGGATGCCGCGGCGATCGCACAGCTCCACGAAATGCGCGGCCTTGAGTGCCGATTCGCCGAAGAGGATCCCGTTGTTGGCGACGATCCCGAGCGGATGGCCGTCGAGGTGCGCGAAGGCGCAGACGATCGTGGTGCCGTAGAGCGCCTTGAACTCGTGCAGCTCGGAGCGGTCGACGACGCGCCGCAGCAGCTCGCGCACGTCCCACGAGGTGCGCGCGTCGAGCGGCACCAGATCGAGCAGCTCGTCGGGGTCCGCGGCCGGCGGCAGCGCCGCGAGCCGCTCCCACGGCGGCGCGGGCGACGCCGGCAGCGTGGCGACGATCGCACGGACGATCTCGAGCGCGTGGTCGTCGTCCTCGGCAAGGTGGTCGACGACGCCGGAGACGCGCGCGTGGACGTCCCCGCCACCGAGCTCCTCGGCCGTCACGACCTCGCCGGTCGCCGCCTTCACGAGCGGCGGGCCGCCGAGGAAGATCGTGCCCTGCTCGCGCACGATCACGGTCTCGTCGCTCATCGCCGGGACGTACGCGCCGCCGGCGGTGCACGATCCCATCACGGCGCTGATCTGCGGGATCGAGCGCTGCGACATCTTCGCCTGGTTGAAGAAGATCCGCCCGAAGTGCTCGCGGTCGGGGAAGACGTCGTCCTGGAGCGGAAGGAAGGCGCCGCCCGAGTCGACGAGGTAGATGCACGGCAGCTCGTTCTGCAGCGCCACCTCCTGCGCGCGCAGGTGCTTCTTGACCGTCATCGGGTAGTAGGTGCCGCCCTTGACCGTCGCGTCGTTCGCGACGATGACGCAGCTCCGGCCCGCGACGGTCCCGACGCCCGTCACGATGCCCGCCCCCGGCGCGTCGCCGTCGTAGAGCTCCTCCGCCGCCAGCGGCGAGAGCTCGAGGAACGGCGAGCCCGGGTCGCAGAGCCGCACGACGCGCTCGCGCACCGGCAGCTTGCCGCGGGCGACGTGGCGCTCGGTCGCCTTCGGGCCACCGCCCATCCGCACGCGCTCGAGGCGCTGCTCGAGGTCCGCGATCAGCGCGAGGTGACCGTCGCGCGCACTCATGAAGCAGCCTCCGCGTCGCGAGAGCTCGCCTCTGGCGAGTTCTCGCACGGAACCCGAGGCCGCAGGCCGAGCGGTTCCGCGACCACCGCCACGAGTGGCTGGCGCAGCGCGACGCTGTCGCCGACGGCGAGCTCGAGGCCTTCGACGGAGCCGGCGTGCGGCGCCGTGATCTCGAGCTCCATCTTCATCGACTCCAGCACGAGCAGCAGATCTCCCTCCTCGACGGCGTCGCCGTTCGCGACCCGCACCAGCAGCACCGTGCCCGGCATCGGGGCCTCGAGCGATCCGGCGGCCGCGGCGCCGCGGCGCACCGGCCGAAGCGTGGCCGCCGCGAGCTGGTGACCGTCGCGCGCGACGTAGACGACGTCGTCGCCGAACGCGAGCCCGTAGCGTCGCGAGACGCCGTCGAGCGTGACCCGCACGCCGCGCTCGAGCAGGCGCCCCGAGACCGACCAGCGGCGGCCTCGGTGATGCAGCTCCGCGTCCTCGATCCGCACCTCGCCGTGATCGCGGAACACGCGCCGCCAGGGCCCGGCCGGCGTCCCGAGCTGCGCCGTGTCGGCGACGAACGCCGCGTAGGCGGCCGCGGGCAGGAGATCCTCCGGCGGGTCGCCGACGAGCTCCGGCAGCACCCGCTCGAGCAGGCCGGTGTCCTGCATGCCGCTGCGCACCTCCTCGCGCGCGAGCAGCGCGCGCACGAAGGCGGCGTTCGTCGCGACGCCGAGCAGCTCGACCTCGCCGAGCGCGCGATCGAGGCGGCGCATCGCGGTCGCACGATCGCGACCGTGGGCGATCACCTTCGAGAGCAGCGGATCGTAGTGCGTCGAGACCTCCGTCCCGGCGCGCACCCCGCTGTCGACCCGGACGCCCTCGCCGCGGGGCTCGCGATACCCGAGCACGGTGCCCGTCACCGGCAGGAAGCCCGCCGCCGGGTCCTCCGCGTAGAGGCGCGCCTCGATCGCGTGCCCGATCGGGCCGAGCTGCTCCTGACGCAGCGCGAGCGGCTCGCCGGCGGCGACCAGCAGCTGCTGCTCGACGAGGTCGACGCCGGTGACGAGCTCGGTGACCGGATGCTCGACCTGCAGCCGCGTGTTCATCTCGAGGAAGAAGAACGTGGCGGGCGCGTCGCTCCCAGGCGCCGGGACGATGAACTCGACCGTGCCGACGCCCTCGTAGCCGCACGCACGCGCCAGCGCCACGGCGGCGCTTCCCATCTGCGCCCGCATCGCGGGGTCGACGACCGGCGAGGGCGCCTCCTCGACCACCTTCTGGTGGCGGCGCTGCAGCGAGCACTCCCGCTCGCCGAGATGCACGCAGGCGCCGTGACGGTCGGCGAGCACCTGCACCTCGATGTGGCGCGGTCGTTCGAGGTAGCGCTCCGCCAGCACGCGGTCGTCGCCGAAGGCGGCGTTCGCCTCGCGCCGCGCGGCCGCGAGCGCGTCCCCGAGCTCGTGCGCTGCGCGCACCACCCGCATGCCCTTGCCGCCGCCCCCGGCCACGGCCTTGATGACGATCGGATAGCCGTGCTCGGCAGCGAAGTCGCGCAGCTGGTCGAGCCCGACGTCCTCGCCGTCGACGCCGGGAACCACCGGCACGCCGGCGCCGCGGGCGACCGCCTTCGCGCGCGCCTTGTCGCCCATCAGCTCGATCGCCGCCGGCGGCGGTCCGATCCACGTGAGGCCCTGCGCGAGGACGGCGGCCGCGAAGGTCGCGCTCTCCGACAGGAAGCCGTAGCCGGGGTGGACGGCGCGCGCGCCGCTGCGCCGCGCCGCCTCGAGGAGCGCGTCGGCGTCCAGATACGAGCGCAAGGCCTCGGCCGGGCCGATCCGCACCGCGACGTCGGCGGCGTCGACGTGCGGCGCCTCTGCGTCCGCGTCGCTGAAGACGGCGACCGAGCGGAGCGCCAGGCGCTCCAGCGTGCGCGCGACGCGCACCGCGACCTCGCCGCGGTTGGCGATCAGGACGGGGTCGATCACGACCGCCACGCGACCGGTCCGGCGACGAGCGTGTGCGATCCCAGCGGCCGGCCGACGACGTCGCGCAACGCGACCGCCGTCCCCAGCAGCGCGAGCAGGTCGACGCCGGTGTCGATCCCCATCTCGTGGAGCATCGAGACGAGGTCCTCCGTCGCGATGTTGCCGGTCGCCCCGGGCGGCACCGGGCAGCCGCCGAGCTCGCCGAAGGACGATTCGAACGACGTGCAGCCGACGTCGAGCGCGGCCAGCACGTTCGCGAGCCCTTGCCCGCGCGTGTTGTGGAAGTGCGCCGTCAGCTCGACGTCCGGCAGCTGCTCGCGCGCGAGCGCGAAGAAGCGGCGCACCTGCAGCGGATTGGCCATCCCCGTCGTGTCGCCGAAGGCGATCTCGTGCGCGCCCGCCTCGATCAGCTCCCGCGCGATCGCGATCACGCGGGCGTCGGGCACGCGGCCCTCGTAGGGGCAGCCGAACGTGGTCGCGATCACGGCCTCGCAACGCATCCCGGCGTCGCGAACCCGCTCCAGCACGTCGCTCAGGCCCACGAGCGAGTCCGCGACGGAGCGGTTGACGTTGCGGCGGTTGTGCGTCTCGGAGGCGCTCAGGAAGACGCTCACCTCGTCGATGCGGTCGCGCAGCTCGAGCGCTCGGTCGAGCCCGTGCGAGTTCGGGATCAGGACGGAGACGCGCACGCCCGGCGGGACCGTGATCCGCCTCAGCACCTCGGCCGCGTCGGCCAGCTGCGGCACGACGTCGGGGCGGACGAAGGAGGTCACCTCGATGCGCCGCAGGCCGGTCCGCATGAGCTGGTCGATCAGACGCACCTTCTCGTCGGTGGGCACGAGCTCGGACTCGTTCTGGAAGCCGTCGCGCGGACCGACCTCGCGGATCCGCACCGGTCCGAGCGTCGTGCTCATGCGCCGAGCGCCCGCGCGATCACCATCTGCTGGATCTCGTCGGTGCCCTCTCCGATCGTGAGGATCTTGGCGTCGCGGTAGAAGCGGCAGACCGGGTACTCCTCGATGTAGCCGTAGCCGCCGTGGATCTGGACGGCCTCCTCGCTCGCGCGCACCGCGAGCCGTCCGCTCTTCAGCTTCGCCTGCGCGGCGACGAGCGAGAAGTCGCGTCCCTGGTCCTTCAGGAAGGCGGCGTGCTGGACGAGCAGCCGCGCGGCCGCGATCTCGGTCGCGATGTCGGCGAGCTTGGCCTGGATCAGCTGGAACTTCCCGATCGGCTGTCCGAACGCGCGCCGCTCCTGCGCGTAGGCGAGCGCCTCGTCGAGCGCTCCCTGCGCCAGCCCGACGCCCATCGCGGCGACGCCGATGCGACCGATGTCGAGCACCCGCAGGAACTGCTTGAAGCCGGCGCCGCGGGGACCGACGAGGCTCTCCTCCGGGACGCGGCAGTCGGCGAACGAGAGCGGCCGCGTGTCCGACGCGTTCCAGCCCATCTTGCGATACGGCGGGCCGGGCTCGTAGCCGGGCGTCCCGTTGGGCACGAGCAGGTTCGAGATCTCCTTGCGTCCCTGCGCGTCGGTGCCGGTCACCGCGGTGATGACGACGCAGCCGGAGAGGTCGGTACCGGCGTTGGTGATGAACTGCTTGGCACCGTCGATCGCCCACTCGCCGTCCTCCAGACGCGCGCGCGTCTGCGTGTTGCCGGCATCCGAGCCGGCCTCCGGCTCGGTCAACCCGAACGCCCCCAGCAGCTCGCCCGCGCACAGCCGCGGCAGCCAGTCGGCGCGCTGCGCCGGCGACCCGAACAGGAAGATCGGCTGCGTCCCCAACGACGTGTGGGCGCAGAGCGTGATCGCGACCGACGAATCGACGCGCGCGAGCTCCTCGACCGCGAGCGCATACGCGAGCGTGTCACCCCCGCCCCCACCGACCTCCTCCGGGAACGGGATCCCCATCAACCCCAGCTCGCCGAGCCGGCGGACGATCTCGTACGGGAACGCCTTCGTGCGATCGAGCTCCTCCGCAACCGGCGCGATCTCCTGCACCGCAAACTCACGCACGGTGCTGCGGATCAGCTGGTGCTCGTCAGACAGATCGAAGTTCATCGCGGAAGCATACCGAGCACCCACTCGGATTTCGAGTGCCTGCTCGGTTTCTCAGCTGCCGCCCGGGTCGCTGCCGGCGCGGTTGCGGCCGAAGAGGCCAGCGAGCGCGACGCCGACGATCAGCGCGAGCCCGTTCGCGAAGTCGGTGACGTAGCTGTCGACCCCGGCCAGGTTCAGTCCGCTGTTGAGCACGGCCAGGAAGACGATCGCGACCACGGCGCCCCAGACGTTGAAGCGGCCCGGCTTGATCGCCACGACGCTCAGGAACGCGGCCGCCAGGGCCGGCAGCGTGAAGCCCGGACCGACCTGCGGGTTCCCCGCACCGGACCGTGCGACCTGCAAAACGCCGACCGCGCCCGCGAGCCCGCCCGCGATCACGAACGTCGACAGGGTCAGGCGCTGGACGCGCAGCCCGACCAGATGCGCGGAGGCGCGGTTGGATCCGAGCGCGTAGACGTTGCGCCCGAAGGGGGTGTGGCGCAGCACGTAGTGCGCACCTGCCGCAACCACCAGGGCGACGTAGACCGTCCACGGGATCCCGAGGAAGTTCCGCGACCCGAAGTTCGTCAACGACGTGGGGATCCCGTTCACGACGCTCTGCCCCGCCGTCTTCCACGTCACGATCCCCTGGATGATCGTCGCCATTCCCAACGTCGCGATCAACGAGCTGACCCGCGCACGCGTCACCAGCAGCCCGTTGACCGCTCCGATCACGACCCCGATCGCCACCGCGAGCAGCAGCGCGACCACGATCGACGCGCCGTGCGACAAGACGGTCGCGGCGTAGATCGAGGAGAGCCCCATCGTGGCCCCGACCGAGAAGTCGTAGGACTGCGCCACCAGCGGCACCAGCACAGCCAACGCCAGGATCGCCAGCACCGACTGGTTGCCGATCGTCGCCTGGAGGTTCTGCACGGTCGGAAACGTCCCGCGCGTCGCCGGCAACAGGCTGAAGAGCAGCACCAGCATCCCCGTCAAGGCGACCAGCACGTAGGCCTCCGCGTAGCGGACGAGGCGCGCCGGCATCGAACGACCGCGGGGCGGCCCCGGGGCGATCGCCGCGGGATCGAAGGACGAGTCCTGCTGCGAGGTGTTCGCGGCGGTGCTCATGCCGCCACCGTCTCGGCGTGCAGCAGGTGGTTGAGGCGATCGGCGTCGAGGCCGCTGCCGATCACGTCGACGTCGCCGCAGACGGTGCCGTCGCGCAGCAGGAGGATCCGGCCGCAGAACTGGACGAGCTCCTCGAGGTCGGAGGAGACGACGAGCGCCGCGGCGCCCGCGAGCGCGGCGGTCTGGATCAGGTGCCAGAGCTCGGCCCGCGCTCCGACGTCGACGCCCTGCGTGGGCTCGTCGAGCAGGAGCACGCGCGGATTGCGCCGCAGCCAACGGGCGAGCACGACCTTCTGCTGGTTGCCGCCGGAGAGGGTGGTGATCGGCGCGAGCGACGACGGCGTCCGGATCATGTAGCGCTCGATCGCCTCGACGGCGGCGACGCGCTCGCGCGCCTCCCCGACGTGGCCGTGACGCGCATAGTCGGCGACGAAGCCGGCGGAGAGGTTCTCGAGCACCGACATGCCCGGGAAGACGCCCTGTCCGAGGCGGTCCTCGGGAACGTAGGCGACGCCCGCGTCGATCGCGTCTGAGGGCCTGCGCGGCGCGAGCGGAACGCCGTCGACCTCGATGCTCCCGCGCGTCCGCTGCTGCGCTCCGAACAGCAGGCGGAGCAGCGTCGAGCGGCCCGATCCCGTCAGTCCGGCGAGACCGACGACCTCGCCCGCAGCGATGCTGGCGTCGACGTCGTGGACGCGACCGCCCCCGAGCTCGCGCACCTGCAGGACCGCGGCGCCGAAGCTCGGTGCCAGCGCAGCGGTCGCAGTGCGGTCGAGCGGTCGGCCGACGATCAGCTCGACGAGTCCATCGTGGTCGACGGCGTGGCGCTCGACCGTCGTCACGAGGCGCCCGTCGCGCAGCACCGTGATCCGGTCGGCGACCCGCACGATCTCCTCGAGCCGATGCGAGATGAAGACGATCGCCTGCCCCTGCGCCGCGAAGCGACGGATCGCGTCGAGCACGCGCTCGGCCTCGCTGGCCGACAGCGCCGCCGTCGGCTCGTCGAGGACCAGGACGCCGCCGCGCTCGTCCTCCTGATCCTGCAGGGCGCGGGCGATCGCGACCATCGTCTGCGTCGAGGGGCTGAGCGTGTCAAGCACGTCGTCGGGCCCGGCATCGATCTCGAAGCGGCGCAGCACCCCGGCGACGCGCCGCCGCAGCGCTCGCCAGCGGATGCCGCCCAACGGCCCGGTCTCGTAGCCGCGCGAGGTGGCGAGGTTCTCGGCAACCGTCAGATCCCCGAACGTCGTCGGCTGCTGGTGGACGAAATGCAAGCCCTCGCGGCGGGCGAGGGCGGTCGAGAAGTGCCGCAGATCGTGGCGTTGGCGACCAAGCTCCAGCTCGCCGGCGTCTGCCGTCTCGACGCCGGCGAGGATCTTGACGAGGGTCGACTTGCCCGACCCGTTGCTGCCGACGAGGGCGTGGATCTCGCCCGGCGCGACGTCGAACGAGACGCCGTCGAGGGCGCGCGTGCCGGCGAAGTCCTTCACCACGCCCGACGCACGCAGGGCCGGATCGGCGCGTTCGGCGGGCGTCACTTCCCCACGCCCCATGCCTTGAGGTACTCGCCCTCGAAGCTTCCGGGCGGCTGCCACCCACCGGAGGCGGGCGTGTTGTGCGCCTTGTCGTAGAGCTCGAGGCCGATGCCGCTGTGCGTCTGCTTCTGCCCGTGGAACAGCCGGTTGAGGATGTCGATGCCGGCGAAGCCCTCGCCCGCGATCGGGATGCCCAGGCCTGCCGTCACCTTGCCGGACCGGATGAGGTCCATCGTCGCCGGGGCCCCCTCGGCGGCGATCACGAGCATTCTCCTGCCCGAAGACTGCACCGCGGCGCTGACGCCCGACTGGAGCACCGCGTCGTACTGCACGATCACGGCATCGGCGTCGGGATGCTTGAGCAGCGCCTGCTGGGCCTTCTGCTGCAATCCGCCGTTGGAGAAGTCGGCGAGCGTGAAGGTGACCGGGTACACGGTGCAGCCGGCGCAGCTCTTGAACTCGGCGTACTCCGCGTTCTGCTGGATGACCGGGCCGAGCAGATCGTCCTCGGCGAAAATGATCGCCTTCGCCTTGCCGTCGGTCTTGGCGATCACGTACTGCGCCTGCGCCTTGCCGTACTCGCCGATCCACTTCTCGTAGTTGCCCTCGACGTAGGTGACGGCGCCGGCGAAGAGCGGCTTGGCGCCCGAGCTCCCGTAGTCGCAGTCGAGCGACTCCGCGGCCACCACTGGCAGCTTCGCCTGCTGCGCCTCGCGCAGGGCCTGCTTCATGATGCGACAGTCGAGGGCGTACATGAAGACGCCGTCGTCATGTGCCACGATCGCCTGCCGGATGCCTGCGGCCGCCTGGTTCGGATCGCTCTTCGTGTCGAAGACGGTCGTCTGCCACCCCATCGCCTGTGCCGCCCGACGCGCGCCGTCGACGCCGACGGCGCAGGTCGAGACCGACTGCCCGCAGGAGAGCAGGAGGATCTTTCTGCCAGCCTGCGGATGCGGCGCGGCGGCGGGCGGCTCGTACGTGCCTCTGTAGAGCGACTCCACGCGTTGTCTGCTGCTCGTGACGAGCCCGCCGCTCACCGCCGTCGTCCTGGTGCCGTTGCTCGTGCTTCCGCATGCCGCCACCAGCAGCCCGACGATGATCAGTGAGCCCGCGAGACCCCAGCCAGACCGAATATTCATGTGCTCCTCACCGTGTCCGTGGACGACGAATGCACTGACCGTCTTGGAGGTGACAACCTCCCGCGATCGAGCGGCGGGCGCTAGTGGTCGATGTGCCTATTTTTCGGGCGCCTCGCTCTTTCGGCCGATTGGCCAATTGCTGCACCGCCCTCGTCATGCGAGGAATGGTGTGCAGGTCATCCGTCAGATCAGAAGAGGGGAACCGCATGACAGTCCAACACGTCGAGGTCCTGACGGGCGGAAACGCTCAGTGGGGCACACCGGTCCGGTGCGACGAGACCAAGCTGCAGACGGCGTACGAGGCGGCGTTGATGAACCGCTTCACGCTCGCCAACGGACAGGTGCACTATCTGCGACTGCGCATCGTCGGCATCGACGAGATCGACAACGACGGCGAGGTCCCGTATGGCTCCGGCGCGCTCGAGTTCCAGGACGCCGACGGCGACAAGATGCGCGGCCGGGTCGAATGGCTGCGGCCGGAGGAGATCTACCTCGGGACCTGGACGATCGCGTCGGGCACCGGCAAGTGGACGGGGGCGAACGGGACGATCGAGCTGCTCCTCAACGGCATGCACGAGGACCCTCAGGACGGCCCTCCCACCGGACCGACCCGCTACTGGGGCTTCCTCGAGGGATCGGGGCAGCTCGAGCTCCCGGCGATCGTCGGCTGATCGGGCCGCGACGAGCGCGGCGAAGGGAGGGGCTCCCTTCGCCGTCCGGCCCCCGGCGGCGGCCTATGCGCCGCCGTCCGCCGGGCCGCCGCTGCCGAGCAGCCGGTGTGCCAGGTACTGCTGGAACTGCCACATCGGACGCTCGAGCGGGTATTGCAGCGCTCCGCCGCGCTGCGCGTGACGGGATTCCAGCATCGACTGGATCCCGGTGATCATGCGCGAGTCCTCGACCTGGAGGTCGTAGGCCCACTGAACCGACTCGGCGAGCTTCTCCTTCAGCTCCGGATCGTCGGCGTGGGACTTGTGCACGCAGATGCCGAGCTCGAACTTATGCGACGCCGGCCCGGTCGGCAGCCATTTCCCCGTGATCAGCATGTCGGGGCCGCACGCGAAGAACATGCTCGGGTAGATGCCGATCAGGAGGTACTGCGAGCGGTCGAACGCCGAGAGGCCCTCGAAGGCCGGCAGCACGAGCGGGTGCTGCAGGTGGCCGTCCTCCTGCCCGACCGCCATCTCCGGCGAGACGAACATGCGCTGGTAGTACCAGTACTTCGAGTCGGTCGTGTCGGCGTCGACCATGTTCGACGGCCACAACGGCTCGAGCGTGTCCTTGTGGGCGCCCTGGTGGTGGTAGCACTCGCGCCCGTTGTCCATCACGAGCTTCCAGTTGGCGGGGCTCTCGGGCCAGTCGACGCGGTCGACCTGGACCCAGTCCGCGAGATCGTAGTCGGCGGTGATCTCCTCGATCTCGCCCAGCCGGGACGCGAGCGGCTCGGCGTCGGAGTCGAGGTTCACGAACACGAAGCCGTTCCACACCTCCGTCTTGAAGGACGAGAGGCAGTAAGCGTCGTGCTCGCGCTCGAAGCGCTTGCTTCTCGACATCATCGGCGCGCCGGACATTCTGCCGTCGAGGCCGAACGCCCACGAGTGATATGGGCAGACGAAGCTGTCGCGATGCCCGTGGTCGCCGCTGCTGCCGTCGGCCAAGACGTCCATGAAGCGATGGGGACAGACGCGCGAGAGCGCGCGGATCTCCCGGTCCTCCCCCCGTACGACCATGATCGGTTCGTCGCCGATCGTGGCCGAGAGCCAGTCGCCGGGATCGGGGATCTCGTCGCCGCGACCGACGAACAGCCAGTCGCGCCGGAAGATGCGCTCCAGCTCGAGTTCGTAGATCGCCGGGCTCGTGTACATCTCCCCCGGCAGCGCCTGGCCCTCTTCGAGCGGGCGCGCCGCGTACTCCCCCAGCAGTCCCAGCAGCCGCTCGGCCTGGGCGGCGTGGGGATCCAGACGTTGACCTTCGGCAATGGACACTCGACGAGTTCCTTCCTCTTGAGCCCTCCCAGCAGGCGCACGGGAGACGTCCGACGCGAGGGCGATCGCGCGCGGCGCCCGCTGGACCGTTGCGCCGAAGCGTCGCCGCGCCGCCGCGCAGGCGCAATCGGCCGATCGGACAATTCGCGACCCGCACGGTCCACGAGCACGCGTCGGATACAGTTTTCCGGATGAGAGGCGGAGGCTCGACGATCGTCAGCGAGCGTGGTTTGACTGCGATGTCGCGCATCGCCGCGACGGTCTCCTCCGGGGCCGCCGTGACCGAGCGCGCCGAGGAGATCCTCGACCAGCTCGGGACGCTGATCCCGACCGAGGGGGCGCTGCTCTCCTACGTCACCCCGTCGACCCGCGAGCGGCACGCCCTCGCCAACGACGGCTACGCGCAGCAGATGGTCGACGTCCTCAACGGCGCCGACTTCCAGGCCGAGGTGATCGAGCCGTTCGGGCTCCGCCGTCCCGGACAGCCGATGCGCGACCGTGACCTGCCGGTCGACCCCCTGAGCCTGCGCTGCGTCGCCGAGCACTTCCGGCCGGCGGGCATGGTCTCCGGCCTGCTGAGCGCACTCGTCACCTCCGACGGCCGCTACGTCGGGTTCCTCGATCTCGCCGTCCTCGACGCGCACCATCCGTCCGACGAGGCCTGCGCGGTGGTCGGCTACGTCGGCCCGGCGCTCGCGAACGTCGTCGACCCGCTCCAGTCCGCGCGCTGGCTCGCCTCCACCCTGCCCGGCGGCTGCTCGGCCTTCGGCCTGCTGGACGGCGACCGCATCGTCTCGCTGCACGGCGAGCCGAGGGACGAGTTCCTCGATCCTCGCGTCAGCGTCGCCCGGACGGTGGATCGCATGCTCGACCGCGGCTCGCGGACCGCCGCCTTCCTGTGGCCGCGAGCCGGCGGCGGCTGGTTCGCCTGCCGCGGGTTCCGCTGCCCCGACCATCTCGTGGTCGTCGTGGTGGGAGAGCTGGATCGCCCGCACCACCTCACGACCCGCGAGCTCGAGGTCCTGACCCATCTCGTCGCGGGCTGCTCGAACGCCGACATCGCCGCCCAGCTGTGGCTCTCCGTCCGCACCGCCAAGGCGCACGTCGAGCACATCCTCGAGAAGCTCGAGGTCCCGACGCGGGCGGCCGCCGCCGGACGAGCGATCCAGGAGGGCCTGATCCTTCCGCCGCTCGACGAGGAGCGCCCGGGATGCGTACGCCTGATGCGCCACCTCGACCTCGCCTGACGCGGGCCCGCCCGCCGTTCGCGGCTCACCCGGCCTTCGGGAGCAGCAGACCGTCCTCGATCGCGCGCACGACCGCAGCGGTGCGCGTCGGCACGGCCAGCTTCTCGAGGATGTGCTCGACGTGCGCCTTGACCGTGCGGACGACGACGCCCAAGTCGTCGGCGATCTCCGCGTTCGCGCGCCCCTGCGCCAGATGCGTGAGCACCTCCAGCTCGCGTCGCGTCAGCTCCAGCGGTGGATTTGGCGTCGTCACCGCGACGACCGTGGTGCCGTCGCGGCAACGGAAGGCGCGGCAGCGATGCCAGCCGCCGGTCCCGTCCGGCCACAGGAACCCGGCCGCGGGACGGTCGCCGGCCAACATGCGTGCGAGCACGGCGCGCAGCTCGGGCTCTCGCGACATCAGCTCCTCCGGCACCGGCCCGCCCTGCAGCGCCACGAGCTGGCCGTCGGGCAGCAGCCCCAGCATCGTCGCGCGGTCGTCGAGCGTCGAGGCGAGCCGCCGCGCCGACTGCAGCGGATCGACGAGCGTGGCGAGCGTGGGAGCGAGATGCCCGACGACCGCGCACGCCTCGTCCGAGGGCGCGCCCGCGTCGCCGCTCGACATGTCGAGGAAGCCGACGTAGCGGCCGTCGCCGGTCACGAGCGCGCACATCAGGCCGTCCCGCAGTCCGGCCGGCCGGAAGTACTCGGCCACGCAGCGCAGGCTCAGCGGGTCGACCGGCAGCTCGTTCTCGCGGACCGGCCAGCCGTTGTTCGGCAGCGCGAACGGCTCGACCAGCTCGGCGTGGTAGTCGCCGCCGTTGAGGCACGTCACGAGCCGTTCGGAGTAGCCGTTGTTGACGACGACGCTGCGCGCGCCGGTGCCCGGCACGAGGCACGACAGCAGAGCGTTCTCCATCGGGATCAGAGCCTGGAGCTCGTCGACCGTCTGCTGCGCCCGATCCTGCACCGAGGCACCCGATGCCGCCGTCGCGGCGACGCGGGCGATCGTCGCCAGCCCGCCGTCACGGACGGCTGAGATCCTCCGCGATTTCATCGATCGGATGGCATGCAGCGATGCGTCAAAGGCGAACGGCTCCGATTGTACCCGGACGGTTCTCCCTGCCTAGGCACGCGCGCGTGCCTCGACCGGCGCCATCAGCCGGTCGGATGGGCATGGGCACACGCAACATGCCGACGATCGCGGCCTCGCCGAGCGCCACCGCGATCGTCGGCACCCCGCGGTTCAGCCGGCCAGCCCGGGAGCGTCGATCTTGCCCGTTCCCTCGATGAAGCCGAAGTAGCGACTCGGACCGGGGGGCGGGAGGATCTGCTCGCGGTCGTCGAACATCCCGTGCAGGACGACGTCGATCTTGCCGCTCGCGCCCGCCCACTTCCCGGTGCCCGACGCGAACGTCCAGACGCCCTCGTCGACGCCGTCGGGGCGGAACCAGTCCGACTCGGCCCACAGCAGGTCGCCATCGGTATCGCGGAACTCCATCGAGCCGTGACCCGTCGGCACCTCGCCGTCGTTGTCGACCTCGTCGATGCCGATCATGTGCAGCTTGAGGTAGTGCACCCGACCGTCGTCGAAGGTGAAGCGATTCATCAGCGACGCGACGAACGGCGTCCGCTGGATCTCCTTGTCGAGCCGGACCGGGTTGCCCCATTCCGCGCTCCCACCGGTCAGCACCTCGACCGCTTGCGCTGCCATGCGTCCTCCTGTCGTTCGGTGTGAGTCGAGCGCCGAGCGCTCAGCCGGGAAGGCCGGGTGCGTCGATCCGACCGTCGCCCTCGAACACGGCGAAGTACTTCGTGTCGGCGACCGGCGGGATCACCTGCTCGGGATCCGCGTACATGCCGTAACAGCGCAGTTGCGCGGTTCCGGTCGTGTCCCGCCATTTCCCCGTTCCGGACGAGAACGTCATCGTGCCGAGGTTCTCGGGTGTACGGCCGCGCTCGTCCGGGCCCTCCGGGAGGAACCAGTCGGACTCGCCGCGCAGCAGGTCGCCATCGGCGTCCTCGAACTGCATCGTCCCGTTGCCGACGACGACCGCGCCGCCGTTGTCGATCTCGTCGACGCCGATCATGTGCAGCTTCAGGTAGTGCACCTGACCGTCCTCGAAGGTGAAGCGATTCATCAACGATGCCTGATAGGGCGTGCGCAGCGTGTTCTCCGCTACCCGCGCAGGCGCGGCCCATACCGCGCTCCCCGCGATGAAGATCCCAACGTGCTGGGCTGTCATGTATCTCTCCTTTGACTGACGTTCAGTTCAGCGCTCCGGCCCGCTCGATTCTCGAACGGGCCGGAGCGCTGGTCAATTGGTCGTTGGACCACGCCGCGCGTCGATCAGCTGGCGAAGAACGCCTCGTTCTTCCCGCGATAGTGCGCCCACTCCGGTCGGAGCAGATCTTCGTTCGTGGCGGCGCCCACCGGACACGCGATCGCGCAGGCGTCGCAGTCGATGCACTCGTCCGGATCGATGAAGAGCTGCTCGGACTCCGCGAAGCCCGGCTCCTCCTGCGTCGGGTGGATGCAGTCGACCGGGCAGACCGCCACGCACGACGCGTCCTTCTGGCCGATGCACGGCTCTGCGATGACGTACGTCACGTCAGGCGCTCTCCTTCCCGACCGCCTCGGCGTCGAGCGTCGCGACCTGGGCCACGCGTCCGGCACGCCGCGTCATCACGAGGCCCGGGGCGCTCTCGGGATAGACCTCCTCGGGCTCCGGGAAGGCCACGAGCAGCAGCAGGTAGAGGATGCCGGCGGTCGCGGCGGCCAGGATGAAGCTGATGTCGACGCCGCCGAAGGAGCTGGCCAGCGGCCCGACGTAGCTGGTCGTGTTGACGAACAGCATCCCGACGCCCCCGCCGATCGCCCACGGCAGCAGCGCCCGCCAGTTCGCGCCGTGGTGGAACCAGTAGATCCCGCCGCGCTCGCCGCGGTTGAAGACCTGGACGGCGTCGGTCGAGAGGAAGCCGCCGCGCTGCCAGTAGCCGAGCAGGTTGATGACGACCCATGGCGCCGTGAAGGCCAGCAGGATCAGGATGAACGCGTTCACCGTGTCGACGGCGTTGAAGACGAACGTGCCGAGGTAGATGAAGATCACGCCGATCGTGCTGAGCACGAGCGTCGCGGGCACCCGTCGCAGGAACGGGATCAGCGAGGAGAAGTCCAGACCGGTGCCGTAGAGCGCGGTGCCGCCCTGCCCGAAGCTGCCGAGGATCGCGATCAGCATCAGCGGCACGAGGTACCACGTCGGCGCGCCGGCGACGAGGCCTTCGGCGTACGGCGCCGCCACGTTGGAGAACGTCGACGCCGTGAACGCGCCGAAGATGAACGCGAAGCTCAGGCCGATGAACGATCCGGCCGAGACCGCGACCACCAGCGATCTCGAGCTCCATCGCTTCGGCGAGACGTAGCGCGAGTAGTCGTTCACGAACGGTCCGTACTCGACCGCCACCGCCCCCGTGCTGACCGCCGCGAGGATCCATGTCGGCCAGAAGCCGCTGAGCAGGTACTGACCGCCGTGGTAGCCGGCGTCGAACTTGGAGCCGAACGCGACGAAGCCGGCGACCAGCAGGACCCCGGAGGTCGGGAGCATCAGCTTGTTGGCCGCCAGCACGTTCGCGTGACCGAAGATCGCGATCACGACCGTCACCGCCGCCACCAGCGCGTAGCCGACGGCGAGCAGCGCGTCGCTGTTCGGTGTCCCGAGCAGCCGGTGCGCACCCTCGACCGCCACCTGCCCCGCCGTCCAGACCGTCAGCGCATAGAAGCCGATCGCGATCAGGAGCGCGAGCACCGAGCCGACGATCCGCCCCACGACGCCGTAGAAGGCGCCGCTGCTGACGGCGCCGTTCGTCGCGGTCCGTCGTCCCAGCAGGGACATCGGACCCAACACCAGCGAGCCGACCGCCACGCCCACGAGGATCGCGGTGACCGAGCTCCACCATCCCAGACCGAAGGCGATCGGGATCCAGCCGACCACGATCACGCCGAACGTCAGCTCCAACCCGATGAAGATGAAGAACAGGTTCAGGGGGCTCGAATGACGCTCGGCCTCCGGGATCGGCTCAACCCCGCGCGTCTCGATCTGTCCGACCCGGTCGATGCCGGACTCGGGAATGCCACGCAGCCCGAACGGCTCGAGCACGCGTCTCTTCTCTCCTCGACCTCTCACCACGATGTCCTCCTAGGATGCGTACATGCCTTGGGGCCCCGGTGCTCCGCGACGTCGACGACCGCCGCGGCTCGCCGGACGAACCACGCCTCCCCCTGCCTCCCCGGCCACCCCTTCGGGCCGGTCCAGCCTGCCGTCAGGGGCCGCGCGGAGGTGCCGCACGCCACCGACGGCCTTGCGTCAGGCCGCCTCCTCGACGATCTCCAGCACGGTCCGATACGCCTCGAACGCGAGCGCCATCGTCTCCACGCCGACCTTGCGCCCGTCATCCTGCATCGCGAGGATGGCGTGGGCCTCCATGTACATGAAGACCACTTCCGGATCGAGCCCGCGCGCGACGTTGAGGAGGTCGTAGTCGGTGCTCCGCTCGGCGCCCGCGAGCTGGTAGCCGTTCTCCTCGAGCAGCCCCGCGATCGCGCGGTCGTAGTGTCCGAGCGCCTGCTCCGGCGAGGAATCGGCCAACCGCTCCGCCTCCGCCCACTCGCTGCGCCAGTTGACGACTTCAGGTCGTTGGCTCGACATCGCTCCGTCCTCGTTTGCGGTCGTACGGGTGGTCATGATGCTTTCGTCAGCTCCCCCGAGCGAGGAACCGGTCGCCGTGGCGCTCGAGCTCCGGAGCGCGGCGGAGCGCCGGCGCCTCGGCGCAGCCGAGCGGGACGAACGGGAAGTAGGACTCCCACAGCAGCGCGTCCGGCCCGAGCTCGTCGGCCGCCCGCTCGACCGACGCAGCGTCGTCGGTCGGACCGACGGCCGCGAAGATCCGGCCGGCATCGACGTACTCGCGCACCCGGCCGGGCGCGTCGATCAGCCGGTCGAGGTGCTCGATCGCGCCCGGCGCCCACGCCACGCCGCTCTCCGCGAAGCCGATCCGCAGCCCCGGGTAGCGCTCGAAGACCTGCGCGAACATGAAGTACGTCAGCAGGTACCGCGGCGTCCACACGGGCGAGGAGAAGGAGGCGCGATGCAGGAGCGGGAGCCCGGTCTCCTCGAGTGCCTGCCAGATCGGCGCGAACGCCGAGCTCTCGGGCGCGATCTTGACCGGCAGCGCAATGCTGACGGCCGCGACGCACGCCTCCTGCGACAGCTCGCGGATCTCCTCCGCCGCCCACTGCGGCTCGAGGCCGTGGAGCTGGAGCGCGACCTTCAGCCGCACCGGATCGGCGTCGCAGTAGTGGATCGCGTAGCGGTTGTAGGCGCCGAACACGCCGGCCGCCATGTTCGAGGCGAGGCCGCGCGCCGCGCCGACGGACGGCGCCGCGTTGATCAGGTGGCGCTCGACGCCCGCCGCGTCCATCGCCGCCAGCCGCCCACGGGCGTTGTCCTGCACGACGCCCGACGCGACGTGCCCGCTGTTGGACAGCGGCGGGTCGAGCTGCTCGCCGCCCGCGCGGCCGAGCGCCGCCGGCCAGGTGCGCCGACCGGTGAGCCGCAGGTACGGCGCCTCCCAGTCACCCGTCCCCGGCCGTGGGTGGGTGACCTCGACCCACGGCAGCATCCGATCCCAGTGCCCGCGGAAGTCCGGGACGCCGCTCTCGTAGATGAGCTCCATCGAAGGAGCCACATAGGTTCCGACGTCTACCACCCGGTCCGTCTCCTTCTGCCTCGCCGCCGACTCCTCAGGAGTAGGCGCGCTCGGCGACCCACGTGTCGAACTTCCAGGCAAGGATCTCGTGCTTGGAGAACCGCCCCGGCTTCGCGTGCCGCGAGCGCATGCCACGGTGCTGCTGCTCGGAGATCTTGTTGTCCTCTGCCAGGAACGAGTCGATGTTGCGCACGTACTCCTCATGCGAGGCCTGGAGGGCGGGATCGTCCCCGCGGGCGAGCGCCTCCGCCGACTCCTTCGCGACCGCGAGACCGAGCCGCAGGTGGCAGTGGTCGGGGCCGTCCGGGAGCAGGACGTAGTAGACCGTCGTGTCGACGGAGTTCAGGACGCCCATCGAGGGATAGGAGACCCAGATCGGCATGCCCGAGTGCTCGGGCGCCAAGTCGGCGGTCTCCGGCGTGACGGGAAAGAGCGGATCGCCCGTGTCACTGTAGGAGAACCCGGGGAACTGGCCGACCATCACGATCCAAGGCTGGTCGGTGATGTCGGGGAACTCGACCCAGCCCTTCATCGGGCTCACGGCCTGGAAGGTCTCGGTGTGCACCCAGGGGATGTGGTACTCCTCGATTGAGTTCTCCATCCACTCCTTCCAGTTGCAGTTCAGCCGGAAGTGCCACCGGTGGGTGGTGACGTGGTTGCTCATCCCGTATCTCTCGATCCCGAAACGGCTCATCTCGGAGACGCGGGGCGCGAAGGGCGTCGCCTCGGGATCGAGGTTCACCATGATGAACCCCTCCCAGATCTCGACCTGCGCGGAGATCAGCGGATAGTCCTTCTTGTCGAAGTTCTCCGTGTGCCGGAACTCCGGCGCCCCGCGAAGGTCACCGCCGAGGCCGTACATCCAGCCGTGGTAGGGGCACTTGAACGCCGGCGTGTTGCCGGACCCCTCGACGATCTGGCAGCCGCGATGACGGCAGACGTTGTGGTGCACGCAGATCTGGTCCTCGTGATCGCGCACGATGATCAGCGACTCGGTCGCGATCTCGTGGGTCACGAAGTCGCCGGCGTTGGGGACGTCCTCGACGCGGCCGACGCAGATCCACTCCTTGAAGAAGATCGCATCGATCTCGCGCTGGTAGAGCTCGGGCGACCAGTACGCCTCCGGCGGCAGCGTCGCCGCCTCGAGCGCCGGCTTCTTCAGGTCCGCGAGCCGAGCATCGAACTCGACCTCCTGCGCGCCCACCAGCTTCGCAACACTTGCCATCGCTTCGGTCCTCACTCCCTGTTCACAGTGACCTGGTTGAGCCGGGGGTCCCTCGGACCACCGCAGCTGACGGCCTTTCTCGGCGATGCAACGTATGGATCCTCCGCTCCCGCCGCACACATGATCGTTGTTGCTCACTCTCCGCGCAATTGGTCGGAAGACCGATCGCGCACGCGCCCGGACCTACTGCAGCACGCCGACGAGGTAGCCGAGATCCCAGTAGTCGACGCAACGGCTGATCTCGTCGCCCTCGAGCTCGAACAGCGACGCACCGCGGAACTCGAACGATCGCCCGGATGCGGCGAGGTGCTCGAACGGGCCGTCGTGCGTCCCCGTGTAGCTCCATTCGAGCGCCACGCGCTCGCCGGCATCGAAGGTCCGCATCGGCGTCATCACGATGTCGGACGAGCTGGCGAGCCAGTTGCGCAGGTGCGTCGCGATCTCGCTGCGGCCGCGGACGGCGACGCCGAGCGGGATGTCCTCGTAGAGGCAGTCGTCGGTGAAGAGCGTGGCGAAGCGCTCCGGGTCACGGCTGGACCAGCCCGCGGCGAAGCGCTCGCTGATGTGCAGACTCATCTCGTGGCTCCTGGTAGTGGACGGCGTGCCCGCCGGCGAACTAGCGCGACGGGGTGCTGCGGTCGGTCGACGCGCGGCGCGTCAGTCCGACCGGGATCACGGCATGGCGCTCGGGAGTCGCCTCGTCCTCGATCAGGGCGACCAACAGCTCGATCGCGCGCGCACCGATCTTGGCGGGCTCGAGGTCGAGTGCGGTCACCGAGGGCCGGGCCGTGCTGACCATGGCCGAGTCGGTCGTCGCGACAAGCGCGAGCTCCTCGGGCACCGCCACCCCCCGTTCGTCGGCGGCCTCGAGCGCGCCGGCCGCGAGCAGGTCGAGCGTCGCGTAGAGCGCGTCGGGCGCGTCTGGACCGTCGAGCAGCGTTCCCACGGCCCGGCGCGCAGCCTCCTGCGGCGACGCCCCTCGCACCCGCGCGATCCGCGAGACGACACCGTGCGCCTTGCACCATGCGCGATAGCCGCGGACGGCGTCGCTGACATAGGACGGCGACGCCGTGGTCGTCAACAGCGCGGGGCGCTCGCAGCCGATGCTCGCGAGGTGGTCGAGCGCCAGCTGCGCCCCCGCGACGTGGTCGTTGTCGACCCACGGGTCGTCGTCGCCGGCGCTCGGCAGCCTGCCGGTCGTGACGACCGGCCGCCCCGAGGAACGGAGCTCGTCCAGCAGCGTCTCCTTGCCGGTCGGGTCGACGATGATCGCCCCGTCGGCGGAGAGCCGGTGGATCGCCTCGGCGGAGGTGCTCGGCGGCGCCAGGACGAGCCCGTAGCCGAGCTCGAAGGCGCGCTGGGCGGCGCCGTTGATCAGCTCCACGAAGTACGCGGCCTCCGGCACCAGGACGTGCGATCCGGATCCTGACGCCTGAATCGCCAGCAGCATCGTGCGTCCGGTCGCGAGCCCGCGGCCCTTCGGGTCGGCCGCGTACCCCAGCCGATCGGCGAGCTCGCGTACCCGATCGCGCGTCGCCTGCGGCAGGCGTCCCTTGTCGTTGAGGGCGTGCGAGACGGTCGTGATCGAGACGCCCGCCTCGCGTGCGATGTCGCGGATGCTGGGCTTTGCGCTCTTCGTAGGAGTTCGCTTCGTGGCCATCGTCCGGGCCTAGCATGACGCAGGTGGGGAGATCGAGATCGGCATCGCGTCGTGCGTCCGGAGCAACGGCGCGCTAGAAGAACTGGAGGTACTCGATCTGCTCCCACTCGGTCACGTGCTCGTGGAAGCTCGTCCACTCCATGTGCTTGTACTTGCTGTACATGCCGTGCATCGTCGGGCCGAAGACGTCCTTCGCGAGCTCGTCCTCGTCGAAGGCCGTGATCGCCTCGATCAGGGTGCGCGGGAGGTGCTGCACATCCGCCGCCTTCGCCTCCTCCGCCGTCAGCGCGTAGAGCGGCTTGTCGACCGGTCTCGGCGCCTCGAGCCCCTGCTGCAGCCCTTCGAGCGTCGCGCCGACCGTCATCGCAAGGGCGAGATACGGGTTGACCGTCATGTCGCAGGCGCGGTTCTCGATCGCGAAGCGGCGCTGCGGCAGCCGGATCATCGCGGAGCGGTTGTTGTAGCCGTAGCAGATGTGCGAAGGCGCCCAGGTCTCCGTGCCGCCCTCGAGCTCCGTGCTGTGACCGACCAGGCCCTTGTAGGAGTTGACGGTCGGGCACGCGACGGCGGTGATCGCCTTGCCGTGTCTCAGGAGGCCGGCGACCGCCGAGAAGGTCGACGGGCCGAAGGCGCCGTCCTCACCCGCGAAGATGTTGGCTCTCGGGTCGTCGATCGGCGTCATGCTGTAGTTGATGTGCGCGCCGCTGCGCCAGTCGCCGTTGGACGGCTTCGGCATGTAGGTGACGATCAGGCCGTTGCGCTTCGCGATCTCCTTCAGCATCACGCGCAGGAAGACGAAGCGGTCGGCCGAGGTGACGACGTCGGCATAGCCGAAGTCGAGCTCGAACTGCGAGTAGGCGCCCTCGCAGACGACGTTCGACAGGCCCCATCCGAGACCGTTGATCGCCGTCACGAGCTGGTCGAGGAACGGCATGCCGTCGAGCGAGTGCTCGACGTCGTAGCCGTAGGCCTGGCGCTTGATCTCCCGGCCGCTGGCCGTCGCCTCGCCGCCGCCGAACGCCTTCACGAGCTGGCCGTCGTCGGCCTTTCTCAGCACGATGAACTCCGGCTCGAAGCCGGCGTTGACGTTGTAGCCCGCCTCGTTGGCGCGCTGGACCTGGCGCTTGAGCGCGAAGCGCGGGCACACGTTGTACGGCGCGTCCTCCCAGAAGAGGTCGCCGAAGACGAACGCCGTCGTCGTGTCCCACGGACAGATCAAGACGCTGTCGAGGTCGGGCAGGACGATCTGGTCGGCGTCGGCGGGGCCGAGCTCCGGGACCATCGAGACCGAGTGCACGGCGAACTGCGGACCGCGGCCGGCGCACAGCTCCTCGAACTCGGCGAGCGGCACGGGCTTCGTCTTCGGCGAGCCGAGGATGTCGATCCAGCAGGACAGGACGTACTCGACGCCGGCGGCCTCGAGCTGCTCGCGCACTTCCCGCACCCGCTCCGCGGACGGCAGCGCCTCCTCGAGCGTGGCTGGGTACAGCTTGGTCGTCGTGCTGGACATCCGGTTCCTTTCGGTTGGCAAGAGTGGTCGGTCGGTCGCTTCGCGAATCGTCAGGCGACGCCGGAGGGCGCCTCGCCGTAGCGGCGGATGAAGCCTCCGAGGGCGTCCTGGAAGCACGCCAGCGGTGCGCGGAATGAGCCGGCGCCGATCTGGCCGCCCCCGCGCCCGGCGATGCCGATGTCCATCGCCGGGGTGATCTCGGTCGCGACCACACGCCGGATGTCGATGCCCACCGGCACGCCGCGATAGCTCAGATAGGGGATGCGGTAGACGCCGTGCTCCCCGACGGTGATCTCGTACATCTGGAGGTTCGTCGCGACCATCCGCTCGGGCGTTCCGCCCTGGTAGGCCTGGAGCGGGAAGGCCGCCGCCTGCGCGAAGCCGCCCAGCCCCGCGGTCTCGGTGATCGGGCTCTCTCCGCCCATGAACTCGGCGTCGTCCTCGGTGAAGCCCGCGAAGAGGCCGCCGGTCTCCATCTGCGGCAGCGGGCCGCGGAACCACTCGTCTCCCATGCCGGAGACGCGGATGCCGAACTCGCTGCACGAGAACGCCATCGCGGTCACGATCGTCGAGCTCGGCACGCCGCTCGCGGCGTCGAGGGTTGCCTTCGACGCCGCCATCGAGGCCCGCAGGAAGAAGTAGTCGCCCGACGCGATGTAGTCGACCAGCTCGTCGACGGCGGCGCGCCCGTCGCGTGCCAGCGAGACGAGCTGCGGCATCAGCTCGCGGGCGAACAGCAGGCTGCCGGCGGCGTTGCGGCTGTGCAGCTCGTCGCCCATGTGGAGCGCGCGGCGGATGATCGGCCGCAGCGGGATGCCGCCCGTGCGGCGCACCGCCTCGCCGAGGAGCGGGGCGATCGTGCCGCGGAGATAGTCGAGGTTGCGCTTCACCTCGTCGTTGTAGACGCCGTAGTTCAGGCGCGCCGGCGACTTTCCCTCGAACAGCGTGCAGGTCGCGCGCGTGCCGCCGTCGAGCTCGACGACGAGCACCGGCATCGACGGCGTCGTGACGCCCGCGAGCGATCCGATGCAGCCGACCTCCTGGCAGCCGCGCACCAGGATCTCACCCGCGTGCAGCAGCTCGTCGGCGTGCTCGGCATCGCGTGCCCAGCCCTCGTAGACGGCGCCGCCGATCACCGCGGTGCGCTGACCGCCCGTGTACTGCTCCCACGGAAGCGGCGGCCCCGAGGTCAGCACGGTGCGATCGCCCAGCTCCGGGATCGCGTCGCCGGCGGGGCGGACGTCGCGGAGGACCGGCTCGGCTGAGGTGATCCGCTCGAGCACCTCGGCGTTCGCGCGATCGGTCGCGGCGTCGGGGCTGCGTGCGGCGAGGTCCTCGGTCGTGGCCATGTGCTCGTGCTCCAGATCGGTGTCGTCAACGGCTCGCCGACGCGCGGGAGCCTCAATTGCGAGTGCACGGTGAACGCTTCTGCCCTTCAGTTCGGGAAGTGCAAAAGCGGTTTTGCAACCGGCCGCGAAAGCTAGCGTCAGCGGCCGGGAGTGTCAAGCCGCGGCGGCGAGCGCGACGTCCGCCCTGCGTCGTCGCTCGTCCCTCCGGCTCAGAAGACGACGGTCTTGTTCCCGTGCAGCAGCACGCGGTCCTCGCAGTGCCACTGGACCGCGCGGGAGAAGACGGCCCGCTCGGTCTCGGCGCCGAGTCGGACGAGCGCCGCCGGGCTGTCGCGATGCGAGACCCGCATCACGTCCTGCTCGATGATCGGCCCGGCGTCGAGCTCCTCCGTCACGTAGTGGGCGGTCGCGCCGACGAGCTTCACCCCTCGCTCGTGCGCCCGCTCGTACGGCCCCGCGCCCGCGAACGCAGGCAGGAACGAGTGGTGGATGTTGATCACCGGCACGCCGACGCGCGCGAGGAAGTCGCCGGAGAGGATCTGCATGTAGCGCGCCAGCACGACCAGGTCGACCTCGCCTGCGACGAGCTCGAGCAGCTCCTGCTCGGCCTCGGGCTTGCGGCCTCTCTCGACGGGGACGTGGTGGAACGGGAGCCCGAAGGACTCGACGTCCTCCCGCAGGTCGGGATGGTTGGCGGCGACGAGGACGATGTCGCCCTCGAGCTGACCGCGGCGGGAGCGCCACAGCAGGTCGAGCAGGCAGTGGTCCGAGCGTGAGGCGAGGATCGCGACGCGCTTGCGCCGGCGCGCATCCCACATCTGCCAGCGCATCTCGAACGGCTCGCCGACGGCGCGCCCGAAGCGCCGCTCGAAGTCGACGCGCTCCTCGGGTGCGAGGGCGAGGTTGAACTCCATCCGCATGAAGAACGAACCGGCCTCGGGATCGGTCGAGTACTGGTCGGAGCTGACGATGTTCGCGCCGGCATCGCTGAGGAACTGCGAGACGGCGGCCACGATCCCGGGCCGGTCGCCACAGGCGATCAGCAGCCGCGTGATCGTGGCGAGCTGCGCGGAATCGCCCGCGGGCGCGGCCGGCCTTGCCTTGATGGTCTGCATGGGAGCCGGTTTCGTTCGGGGTTGACTAGTGGCTGACGGCCGCCGCGGCGAGCTCCGAGACGAGGTCGTCGCGATAGAAGCGCTCGAGCGCGAACGGCGCGATCAGTTCCGGCGTGCGGTCGGTCGCGACCAGCTCGGCCAGCGTCTTGCCGACGATCGGCGCCGCCTTGAAGCCGTAGGTTCCCCAGCCGGCGCTGACGTGGAAGTTCTCGACCTCGGTCCTCCCGAGGATCGGGCTGTAGTCGGGGCTGAGATCGCAGAGGCCGGCCCAGGCCCGCAGGATCCGCGCGTGCTCGAGCTGCGGGAACAGCTCGAGCGTGTGGCGGGTGAGGTCCTGCAGGAAGTTCAACGTGCCCTGCGTCCGGTAGGTCGTCCACGGCTCGATCTCCGAGCCCATCACGAACTCGCCGCGATCGGACTGGCTGATGTAGATGTGCATCTGCGACGAGACGACGACGACGTCGAGGAACGGCTTCACCGGCTCGGTGACGCACGCCTGCAGGATGTGCGTCGTGATCGGCAACTGCACGCCGGCCATGTCGCACAGCAGGGTGCTCCAGCCGGCGGTGCAGTTGAGCACCACGCCGGCACGGACGTCGCCGCGGCTCGTGCGCACGCCCGTGATGCGGTCGCCGGAGCGGTCGAGTCCGAGCACCTCGGTGTACGGGTGGATCTCGGCGCCGCCCGCATCGGCGGAGCGCGCGAGGCCCCAGACGACGGCGTCGTGGCGGATGATCCCGCCCGGCGGATGGTGAAGCGCTCCGGTGATCGGATAGCTCGTGTCGGGTCCGACGTACATCGCCGGGGCGAGCTGCTTGACCTCGTCCGGGCCGATCAGGCGCGAGTCGATGCCCTGCAGCCGGTTGACCTCCGCGCGGTTGGCCATCACGAACATCGCGCGATCGGAGTGGGCGAGCGTCAGGTGCCCGCACTGGGAGAACAGCAGATTGAAGTCGAGCTCCCGGGAGAGTCCCTCGTAGAGCTTGACGCTGGCGTCGTAGAAGCGGGCGCCCTCGGGCGTCTTGTAGTTCGAGCGCAGGATCGTCGTGTTGCGACCCGCCGCCCCGGACCCGATGTAGCTCTTCTCGAGCACCGCGACGTTCGTGATGCCGTGCTCGCGCAGGTAGTGCGCGGTCGCGAGCCCGTGCGAGCCGCCGCCGATGACGACGACGTCGTAGGAGCTCTTGAGCTCGGTCGGGCGGCGCCACATGCGCCGCTTGCGGAACAGGTCACGCATGCGGTGCCTCCTGCGCCTCGAACGCCAGCGCGGCGGGGAGCGCCCCGACGCCGACCGGCCGGCCGCCGAGCCGCGTCGCGGCGTCGGCGACGACCGTCCAGGTGTACGCGCCGTACGCGGCGCCGAAGATCATCAGGTAGCGCTCCGCGGCTTCGCGCAGCACGTACCCGGGGGTCTTCGCGACCGAGCCCGGACGGAAGCCGGCGACCGGCAGGCGGGATTCCCGCAGGTCGAGCGCGCAGAAGCGGGCGAACGTCTCGCGGGCCAGCGGACCGGCCAGCACGAGCGCGCCGAGCGAGGCGGTCAGGTCCACGACGCGCGACCCCGCCGCGGCGGCCAGCTCCTCGCGCGCGGTGCCGGCCGCGCTCGCGTCGCTGAGCACCAGCGCATGGCCGGCTGCGATCGGACACCACCAGCCGTGGGCGGTGCGGGCCGCGGTGCCGAGCTCGCGCTCCGGCACTGCGCCGCGCAGCTCCAGCTTGCCGAGGTGCGAGACGTCGGCGAAGCCGACCGCCTCGACGCAGGCGCGCGCCTCAGCGGTCGGGTCGCCGAACGACGAGGCGACCTCCCAGCCGTCGCGGGTCTCGTGGAGCGCACCGGCGCGCGCCGCCTCGTCGGCCATCGGGCTGCGCGCGAGCGGAGCCCGCGGCTGGTCGACGTCGAGGAAGGACAGGGTCACGAGCGAAGCACCTTCCCCTCGGGGTCGTAGAACGGACGGGTCGTGACGGTGGCCGCGATCCGGCGGCCGGCGTCGGAGATCACGATGCGGGCGTCGTCGCGTGCGAGCGCGGCGGGCACCCAGGCCATCCCGATCGAGGTCGACAGCAGCGGCGCGCGACGGGCGCTCGTGACCTGGCCGGCTGGCATGCCGTCGACGAGGACGACGGCGCCCTCCGTCGGAACCTCGCCGCCGAGGCAGGTGAAGCCGACCAGCGCGGCCTCGGCCGGGTGCTCGGCGGCGTGCTCGAGCGCCCAGCGCCCGATGAAGTCCTGCTCCTTGTCGAGTCTGACGGCCCACGGCATCGCCGCCCCGTACGGAGTCGACTCGGAGTCGGTGTCCTGCCCGACGAGGATGTGGAGCTTCTGCAGTCGCAGGATCCGCTGCGGCTCGAGCCCGAAGGGACGCGCGCCCTGCGCTGCGATCGCGTCCCACAGCGAGCGCCCGTGCGGGGCAGCGCAGTGCAGCTCGTAGCCGACCTCGCCGACGAAGCCGATCCGCATCACCAGGCAGCGCACCCCGGCGACCGTCGCCTCGCTCGCGTCCATGTAGCCGATCGCCTCGTTCGAGCAGTCGGCGTCGGTCAGGCGGCTGAGGATCTCCCGCGCCCGCGGGCCGGCGAGGTTGATCGCCGCGACGCCCTGCGTGACGTCGGTGACGTCCGCGTCGAGCGCCCACGTCGCGAGCCACCAGCTGAACTGCTGCTCCACCGCGCCGACGCCGCTCGACGTCGTGGTGACGTAGAAGGTCTCGTCGTCGATCCGGCCGACGGTGCCGTCGTCGGTGATGCGCCCGGCCTCCGACGTCATCACGCCGTAGCGGATGCGGCCCGGCGCCAACGTCGACATGCGGTTCGTGTAGAGCCGGTCGAGCAGCTCGCCCGCGTCGGGCCCGCGGACGACGAGCTTGCCGAGCGTCGAGACGTCGATCACGCCGGCGTCCCGCTGCACGGCGAGCGCCTCGCCCTCCGGGTCGCCGTAGTCGTAGGCGCGGCGCCAGTCGCCGGCCCATCTGACGGTCGCGCGCAGCTCGCGGTGGCGACCGTGGACGGCGGAGCGCTTGGCGGCCTCGAAGGGCCGGCCCGCCAGCGCCGCCATCGGCACCGTCGACCACGGCGGCCGGGCCGTCGTGAGGCCGACATCGCCGAGCGGCGTCCGCGTCTCGCGAGCAAGCATCCGGATCGAGGCGAGCTGCGAGAAGCGGCCCTGCGTCGGTCCCATCGTGACGGTCGTGTAGCGCTTCGAGAGCTCGATCGAGTCGTAGCCCTCGGCGACCGCGTAGGCGATGTCCTTCGCGGTGACGTCCTCGTCGAGGTCGACGAACGCCTTGCCCCCGCGCCCGTGGCCGCGCGCGACCGCGGGCGGCGTCGCAACCGCCGTCGCCTCCGGCCGTGCCGCCAGCTCGCGCCGCTGCTCCGTGAGGAGGCGGCGGTCCTGGCTGGAGATCCGCCCCAGCGCGTCGGCCGCCTCGGCGCCGGCGGCGAGGCCCGACAGCTCGGCGGCGTCGGCGTCCTCGTGCCCGTCGACCGCGCCCGCGACGTGGACGTCGGCCGGCAGCCGGTCGGCGAAGAAGCGCCCGCTGGCGGTGTCGTAGCGGGCGCGTGCGCCCGACTGCAGCAGCAGCGAGGTGGCGGGCGCCGCGCCGCCGGAGACGACCAGCAGGTCGCAGGCGACCCGCTCCGCCGTCCCCTCGACCGCGCGGCCGTCGGCATCGACGCGCGCGAGCGTCGCGGCCTCGACGCCGGCCCGGCCGTGCGCGCTGACGACCGTCGTTCCGCGCCGGAGACCGATCCCGGCCGCCTGCACCTGCGCCGCGAGCTCACCGCCGCCGGCATCCGCGCGCAGGTCCGCGACGACCGCCACGTCGACGCCCAGGCGCTTGAGCGCGAGCGCGGCATGGAGGCCGCGATCCCCCGTCGTCGCGACGACGGCGCGCTCGCCGGGCTTGACGCCGTAGAGCGTCGCCAGGCGGACCGCCCCGCTCGAGAGCATCACGCCCGGCAGGTCGTTGTCGGCGAAGACGAGCGGCTGCTCGATCGTGCCGGTGGCGGCGATGTGCCGCGCGGCACGGATCTGGTGCAGCGTGTCGCCCTGCCAGACGGGGACGAGCCCGTCGAAGAAGCCGAGCGCGGGAGCCCGCGCGAGGAGCTCGACGCCGGCCGCCGCGGCGCGGCGCGCGAGCTCGCGGGCGCGCTCGTGGCCGCCCTCGGCGAGCAGCGCGCCTCCCGGCTCGACGTCCTCCTCGCAGAGCACGACGTCGGCGCCCAGCTCGGCGGCGCGCAGCGCCGCCGCGAGTCCGGCGATCCCGCCGCCGACGACGAGCACGTCGCAATGGCGGCGGCGGTACTCGGTCCGCCAGCTGCGCTCGTCCTGCTCGGGAGCGAGCCTGCCGAGTCCGGCCGCGCGCCGCAGCAGCTTCTCGTAGAGCGGCCACAGGCTGCGCGGGCGGATGAAGGTCTTGTAGTAGAAGCCCGGCGGGGTGAACGGCCCGGCGAAGCGGTCGACGGCGCTCATCACGTCGCGCTCGAGCGAGGGCCACGCGTTCTGGTGCTCGACGCGCATCCCGGGGCGAACCGGCTCGCCGCACGCGCGGATGCCCGGCGCTCCGTCGACCTGGACGAGCGAGTTGCCGCACCGCCCGCAGCCGCACAGCTCGCCGCGCGGTCGGTGGTACTTGAAGCTGCGCGAGAAGATCCGCCGGCCGTTCGCGTAGAGGGCCGACGCGATCGTGTCGCCGCGGTAGGCCGGCACAGCCGTGCCGTCGAAGGAGAAGCTGATCGGGCGATCGCGGTCGATCCGCTCGCCCGGCTGCGGCGGCAGGCGGGTCACGACGCCACCGCCGTCCCGGGCGACGGCGACGGCGCCGCGTTCGGCAGCGCCGTCCACAGCACCTCGTTCGTCCGCGTGTCGCGCTCGGCGAGGAACCATGCGCGGCAGCCCGACCGATGGACCCACCACTCGCGCTGCACTCCCGCGACGTTGCGCCGGAAGTAGTTGTACGTGTTGAGCTCGCGCCAGGTCGGCCGCTCGGTCGGGCGCTGCGAGACCTCTCCGCCGAAGCCGAAGTCGGTCACCTCGCGCACGCCGCAGTTGGGACAAGTGAGCAGAAAGGACATGTCTCGTGTCGTTCGGGGTCAGAGGTCGTTGCGACCAGGGATCCAGTTCGTCCCGGCGAGCGGGACGCGAGCCATCGCGGCCGCCTCGATCGTCAGGGCGACGAGATCCTCGGGCTCGAGGTTGTGGACGTGGGACTTGCCGCACGCGCGGGCGAGCGTCTGCGTCTCGAGCACCACCGTACGGAGGTAGTTGGCGAGCCGCCGTCCGCCGAGCACGGGGTCGAGCCGCGCGGCGAGGTCGGCGTCCTGGGTCAGGATCCCGGCTGGATCGAGGCCTTCGTGCCAGTCGTCGTAGTAGCCGGCGGCGGAGCCGATGCGCGCGTACTCCGCGTCCAGCTCCGGCGCGTTGTCGCCGAGCGCGATCAGTGCGGCGGTGCCGACCGAGACGGCGTCGGCGCCGAGCGCCAGCGCCTTCGCGACGTCGGCGCCGGAGCGGATCCCACCGGAGACGACGAGCTGCACCGTCCGGTGCAGCTCGAGCTCCTCGAGGGCCGCGACCGCCTGCGGGATCGCCGCGAGCAGCGGAATGCCGACGTGCTCGATGAAGACGTCCTGCGTCGCGGCCGTTCCGCCCTGCATCCCGTCGAGGACGACGACGTCGGCGCCGGCCTTGGCCGCCAGCGCCACGTCGTAGTACGTCCGCGAGGCGCCGATCTTGACGAAGATCGGCTTCTCCCAGTCGGTGATCTCGCGCAGCTCCTCGATCTTGATCTCGAGGTCGTCCGGACCGGTCCAATCGGGGTGGCGACACGCGCTGCGCTGGTCGATGCGGCGCGGCAGGTCGCGCATCTGCGCGACGCGATCGGAGATCTTCTGACCGAGCAGCATGCCGCCGCCGCCGGGCTTGGCGCCCTGGCCGACGACGATCTCGATCGCGTCCGCGCGCCGCAGGTCGTCGGGGTTCATCCCGTAGCGCGACGGCAGCAGCTGGTAGACGAGCGTCTTCGACGAGAGCCGCTCCTCGGGCGTCATGCCGCCGTCGCCGGTCGTCGTGCTGGTGCCGCTCGCGGTCGCCCCGCGACCGAGCGCCTCCTTCGCGTTCGCCGACAGCGCGCCGAAGCTCATGCCGGCGATCGTGACCGGGATGTCGAGCTCGAGCGGTCTCTTCGCAAAGCGCGTTCCGAGCACGACCTCGGTTCCGCAGCGCTCGCGGTAGCCCTCGAGCGGATAGCGCGAGACGCTCGCGCCGAGCAGCAGCAGGTCGTCGAAGTGCGGCACCCGGCGCTTCGCGCCACCCCCGCGGATGTCGTAGATGCCAGTGCGCGCCGCCCGCTGGATCTGATGGATCGCGAGGCGATCGAACGTGGCCGACTCGCGCAGTCCGAGCTGCGGAGGAGTGGGCGCGGAACCGTCGGATCGGGGTTCGGGCGGCATCATCTCGGCGTGCTCGCTGACGCGATCGCGTCGTCGACGTCGAAGGCGTAGAGCCGGCGCTCCGAGCCATAGCGGCGGAAGCTGGTCGCGTCGACGTCGACGATCCCGGCCCGCTCGAGCAGCGCGCGGAGCTCGATCACGTGCTCGTCGCGCAGCTCCTTCTCGACGCAGTCGGCGCCGAGTCCCGCGACGCTGCCACGGACGTAGAGACGCGCCTCGTAGAGCGAGTCGCCGAGCGCGTCGCCGGCGTCGCCGCAGACGACGAGCCGCCCGCGTTGCGCCATGAACGCGCCCATGTGGCCGATCGAGCCGCGGACGACGACGTCGGCGCCCTTCAGCGAGATCGCGCAACGGGCGGCCGCGTCGCCGCGGACGACGACGAGTCCGCCGCGACCGGTCGCGGCCGCCGACTGGCTCGCGTTGCCCTCGACGACCACGCTGCCGGACATGATGTTCTCGGCCACGCCGACGCCGCAGTTGCCGCGGACGCGGACGGCGGCGTGCTGGTTCATCCCCGCGCAGTAGTAGCCGACGTGTCCCTCGATCTCGACCTCGAGCTGGGCGTCGATCCCGGCGGCGATGCTGTGCCGCCCGCCAGGGTTCAGGACGCGCCAGCTGCGCGCGGCGGCCGGGTCGCCCGCGGCTGCGTGCAGGGACGCGTTGCACTCGCGCAGCGTCTGCAGCTCGAGGTCGACCTGCTCGGCCCGGGTCGTGGGATTCGCGGTGCTCACGCGAGGACCGTCGTTCCCCAGCTGTACACCCTGGCCGGCTCGGGCTCCCACACATGCGCGTCGGCGGCGCCGGGCAGGACCGCGAGCGCGCGGTACTCGGAGGCGATCGCGACCCAGTCGTCGGTCTCCGCCATCACGGCCGGCTTGCACGCGATCGGGTCGCGCAGGACGGCGAACCCGTCGGCGGTTCCGACCGCGAAGGTGTAGAAGCCGTCGAGGTCCTCGAGGCAGCCCTCGAGCGCGCGCTCGAGGCTCGCGCCCTCGCGCAGCCGCCAGGTCAGGTAGCCGGCCGCGACCTCGGAGTCGTTCTCGGTTGCGAAGACGATCCCCTCGCGCTGCAGCGAGCGCCTCAGGCGGTTGTGGTTCGACAGCGAGCCGTTGTGGACCAGGCAGAGGTCGAGGCCGGTCGAGAACGGATGCGCTCCCTCGGTCGTGACGTGGCTCTCGGTCGCCATGCGCGTGTGGCCGAGCGCGTGGCTGCCCTGCAGCGTCTCGATTCCGAGCCGCGTCACGAACTCCGCGGGCGAGACCGCCTCCTTGTAGATCTCGATCGAGCGCCCGGCGCTCATCACCCGCAGGTCGGGACGGCGCTCGGCCAACCAGGCGAGCGCCTCCTCGGCGCCGGCCTCGACGACGACCACGGCATGCCCGGGCGCGATCACGTCGACGCGCGGCACGGCGAAGGCAGCGGCCAGCTCACGTCCGACGGCCGGCCAGTCGACCTCCCCGCCGGGCGCGCTCAGCGAGAGCTTCGTCGATCCGGCCGGAACCGGCTCCCGATAGATCGCGAGCCCGGCGCTGTCGGGACCGCGCGAGCTCAGCTGCAGGAGCATGCGGGCCGCGTGCTCGCCGAGCCGATCGGCGATCGCCGGTGACTTGCTGAAGATTCCTACGATTCCGCACATGTCGTCGTCCGTGGTCGGGCCGGGAAGCGTCCTGGCGGTGCGGCCGGGACGCTCGTCACAGTAGATCCGGGCGCGTCTCGGACCGATGGGGACCGTGGGCACACTTCGACCGACCGGTGTGGCCGGTCTCGACACGCCCCTCGCTGCCGTCCGGAAGCACCGGCGGGCCACGTGTGGCTGGAACGGCCACGTCCACGCCCGGAACGATGGCCTCCACGCACATTGCCGCATGCGACCGCGGTCCCTTTGATGACGTGGGCGACGAGCCGTTCCTCGCGCAGTCGCCGCGACCATTCACGAAGGAGACCGTTCTCGTGCAAGCCCCCACCGGACCGTCGGCGTCGCAGACGACCGACGGCGCGGCGAAGCTGCCGCTGCCCCGCACGCGCGAGGACGTCCGCAGCTACGTGCGACGCGAGGGGATCCAGTTCCTCTTCGCGCAGTTCGTCGACATGCACGGCAAGCCGAGCGCGAAGCTCGTGCCCGCCCATCATCTCGACGACCTGTTCGACGACGGCGCGGGCTTCGCCGGCTTCGCGGCCGGCGCGCTCGGCCAGCGTCCGAACGACCCGGACCTGTGCGCGATGCCGGACCCGAGCACGTTCACGCCGCTGCCGTGGCGGCCGGAGGTCGCCCGCATCGCCTGCGATCTCTACGTCGAAGACGAGCCGTGGCCGTACTGCCCTCGGACGATCCTGCGACGCCAGCTCGCGCGCGCCGAGGCGCTCGGGTACGAGTTCAAGATCGGCGCCGAGCTCGAGTACTTCCTCGTGCGCCGCCTCGAGGATGGCTCGATCGTGCCGGCCGACGATCTCGACACGCTCGAGCAGCCCTGCTACGACATGCGCGCGCTGACCCGCAGCCTCGACTTCGTCGGCGACGTGGCGCGGCAGATGGACGCGCTCGGGTGGGACCACTACGCGACCGATCACGAGGACGGCAACGGCCAGTTCGAGCAGAACTTCGGCTACGCGAACGCGCTCGAGACGTGCGATCGCGCGATCTTCTTCCGCTACATGGTCGAGAGCCTGGCACAGGAGCGCGGACTGATCGCCACCTTCATGCCCAAGCCGTTCGCGCGCCTGACCGGCAGCGGCTGCCACTTCCACATGAGCATGTGGAGCGGGGGTCGCAACGTGTTCGCCGCGCAGGACGGCAACGATCCGCAGGGTCTCGGGCTCTCGCCGGTCGCCTACCAGTTCCTCGGCGGCCTGAAGGCACACGCGAAGGCCTACATCGGGCTCACCGCGCCGACCGTCACCTCCTACAAGCGGCTCGTCGTCGGCTCACGCAGCGGCTCCGCGTGGGCGCCGGTCCACATCAGCTACGGCGCGAACAATCGCACCCAGATGCTGCGAATCCCGGCCCCCGGGCGAATCGAGGACCGCACCGTCGACGGCTCCTGCAACCCGTACCTCGCGGCGACGGCGATCCTCGCCGCCGGCCTCGATGGGATCGAGAACGACCTCGACCCGGGCGCCCCCACCTCCTCGATCAACCTGCACGACCTCGCGGTGGAGGAGCGGGCCGCGCTCGGCGTTCACCTGCTCCCGGGCAACCTGCTCGATGCGACACGCGAGCTCGAGCGCGATGATGTGCTTCGCAACGCGCTCGGAACGTGCGCGAACGAGGACTACATCGACTACTTCGTCCGCGTCAAGCGCGACGAATGGGACCAGGCGCACGAGCAGATCACCCAATGGGAGCTCGACCACTACCTGCAGTTGTATTGAGTCGCGACGTCGCCCGACGCGGACGGCTCACGTGACGCAGGACCTCGCCGCGCAACTCGACTCGGTCCGGCTCGAGAGCGACACGCTCTACGGCGTCATCAGCGTGATCGCCTCCTCACCGGACCTCGACCGCGTGCTCGACGGCATCGTCGAACTGCTGACGACGGCGACGCGCTGCCACGCCTGCTTCGTCTACCTGCGCGCGGGCGAGCGGCTCGTGCTGCGTGCCGCCTCGCCGGTCTACGCCCAGCACGTCGGGAGCCTGTCGTTCGGGGTGGACGAGGGCCTGGCCGGCTGGGCGGTGCGGCAGAACCGGCCCGCGTTCATCCGCGAGGACGCGCTCAAGGACCCGCGCACGAACCACGTGCCGGAGCTCGAGGAGGAGCGCTTCCAGTCGGTGATCGCAGTTCCGACCCCGTCGCGCAGCGGCGAGGCCATGGGGGTGATCGTGCTGCACACGATCGCTCCACGCGAGTTCGATGCCGGTACGGTCAACATGCTCGTGCACACGGCGCCACTCGTCGCGGGGGTGATCGAGAACGCCCAGCTCTACGCGCAGGCGCAGCGGCGCGTGAGCGCCCTCACCACACTCGCCGAGGTCAGCCAGCGCATCGCGGCGACCGACCGACGCGAGGACCTCTACCGGGTCGCGACGACCGCGGCGCGCGCGCTCGTCGGCTGCAGCGAGGCGCGCCTCTACGAGATGGATCCCGAACGCGGCCGCCTGCAGCTCGTCGCGATCGACCCGCCGCTGACCGGGCCGCCGGCGACGCCGCCGCCGCGCGCGACGGCGGTGCTGCTCGAACTGGCCCAGCAGCGGGAGACCTCCGGGGGGGTGCCGGCGAGCGGGCTGCGCGACGCGCTCGACCTCGACCCGGACGCGTCGCACGTCGCCGTGCTGCCGGTCTCCGGCGGCGAGGAGCACCTCGGCGTGCTGGTCGCGGCGAGCCGTGAGCCGCTGGCAGATGACGCCGGAGAGCTGCTGCGCTCGGTCGCGAACCAGATCGCCGTGGCGCTCAAGAAGGCCGAGCTGATCGAGCGTCTGACCGAGGAGAACGTCGTGAACGACCTCTTCGACGCACTCGAGCGCGGGCGGGTCGACGACGCCGCCGAGCGTGCCCGCACGGCGCGCTACGAGCTCGACCGCGCGCACGTCTTCGTCCACGTCGTCCGCGCGCGCGACGGGCGCGACGGCGATTCCTGGCCGTCGCTCGTCGAACGGACCGAGGCGGCGCTGCGGCGGCTCGCCGCAGGGACCCTCTGCGACGCGGACAACGAGCGCGTGCGAGCCCTGGTCCCGTTCGGCTCCGGCGGCACCGATTGGGAGCTCGGGACGCTCGACGCGGCGCTGACCGAGCTCGGCGCCGACGCCGCGATGGCGATCGGCCGCAGCGACGTGCACCGTGGGATCGCGGGAGGACGCGCCGGGCTGCGCGAGGCCGCCGACGCGGCGCGGATCACCCGCGCGATGGTCGACGGCGGCGGCTCGCTCGCCTACGGCACGCTCGGCGTGTACCGCTACCTCGTGCACGTGACGCCCGACGACTCGGCCCGCGACCCCTACCTCCAGGCGGTCAGGGCGATCGACGAGTACGACGCGCGGCGCGGCGGCCAGCTCCTGCAGACGCTCGAGCAGCACCTCGCCGAGCGCCGCAACATCGCGCGAACGGCGCGGGCGCTCACCGTGCATCCGAACACGCTGCGCCAGCGGCTGCAGCGGATCGAGAAGCTGACCGGCCTCGACCTCGCCACAGCGGATCTGCTGGCGCTGCAGCTCGCGATCAAGCTCAACCGCCTGAGGCCGGCCGAACACCCCGACATGAAGGCGGGTGACTGACGTGTCGCCAACCTGGCGGCCAGCGAGGTCGAGTTCGGTGTCGCGCCCGCTCCCCGAGCTAGCCGCTCGACCCGCAGCAGGAGCAGTTGTTGCCGAGCCGGCAGCACACCGCTCGATCTCTGCAGATGCAGCACTCGGCGTTGGATGAGTCGCAGCACTCCTCGCCGCAGGCGACGTAACCGGGGCCATACCGGGTGCAGAGGTTGTTCCCTGGAGCGTTCCCACCCGGGTACTTGCCCGAGTCGCCGCACTGCGGCTGGAGGCAGCTCTCGTTGTTGCGGTGCCAGGTCAGCTCGGCGGAGCTGCCGCAGCTCAGCGTCTGGCCGATGTTCAGCGCGCCCAGGAGGAACCCGGGACCGGCGCCGGTGAGCATCGCCAAGTAGGTGTTCGCCGTTCCGCGGTGGGACTGGCGCCTGCAGGCGTCGAAGTCGGTCTCCCATTGGCTGTACGCGATGTCGCGGCAGGTCTTGTAGCAGGCCTCCGTCTGCGCCGCCGACGCCGCGGGCAGTCGGCCGATCGGCACCACGAGCGCGGCGACGGCCAGCGCTGCGGCCTTGAGCGTGGTCCTCCGCGTGTGGGGCCGGGCGAGCTGATCGAACCAGTGGTCCATCGCCGTCAGCGCCCCTGCGCGAGGTAGGTCGTGCCGCGGCGGCCCGCAGTCTCGGCGGCGGCGAAGTGGCGCCGCATCCGGTCGGTCAGCCGACCGATCTCGCCGGGGTCCTGCGAGCGGAGCGCGTCGCGCCATGCTTCGACCGCGGCCGCCATCGATGCGACCGAGTCGCGCAGGAGCCGCTGCGCCGTCAGTCCCGTATGCAGCCGGTCGAGACGGTCCTGCGCGCGGATCAGCTCCGCGTGGAGCTTGTCGAGCGTCTTGGTCCACTCGCCGCTGACGCGACCGGACTTCGCCTTCTTCGCCGAGCGCTCGAACGTGTCGAGGCTGATGAAGTGGTCCTTGACGGCGCCGTCGGACTGCCCGAGCGCGTCACGGATCTGCCGGACCTTGCGCCGCTGGTCGTGCGAGAGCCGCGCGGCGCGCGAAGCGCGGGCGTCGAACCAGTCCGTCATGACCGCCCCTCCACGTGGACGAGCGGGAGCCGTTCGGGTCGCGCGCCGTCGCCGTCCAGCAGCGCCGCGACCTCGCCCGCGCCGACCGCGCGCGTGCTCGCGATCCGGCCCGCGGCGTCGAGCAGGACGGCTCCGGGCAGGCCCAGGACGCGATAGGCGTCGGCGACCTCGTACTCCTCCTGCAGCAGCACGGGGCCGACACCGTGCTCCTCGGCCTTCGCGCGGTTCTCGGCGTGGGGACCGCGGGAGACGACCGCAAGCGGCACGTCGTCCGCTCCGCGCGGGCGCCCGAGCGCCGGCAGCAGCGGGTCGCAGTGGCCGCAACCGGGGTCGGAGAAGACCAGCAGCAGCCCGCGACCGGGACGCAGCAGGTCCTCCAGCGTCGTCGTCGCGCCGGCGAGGTCCGGCAGCGCGAACGCCGGCGCCGGCGTTCCGATCGCCAGCGGCACGTCCGCGTCGACCTGGCGCGGGCCTGAGTCCCCAAGCCGCTCCTCCAGCGCCGACACGCGCCCCAGCAGCCGGCCGTTCTGCTGGAACAGCTGCCAGGAGAACGCCGCTTGGAGGGCGATCAGCGCCCCGACGACGAGCACGCCCGCGCCGACGTCGCCGAGGCTCGTCCCTGCGCCGTCCCGTCCTGCGATCGCGACGAACGCCGCGGCGGCGAGCAGCGCCGCGTTGCGCGCGAGCGTGCTGCGGCCCACCGGAGCGGCGCCGACGGTGCCGAAGCAGTGACAGTCCGGCGCCTCCCCCCGTGCCAGCACGCGCGCGATCGCGAGCGAGAAGAGGACGAGCAGCGCCGCGGCGGCGACCGCCGCCAATGCCGCGCTCGTCACGATCACGAGCCCGGCCGCGATCGCCAGCTCGACGGCGGTCAGCACGATGGCGAGCGGTCCCGCGAGCGCGAGCGGCGCTCCGAAGCGCGCGACGGCGGTGCGGGCGCCCTCACCGTCGGCGAGCTTGCCCGCCGCGGCGAGCGCGAAGACCGCGGCAAGCGCGAGCCGGACGATCAGGAGCAGGGTGGCCATCGACGAGCTATTGCGTGTTGAGCGATCCGACGCGCACCGCGGTGATCACGCGCGCCTTCGCCTGGGAGCCGGTGGCCGGGTTGCACGTCAACTTGATCGACCCGCCGCTGGAGGCCGTGGTGAGCGTGATCGTCTGGCTGAACGCCGCCAGCGCCGGCAGGTTCGCGCTGCCGCTCGCGATCGGGTTGTTGTTCTCCAAGAGGTCGCACCCGATCAGCCCGCCGGCGCCGTTGCTGCCGAGCGCGGTGGCGGCGGTGAGGATGTAGCTGGCGCCGGTCGGGAGGCTCAGCGAGGCCACGGGCGTGTCGGTACCCGCCGGCAGCGCGACCGTGCCGTTCTGGTTCGTGACGAACCCCTGCGAGCGCGCTGACGGGTCGAGCTTGTTGGTCGTCACGGCCCCGTCCGCGAGCTTGCCCGTGGTCACGGCGCCGTCAGCGAGCTTGCGCGTCGTCACCGTTCCGTCAGCGAGCTTGCCGGTGGTGACGGCTCCGTCACCGAGCTTGCCGGTGGTGACGGCTCCGTCACCGAGCTTGCCGGTCGTCACGCTGCCCGGCGCGCCGTTGACGCCCGGGCGGCCCTGCTGGCTCCACGACACGCTCCGCTCGCCGCGGCGACACCTGGCGCCCTTCTTGACGAGCCGCACCGCGCCCGTCTTGGCCTTGGCGCAGGCGTACAGCTTCCCGTCCGCGCCAACGAACCCCTTCGCGCCCGTCGCGGCCTTCTTCTGGAGCTGCCCCGCCCCGTACGCGCTGCCGGAGAGGGCCGCGATCAGCGCCACGAACGCGATCACGATCGCGCCGGAGGGGCGACGTGCTCTCAGTCGTTTCATCGTCTGCCTTCCTTGGAGGAGAGCCGGAATTGGTGGCTCGTCGTCACGAGCGTGCCGCGCGGCCCCACGGACCTGAGCTGAAGGGTCACCGTGTGGAGCGCGTGGGCGCGGGCGAGTGCTGCTCCGCGCCGGTTGAGCTTGACCGTCACCGTGGCGGTCTTCCCGCCGGCGACGAAGAAGGTTGTGCGACCGAGGACGACCCTGCCGCGCCGCGCCACAAGCTCCGCAGAGCAGCGGCCGGGCGTGGGACGGCACTGGCTCTCCACAGCGATCGCGGCGCGCGAGGCGAGGTGGGCTGTGTGCCCGGGCAACGACGGCCGCAGGAGCGTCACCGTGAGCTGTCGCTGGTCGACGAACTTCTGTATCGGCGAGCGCGGGTCGCAGCGATGCGCGGACCGCGAGTCGGCGAAGAGCACGACGTAAGGGAATCGCGCGGGGTTGAAGTTCGGCAGCCCGGTGGCGCGATCGAGCGGGACCACGGCGCCCACGGTCGTGACCGGGTTCCCGAACGTGATCTGACGGCTGGTCGAGGCCGTCGCGCCGGCGCTGTCGGTGACCTGGAGCGTCACCGTCAGCGGCGGGCGGAAGAAGCGGTAGTCGAACAGCGACGACGGATAGTCGAACGACGACCCCATGTTCGTGCGATCGCCCTCGTACGGTCCGACGACTGTGAAGTACGCCGGGCCGAAGTGAGCGGTCGCGAACGGGCCGCCGGCGAACGGGGCCAGCGGACGATTGCCCGCGGCGGCCTTCGCCGGGTCGTCTATCGACCAGCGGTACGAGCTGATCGCCAGCGTGGTCGGCGGCCGGCCGCCGATCGCGACGACGCCGCCGGTCGAGGAGCGCGCGTCCAGCCGCGTGACGTTGTTGCACGGATGGAACGGCGAGAACGTGAAGCTCGCCTGTGGTCCGGGCGGCGGCGGCGGTGGTGGGGGCGGCGGCGGGGCGGGGGCGATCCGGGCGGCGGAGGTCGCGGTCGCGCTGCTGCCGCCGGCGTCGCGGATCGAGGTGCTAACCACGTAGGTGCCCGGGAGCAGGAAGCCGTGCGTCGCGGAGACGTCGAAGCCCCCGCCGATCGCCGCCGTCACGGCGCCGGCCGTCACGGCGGTGCGGTCGCCCCAGTCGACCTGCGCGGAGAGCTCGCCCGCCGTGCCGCCCGGGTTCTCGTCGGTGAAGTGGGCGACGACGCCGCTCAGCGGCGTTCCGAGCGTCGCCGAGACGTTCACGCCCGCGGCGTTCAACGGGGCATCGCGCACGATCGCGTGGAACGCGGCCGTCTGCGCGAACCTGAACTCGGCGCAGGAGTAGACGACATGCCCGCCGAACGCGCCCGGCGCGGCGTAGACGTGGGTCCCCTGCACCCCGGCGTCCCCGTCGGCGGCCCCCGGCGAGGAGGGCGTCCCATCGCCCCAGTCGATGTCCGCGCTCGTCAGCGTGCAGCTCGGGACGTCGGCGACAGTCCCGGAGAACGCCTTCCCCTCGATCGCCGCGATGCTCACGTCAGCGCCCGCGACCGCCGGCAAGGCCCCTGCGACGGCCAGGCACGCCGTCAGCGCCGCGAGCACCGCCCCGCCGAGCGCGGTCGTCGCGGCGCGAGCACGCCCGCCGCCCCGGCCGAGCGCTCGCGCAGCTCTCCCTCCCCCGCCGTCCTCCGTGACCGTTTCGTCCATCGCCCGCGAGCATGGCCGATGCCGCTCGCGCCCGCACCGGGGAGGCACCCCAGATTTCTACCTCTTCCCGCGCGGCTACCGGGCGGTCATCGCGTGCGCGCCGAGCGCCGCGGCGAGCTGCGCGCGCGATTCGATCGCGAGCTTGCGGTAGGCGTTCGAGAGGTGGAACTCGACGGTCTTGCGCGTCACGAACAGGTCTTGGGCGATCTCGGGGTTCGAGCGGCCGTCGGCCGCCAGGCGCGCGATCCGCAGCTCGGTGGGCGTGAGCGCCGCAGCGCCCGACAGCGGCTCGCGCCGCGGCCGGGCGCCGGTGGCCGCGAGCTCCTCGCGCGCTCGCGCGGCGAGCGGCCGGGCTCCACAGGAGTAGGCGCCGTCAAGGCCTGTGCGGAGATGCGCCCGCGCATCGCTGCGCCGGTTCGCGCGCCGCAGCGCCGCGCCCAGCGCGACCTCGGTGCGCGCCCGTTCGAGGCTCGCGTCGCCGCCGGCGAGCGCGGCGCTGGACTCGGCCAGCAGGCCAAGGCCCGCCGCCCCGCCACGCGCGAGGCCGGCCGCGCGCAGCGCGAAGCCGAG
>JAOPZA010000077.1 GCA_025964325.1 Conexibacter sp.
CGCTTACGCGCGCGCGGCGCGGCTCTGCGCCGTCGCCGCGCTCGCCGGTGTGCGCGGCGTGGTGCCGCACGTCACGGGCGAGATGCAATGCTGCTCGCGCGCGGGGGTGTCGCCGGGCCGGCGCGACCGATCGCTGCGCAGTGGCTGGCGATGCGGATGAGGGGCCGGCTCGCCGAGCGCGGCCGACGTCGACGCGTACGGTGCCGAGTCCTCGGCAGCTGCGCGGTCGGACGTATCGAACGCGACCTCGGGAGCGAGCATCGCGTCCGCCACCTCGAGCATCGTCTCGGCGGCGTCGGCGAGCGCGGAGCGGATCCGCTTGGCTGTCGCAGAGGGGAACACGTGTTCGAGAAGGTAGTGCGCGTGTCGGATGGAAGCGCATAGGGCCGGGCTTGTCGCGGTGCGGGTGCGGAAATGGCCCGTGTTTGCGGGAAATACCGGCGTTCGGGCCTGCAAGCGAAATTGCAGGCGGAGCGTACGTGTGTTCGCGCGCGGCGCGGCGCCGGTGACGCGGCGCCGACGGTCAGGCGCCGGAGCCGAGCGTCGACCAGACGTCGAGCTTCGTGCGCACGCGCGCGATCACGTCGTCGGTGAACGCGGTCGTCCCGGCGTCGCCGCCGAGATCGGGCGTCTTGGTGCCGGAGGCGATCGCCTCGAGCACGGCCTCGTAGATCGCCCGCGACGCCGTCTCGGCGCCTTCGTGCCCGCGTTCGGCCGCGTGCCGCAGCACGGCGCCGCATGCGAGCAGCATCGCCATCGGATTCGCGATGTCCTTGCCCTGCAGCGCCGGCGCTGTGCCATGTGGCGCCTCGGCCATCGCGACCTGCGTGTCGTACGCGTCGTCGAAGGCGAGCAGCACGGATTCGGCGCCGGCGATCGAGCCGAACATCGGCAGCACGAGGTCGGAGAGGCAGTCGCCGTCGCGGTTGAGCGCCGGCACGACGAGGGGCGCGTCGGCGGCGCCGCCGACGAGGCCGGCGTAGGTCGCGTCGATCAAGACCGGCTGGTACGGGATCTCGGGATGGCGCGCGGCAGCCGCGTCCATCTCCTCCTTCAGCATCCCCTCGTAGACGGGGGAGACCGTCCACTTCGGCCCGCCGTAGACGCGCGCTCCCATCGCGCGCGCGGTGCGGAACGCATATTCGGAGACCGCGCGGCAGGTGGAGCGCGTGACGTGCTCCGTGCGGTACGCGACCTCGTCGGCCGCGCCGGCATCGCCCTCGCGCCACTGCTTCGCGCCGTAGGCGTCCTCGACGGCCATGCGGACGATCGAGATCGGGAAGTGCACGCCCGCGACGGGGGTCACGCCGGGAATCCGCCGGCCCGTGCGGATGATCACCTTGCCGTCGACCTGCTCGCGGAGGATGCGGTTCGGCGAGCCGACGTCGTCGGCGCCCTCGGGCGTCACGGTCGCGGCCTTGATGCCGAAGCCGGACGCGCGCATCGCGGCGGCCGCGTCGATCACGACCTGGTTGGCGGTCGCGCGGCGGTTCGCCAGCGACAGGTCGAAGCGCTCGAGCTCGAGCGAGAGTCCGATCACCCCGCGGTCGAGCACGCGAATCGCCTGCTCGAGCAGCTCCTGCCCGGTCTCGTCGCCTTCGAGGATCGTGATCTTGAGCGGTTCGGACACCGGCCCGGACGATAGCGAGCGCTCCACCGCACCGGCGCGCGCCCACCACCTAAGCTCACGCCCATGAGCGAGGCGCGCTGCAACTGGTGTGGGACGGCGGTCGGGGCCGACGACGGCTACCGCGCGGCCGAGCAGGCCGGTGAGCGCCTCGCCGTCTTCTGCCGCCTCGAGCACGTCGTGCCGTGGGCGATCCAGGGTCCCCACTGGGACGCCGGATCGCTGCCGCAGGAGCCGCCGCAGGACGATGCGCTCGAGCGCTGCGCCGTGTGTGCGACGACGCTCGACGACACGCGCGTGCTGCTCGTCCATCACCGCGGGGAGCACCGCATCGCCGACGCGTTCTGCGGCGTCGAGCACTGCGCCAGCTGGGCCAGAGCCGGCGGCCGCTGGCGCTGAGCGTGCGCGCGCCGGCGGCTGCGCTGAGCGCGCCGGCCCGCCGTCAGCGCGCCGCGGGGCCCGAGGAGCTGCCGACCGGCTCCGGCGGCTCCGTCGTCGCCGCGGCCGCGCCTGCCGCGGTCTCGGCCTCCGTCAGCGGACCCTCCAGCCGGTGGCGGCCGAGCAGGGTCACGATCGTGCCGATGATCGGGCCGGCGCACGCGAGCGCCAACGCCCAGCGGACGCTGAGGTCCTCGACGATGATGCCGGCGAGCCCGGCGCCGAGCGCCCCGCCGGCGACGTTCGCGGTCATCATCCATGTCGTCGCCTCGGTCACGGTGCCGGGCGGCGTGATCCGGTCGATCAGGAGGTAGCCGGCCGCCGCCGAAGGGGCGAGCGCGAGGCCGGCGAGGACCATCAGGACCGTCATCAGCGGGATCGAGTCGGCCAGCAGCAGCGGCAGCAGCGCCAGCGTGAAGGCGATCTGCAGGCCGATGAAGCGGCGGACGATCGGGCCCGACCAGCGCCGGGCGCCGTACCAGAGGCCGCCGAGCACGCTGCCGACCGCCATCGCGGAGAGCAGGATCCCGGCGAATGCGGTGCGGTGACCGTGCGCGACGACGAATGCCGGCATCGCCACCTCGAGCGCGCCGAACGCCATCCCGGTCGGGACGATCGCCAGCATCAGCGTGCGCATGCCGGGAGCGCCGAGCGCGCCGGCGCGCGTGTGCGAGTGGTGCTCGCTGTGCCAGCTGCGTGCGAGCGCCGCGGTCGCGAAGCCGAGCGTGCCGATCAGGCTGAGCGCGATCGCGGCGAGCATCGCGACGCTCGGCGAGCTGAGCGTGACGAGCACGGTCGTGATGATCGGACCGACGATGTAGAACAGCTCCGCGATCACGCTCTCGAACGTGTAGGCGGTGTTCCGCGCCCCTGCGTCGTCGGCGAAGAGCGTCGCCCAGACGGAGCGCATGCACGCGCCGAGCGGCGGCAGGGCGGCGCCGCCGAGCCAGGCGAAGCCGGCCAGCACCCAGGTCGACGCGCTGTTGCGCGCCGCGACGACGATCCCGGCGACGGCGACCGCGTTGACGAGCGTCGACGGGATCAGGACGGCCGGCTGGCCGAAGTGGTCGACGAGGCGCCCCTGCAGCGGCGCGACGATCCCGGCGCCGATCGCCCACGCGGCGCTGGCGGCGCCGGCCTGCGCGAACGAGCCGGTCTGCTGGCGCACGAGCAGGACGATCGCGAGCGAGAAGATGCCGATCGGGATGCGGCCGATCAGGACCGTGATCACGAGTCGGCTCGCGCCCGGCGGGCGGAGCAGCTCCCGATAGGCCTCCAGCGCCATCCAGGTCAGCCCGTGGCGCGGTCGCCGAGCAGCACGCCGGCCTGCTCGGCCAGCGCGGCGATCACGAACGCGACGTGGTCGTCGAAGTCGACGCCGAGCTGCTCGGCGCCGTGGCGCAGCTGGTCGCGGTCGACGGCGGCGGCGAAGGCCGCGGTCTTCATCTTCTTCTTGACCGACTTCGGCGTCATCCCGTCGAGTCCCTCGGGCCGCACGTAGGCGACGGCGAGCACGAAGCCGCTCAGCTCGTCGACGGCGTAGAGCGTCTTCTCGAGCGGCGACTCGCGCGGGATCGCCATCTCGTCGGCGTGGGAGCCGATCGCGCGGATCAGCTCCGGCGGGTAGCCGAGCCGCTCGAGCTCGGCCATCGCGACCCGCGGGTGGCCGTCGACCAGCGAGGGGTGGCGCTCGTAGTCGAGATCGTGCAGCAGGCCGGTGATCCCCCACAGCTCCTCGTCGGCCCCGAAACGCCGCGCGTAGGCGCGCATCGCGGCCTCGACGGCGAGCACGTGCCGGCGCAGCGAGTCGGATTCCGTCCACTCGCAAAAGAGGGTCCAGGCCACGTCGCGCGAAATCCCCCCTGGCATGGCTGTTACCCTAGCTCAGCACCCGGGCCCTTCCGCCAACGCTCCCTTCCCGTCCGGCCCGGGCGACCCCTCACTCATGGAGAAGTTCGTCATCCAAGGCGGCGTGCCGCTGTCCGGCACGATCACGCCCGCAGGCAACAAGAACGGCGCGTTGCCGATCCTCGCGTCGACGCTGTTGACCGACGAGGAGGTCGTCGTCAGCAACGTGCCGCGCATCAGCGACGTCGAGGCGATGCTGGCGTTGCTGCGCGACCTCGGCGCCCGCGCCGAGTGGACCGGCGACAACGAGGTCGCGATCCGCGCCGACGGCGTCTCGCGCACCGGCGTCGACCGCGCGCTGTCCGAGCGGATCCGCGCCTCCTTCCTGCTCGCCGGGCCGCTGCTGGCGCGCTACGGGCGGGCGCTGATGCCGCCGCCCGGCGGCGACGTGATCGGCCGCCGGCGCCTCGACCCGCACCTCGACGCCTTCCTCGCGCTCGGCGCCGAGATCGAGCACGGGCGCGACATCCTGCTGACCGCGCCGCGCGGCCTCACCGCCTGCGACTTCCTGATGGACGAGCCGTCCGTGATGGCGACCGAGAACGCGCTGATGGCCGCTGCGATCACGCCCGGCTCGACCGTGATCCGCAACGCCGCCTCCGAGCCGCACGTGCAGGACCTCGCGCGGATGCTGATGGCGATGGGCGCGGTGATCGACGGGATCGGCTCGAACGTGATGACCGTCCACGGCGTCGAACGGCTGCGCGGCTGCCACCACTCGGTCGCGCCCGACCACATCGAGATCGGCTCGTTCATGGCGCTCGCGGGCGTCACCGGCGGCGAGCTGCTGATCAAGGACGTGATCGCCGAGGACCTGCGGATGCTGCGCCTCGTCTTCGCCCGCCTCGGGCTCGAGACGGAGCTGCGCAACGACGACCGCGACGTGCTCGTCCCGGGCGGCCAGAAGCTCGTCATCCGCGACGACGCGGGCGGCTACCAGCCGAAGGTGGAGGACGGCCCGTGGCCGGCCTTCCCCGCCGACCTCACGAGCATCGCGGTCGCGCTCGCGACGCAGTCGGAGGGCTCCGTGATCATCCACGAGAAGATGTTCGAGAACCGGCTCTTCTTCACCGACAAGCTGCAGCTGATGGGCGCCGGGATCACGATCTGCGACCCGCACCGCGTGATCGTCGTCGGGCCGCGCCGCCTGCGCGGCGAGCGCGTCGAGTCGCCCGACATCCGCGCCGGCATGGCGATGCTGATCGCCGCGCTCTGCGCCGACGGCACGACGGAGATCGGCAACATCCGCCAGATCGATCGCGGCTACGAGCGGATCGACGAGCGGTTGCGGCTGCTGGGCGCGCGCATCGAGCGCGTCGAAGACGGCCAGCCCGTTCACGCCTGATGGCATCGGCCATCTAGACTCCGCCCGCCCGGAGCCTTCATGATCCACCCGATTCCCAGCGGCACGCGCGATGTGCTGCCCGACGAGATGCGGGAGCTGCGCGCGATCACCGCCGCCGCCCACGACGTCTTCGAGCAGGCCGGCTACGGCGAGGTCGCCACGCCCGCGCTCGAGTACGAGTCGACGCTCGCCCGCGGCGGCGTCGCCGGCGCGCTGCCCGCCTACCGGCTCTTCGACGAGGCGGGCGACGTCCTCGTCCTGCGCTCCGACATGACGGTCCCGATCGCGCGGCTCGTCGCGACCCGCTTCGAGCACGCCGAGCCGCCGCTGCGGCTCTCCTACGTCGCGCACGCCTATCGCGGCGTGCGCCCGCAGCGCGGGCAGCCGCGCGAGTTCCTGCAGGCCGGGATCGAGCTGATCGGCGCGCCCGCGCCGGCCGGCTCGGCCGAGGCGCTGACGGTGATGTGCGACGTGCTCGACGCCGTCGGCCTCGAGCGCTACCGCGTCGGCGTCGGCGACGTCGACCTCTACAAGACGCTGCTCGACGGCTGCGACGTGCAGGGCGAGGCGCGTGAGCGGCTGCTGCGCCAGCTCGTCGGGCGCGACTTCGTCGGGCTGGCGCGCGAGGTCGAGGCGCTCGGCCTCGCGCGTGAGGCGACCGAGCTGCTCGTGCGCGTCCCGCAGATGCGCGGCGGCCCCGAGATCCTCGAGCGCCTCGGCGGCGCCGCCGAGGCCGCGGCCGAGGGCCTGCGCGGCCTCAGCGCGCTGCTGCCGCCGCGCGTCGCCGAGCGCGTCATCTTCGACCTCGGGCTGCTCGGCGGCCTCGACTACTACACGGGCGCGATCTTCGAGGTCTACGACCCCGCGCTCGGCGTGCCGATCGGCAACGGCGGCCGCTACGACGACCTGCTGGGCCGCTTCGGCCGCCCGCTGCCGGCGGTCGGCTTCGCGCTGACGGTCGAGCGGCTGCACATCGCGCTGACCGGGGAAGAGCGCGGCCGATGAGCGCGCTCGGGTTGACGATCGCGGTTCCGCGCGGCGCGCTGATGGAGGGATCGCTCGACCTGCTCGACCGGCTCGGGATCGACACCGCCGAGGTGCGCGCGAACGACCGCAAGCTGCTCTTCCGCGAGGCCGGCATCGTCACGATGCGGCCCTCCGACGTGCCGACCTACGTCGAGGCCGGCGCCGCCGACATCGGCATCACCGGCAAGGACGTGCTGATGGAGCAGTCCGAGCGCGAGGTCTACGAGCTGCACGACCTCGGCTTCGGCCGCTGCGTGATCGTGCTCGCGTCGGTCGCCGGCGAGGACCGCGCGGCCGAGGCGCTGCGCCGCCTCGGCGTGATGCGGGTCGCGACGAAGTATCCGAAGATCGCCCTGCGCCACTTCGAGCGCACCGGCCGCCAGGCCGAGATCGTCGAGGTCAAGGGCTCGGTCGAGCTGGCGCCGCTGACCGGGCTGGTCGAGACGATCGTCGACCTGACGGCGACCGGCACGACGCTGCGCGAGAACGGCCTCGTCGTGCGCGAGGAGATCGCCGTCGTGACGGCGCGGCTGATCGCCAACCCGGTCGCCCACAAGCTCAAGGCCGCGGCGATCGACGAGCTGATGGAGCGCCTGCGTGCGGCTTGAGCGCCGCACGCTGATCGACGGGAGCGACCCCGCTGCGCTCGCGACGGAGCTGCGCGCGCTGGCGCCGGGCGGCGCCTCGGTCGCGACGGCCGTCGGCGAGATCCTCGCCCAGGTGCGCGAGCGCGGCGACGCGGCGGTGCTCGAGCTGACGCGCCGGCACGACACCGGCGGCGCCGAGCCGGAGCCGCTGCGCGTCTCCGAGGAGGAGCTGGCGGCGGCGCTGGCGGCGCTCGATCCCACGGTCCGCGCCGGGCTCGAGCTGGCGATCGCGAACGTGCGCGTGCTGGCGCAGGCGGGCATCGACCCCGAGGTCGCGGTGACGCTCCCGCAGGGGCAGCGGATCGCGCTGCGCGAGTCGCCCGTCACGCGCGCCGCGATCTACGTCCCGGGCGGCCGCGCGCCGTACCCGAGCACGGTCGTGATGGGCGTCGTGACCGCGCGCGCGGCCGGCGTCGAGCAGATCGCCGTCTGCGCTCCGCCGGGTCCCGACGGCGTCGCCCACCCGCTGATCCTCGCCGCCTGCGCGCTCGCCGGCGCTACCGAGGTCTACCGCATGGGCGGCGCCCAGGCGGTCGCCGCGCTCGCGTACGGCACCGCCACCGTCGCCGCCGTCGACGTCATCGTCGGCCCCGGCAACCTGTGGGTGCAGGAGGCCAAGCGGCAGGTCTTCGGGGAGGTCGGGATCGACGGCTTCGCCGGGCCGAGCGACCTGCTCGTGCTGCTGGCCGGCGCGCCGCGCGAGCACGTCGAGCTGGTCGCGCTCGACCTGCGCGCGCAGGCCGAGCACGGCGCCGACAGCCTCGTCGTCGCGGTCTCGCCCGAGACGGCCGTGCTCGATGCGCTCGCCGAGCTGCTCGCGGCCGTCCCCGAGGCGGGGGTCGGCGCGCTCGTCGAGACGCCGGACGTCGATCGCGCACTGGCGCTCAGCGAGGCGTTCGCACCCGAGCACCTCCAGCTGATCGGCCCCGCCGCGGAGGCGCTCGCGCCGCGCGTGACCCGCGCCGGCTGCCTCTTCGTCGGCGCCGGCAGCGCGACCGCCTTCGGCGACTACGTCGCCGGCTCGAACCACACGCTGCCGACCGACGGCGCCGCGCGCTACGCCTCGGGCCTCTCGGCCCGCCACTTCCGCCGGCGGATGGCGGAGGTGCGGATCGACGCGGCCGCGGCGGCCGCCCTGGCGCCGGCGGGGATCTCGATCGCCCGTGCGGAGGGCTTCGACGCCCACGCGAAGTCGATGCAGGCCCGCATGCGGGAGAATGGGACGTCATGAGCGAGTCGAGACACCGCAGCGCCGCAATCGAGCGGGCGACGAGAGAGACCGACGTCCGCCTCTCGCTGGGGCTCGACGGCGACGGCGCGGGCGACCGCGTCACCGGCGTCGGCTTCTTCGACCACATGCTCGACCTGCTCGCGCGCCATGGCCGCCTCGACCTCGCCGTCGCGGCGAGCGGCGACCTGCAGACCGGCGCCCACCACACGGTCGAGGACGTCGGCATCTGCCTCGGGCAGGCGCTCGACCAGGCGCTCGGCGACCGCCGCGGGATCGTCCGCTACGGCGCCGCCACGATCCCGATGGACGAGGCGCGGGCGAGCTGCGCGATCGACATCTCGGGCCGCGCCTTCTGCGCCTTCGAGGCGGAGCTCCCGCCGGGCGCGATCGGCAACTTCGACCACGAGCTGACGGAGGAGTTCTTCCGCGCCGTGGCCGGCAACGCGAGACTGACGCTGCACCTCACGGCCGAGGCCGGCACGAACCTCCACCACGTGATCGAGGCGCTCTTCAAGGCCTTCGGCCGTGCGCTGCGCGCCGCCGTCGCGATCGACCCGACCGAGACGGGCGTCCCGAGCACGAAGGGAACCTTGACGGCGTGAACGCTCACGGACCCACGGTGGCGGTCGTCGACTACGGGATGGGCAACCGGCGCTCCGTCGAGAAGGCGCTCGCGCATGTCGGCGCGCGCCCGCTCGTGACGCGCGACCACGAGGCGATCCGCGCCGCCGACGGCGTCGTCGTGCCGGGCGTCGGCGCCTTTCCGCGCGGCATGCGCAACCTGCGGGAGCTGGGACTCGACGAGGTCGTGCGCGAACGCGCGGCCGCGGGCACGCCCCTGCTTGGGATCTGCCTCGGGATGCAGCTGCTGTTCGAACGCTCCGTCGAGGGCGAGGCGGCCGAGGGCCTCGGCCTGCTGCGCGGCGCCGTCCGGCCGCTCGACGCGCGCGGCGAGCGCGTCCCGCACATCGGCTGGAACGTCGTCCGCTTCGAGCGTGCGACGCGGCTGACGGCCGCGCTGCCGCAGGAGGTCGCCTTCTACCACGTGCACTCCTACGTCGCCGAGCCGGCCGACGCCGGCGACGTGCTGGGGACGGCGGAGTACGGCGAGCGCTTCGTCAGCGCGGTCGCGCGCGAGAACGTCGTCGGCGTCCAGTTCCATCCCGAGAAGTCCTCGCGCTACGGGCTGCGGCTGCTGGCCGGCTTCAGCGCCTCTTGCGGCAGCGCCGCGGCAACCACACCGGCGGCGACCGCGCCGGCGACGACGAGCACCCCGGCGCACGCGGCATGATCCTCTACCCGGCGATCGACATCCGCGGCGGCAAGGCGGTGCGGCTCGCGCAGGGCGACTTCGCGGCCGAGACGGTCTACGACAGCGACCCGCTCAGCGCGGCGCGCACATGGGTCGACGGCGGCGCCCGCTTCCTCCACGTCGTCGATCTCGACGGCGCCCGCGACGGCCGGCCGGCGAACCTCGAGGAGCTCGAGCGGATCGCCGGAGCGCTCGACGTGCCGGTCCAGTTCGGCGGCGGACTGCGCTCGCTGGACTCGGTCTCGGCCGCGTTCGCGGCCGGCGCCTCGCGCGTGATCCTCGGCACCGCCGCCTACCGTGACGTCGACTTCCTCGACGACGTGATCGCCGCCCACGGCGACGACGTGATCGTCTCCGTCGACGTGCGCGGCGGCCGCGTCGCGACCGCCGGCTGGACGGAGCAGACGGAGATGCAGGCATCGGCCGTGATCGAGCACCTCCAGCGCCGCGGCGTGCGGCGGCTCGTCTACTCGAGCATCGAGCGCGACGGGATGCTGACCGGCCCCGATCTCGACGAGGTCGCACGCGTCGCCGAGACGGTGCGCGGCCAGTTCATCTACTCCGGCGGGATCGGGACGCTCGAGCATCTCTCGGCGCTCGCGCGGCTGCGCCAGGTGAACCTCAAGGGCGTGATCGTCGGCAGCGCGCTCTACGAGAAGCGCTTCACGGTCGCCGAGGCGCTCGCCGCCCTGAGATCCCCGCCGCCCGCCCCCAGCGAGCCCTGATGCACTCCAAGCGTGTGATCCCCTGCCTCGACGTCGACGCCGGACGCGTCGTGAAGGGGACGGCGTTCGTCGACATCCGCGACGCCGGCGATCCGGTCGAGCTGGCCGAGCGCTACGACGCCGCCGGCGCCGACGAGCTCGTCTTCCTCGACATCACGGCGACCTCCGACAAGCGCGACACGGTCGTCGAGCTGGCGCGCCGGACCGCCGACAACGTCTTCATCCCGTTCACGATCGGCGGCGGGATCCGCTCGGTCGAGGACGCGCAGGCGGTGCTCGACGCGGGCGCCGACAAGATCGCGGTCAACTCGGCCGCGGTCGCGCGGCCGGAGCTGCTGAACGAGCTCGCCGAGCAGTTCGGCGCCCAGTGCGTGGTGCTGGCGATCGACGCCAAGCAGCGCGCCGACGGCGCCGGCTGGGAGGTCTTCGTCGCCGGCGGGCGCACGTCGACCGGCCTCGACGCCGTCGCGTGGGCGGCGGAGGGCGTCGCCCGCGGGGCGGGGGAGATCCTGCTCACGAGCATGGATCGCGACGGTACGAACGACGGCTACGACCTGCCGCTGACCCGTGCGGTCGCCGACCTCGTCGGCGTGCCGGTGATCGCCTCCGGCGGCGCGGGCGAGCTCGACGACCTCGTCGACGCGCTCGAGGCCGGCGCCGACGCCGTCCTCTGCGCCTCGATCTTCCACTACGGCCGCTTCACGCTGCCGCAGGCGAAGCAGCACCTCGCTGCCGCGGGCGTGCCGATTCGCGCCGTCGAGTAGGCGCGGTCCGGCTGCTGGCACCGCGGGTTCGGCGCCAGCCGAACCCACCGCGGACGGCGACCGCTCAGCGCGAGCCGTTCGTCGCTACTTCGACGTCGGCAACAGCTCGTACAGCGCCGCGTAGCCGGTCAGGTAGACGGCGCGCGTGTCGGCGACGACGGGGTTGAACGAGCCGTCGGTCCAGCCGAAGACTCTGTGGCCGGTGCGGACGTCGAGCCCGATCGTGTTCTTCGCCGCGAGGTTCGAGAAGTAGACGACGTTGCCGACGATCGTCGCGCCGCCGGAGATCTTGCCGCCGGCGGCGTGCTTCCAGCGGACGGCTCCGGACTGCGCGTCGAACGCGTAGAAGTTGCCGTCGTAGGAGCCGACGTAGAGCGTCGGCCCGAGGCCGGGCGTGTCCGCGACGGCGGCGGAGGAGTAGACGTAGGCGCCGGTGCTGGTCGCCCACGCGAGCTTGCCGGAGTGGGCGGCGAAGGAGTAGACGCGACCGTCGGTGTTGCCGAGGTAGACGCGGCCGAAGGCGACCGTCGGGGTCGCGTAGAAGGTGCCGGAGCCGAGCCCGAACTTGGCGCCGTTGGTGCCGACCGACCAGACCTCCTTGCCGCTCGTGGCGTTGACGGCGTGGACGTGGCCGGAGTAGTCGCCGAAGTAGAGGATCCCGTTGGCGTAGGCGGGTCCGCCCTTGACGGCGCCGCCGGCCTTGTAGGTCCAGCGGATGCGGCCGCTCTTCGCGTCGAGCGAATAGACGGTGCCGTCCTCGGAGCCGAAGTAGAGCGATCCGTTCTTCAGCAGCGGCGAGGACTCGGCGCGGCTCGGCAGGTCGCGCGACCAGTTGATGTGGCCGTTCTTCGGCGCGAAGGAGGCGACCCGTCCGCCGGCGCCCGAGAGGCCCGTCAGCGCGACGGCGTAGACGTTGCCGTCGCCGACCGCGGGCGAGGAGGCGGCGAGGCGGCCGAGCTTGCGCCGCCATCTGACGTGGCCGGTCGTCTTCGTGATCGCGACCAGGTCGCCGTTGTCGTCGAGCACGTAGAGCATCGGCCCGTCGATCGCGGGCGGGAACTCGAGCAGCGCCGTGCCGCGGTAGGTCCAGCCGCGCTTGAACGGCGGCCGCATGTTGCGCGGCGCGTCCGTGAAGGCGCGGGTGCGGGCGTCAGTGAAGCCGTAGGTGGGCCACAGGAACGTGTCCTGCTTGACGACCGGCTTCTTCGGCTGCGCCTGCTGCGGGGGAGGCGTCTGCGTGGCCGTCGTGGCGGGGGTCGTGAACTCGACGCTCGGGTGCGAGACGTCGCCGGGCTTGCCGAAGGCAAGAAGGGCGCCGATCCCGGCAACGGCCAGGACGACCAGCCCTGCGGCGACGGCCACGATGCGCCGTCGGCGGCGGGGTGCGGGGCTCGACATCGGCCGGAGATGGTAGAGGATGGCTCCGATGAACTCCCTCGCCGACCTCCCGGCTCGCCTGCGCGCGCTGCCGGCCGTCGCCCCGCTGATCGACGTCCTCGGGGCGGCAGCGGACGTCCACGTCGTCGGGGGCGCGGTCCGGGATCTGCTGCTGGGCGGCGCGCCGCTCGACGTCGACCTCGTCGTCGAGGGCGACGCCGCCGCGGCCGCGGGACGGCTCGCGGCGGCGCTCGGCGGGGCGGTGACCGAGCACGACCGCTTCGGTACCGCGACGGTCCTCGCCGGCGGTCACGCCTACGATCTCGCCCGGGCCCGCACCGAGACCTACGCGCGGCCCGGCGCCCTGCCCGACGTCGCCTTCGGCTCGCTGGCCGACGACCTGCGCCGACGCGACTTCACCATCAACGCGATCGCCGTGGGCCTCGACGGAACCGTCTCGGCCACGCCGAATGCCTTCGACGACCTCGCCGCGCGCCGGCTGCGGGTGCTCCACGACGCCAGCTTCCGCGACGATCCGACGCGGCTGCTGCGGCTCGTGCGCTACGCGACGCGCCTGCGCTTCGCGGTCGAGGAGGGAACGGCGGCGCTCGCGGCGCAGGCGCTCGCCGGCGGGGCGCTGGCGACGGTGACGCCGGCGCGGATCGGGGGCGAGCTGCGGCTGCTGCTGCGCGAGCGGGCGGCGGCCGCGGCGCTCGCGTGGCTGGCCTCGTGGGGCGACGCGCTGGTCCCCGGCTTCGCGTTCGACGCGGCGCTCGCGGAGCGCGCCCGGGCGCTGCTGCCGGCCGAGGGGCGGGAGGACCTGCTGCTGCTCGCCGTCGCCGTGCTCGGCCTCGAGGAGGCCGCGCTGCGAGCGTGGCTCGACGCGCTCGGCTTCCCGGGGCGGGAGCGCGACGCCGTCGTCGCGGCCGCGACCGGCGCGCGGGATGCAGCCGCACGGCTCAGCGCCGCCCGGCGGCCGTCCGAGATCGCCGCGGCGCT
>JAOPZA010000143.1 GCA_025964325.1 Conexibacter sp.
CGGCGCCGCCCGCGCCGGGCACGGAGGTCACGCGCGTCCTGCCGCCGGAGCCCGGCGCCCCGACCCCCGCCGACGAGCGGCGGCCCCGGGCTCCGACGCCGCCGCCGGCGTCCGCGCCGGTCGGCGAGGAGCCGCCGACCGAGCGGCTCCCGGGCGAGCGCTAGAGGTCGGCGGACGCGTCCCGACCAGCGGGTGAGCGGCCCCGGCTCGCCTATGATTCGCGGTCGCATGAGGATCGAGCCCCTTACGGTCGACGAGGTCGGCGCCGGTCTGCGCGCCGCCGGCTACCTGCCGGCCGACGCGACGGCGCTCGTCGCCTTCCTCGCGACCAAGCTCGGCAAGCCGATCCTCGTCGAGGGTCCCGCCGGCGTCGGCAAGACCGAGCTGGCGAAGGCGCTCGCGCGCTACCTCCAGCGCGAGCTGGTGCGGCTGCAGTGCTACGAGGGACTCGACGAGGCGAAGGCGCTGTACGAGTGGAACTACCGCAAGCAGCTGCTGCGGATCCAGGCGGAGGCGTCGGGCACCGGCTGGGACGCCGTGCAGGAGGACATCTTCGGCGAGGAGTTCCTGCTCGCCCGCCCGCTCATGACGGCGATCGCCTCGCCCGAGCCGGTCGTGCTGCTGATCGACGAGATCGACAAGACCGACCAGGAGTTCGAGGCGATGCTGCTCGAGCTGCTGTCCGACTTCCAGATCTCGATCCCCGAGCTGGGGCGCATCGACGCGCGCACGCAGCCGGTCGTGCTGCTGACGTCGAACAACACGCGCGAGCTGACCGAGGCGCTCAAGCGCCGCTGCCTCTACCTCTGGGTCGACTACCCGGGCGTCGAGCACGAGCTCGAGATCGTCCGCCTCCACACGCCCGAGCTGGACGAGACGATCGCCCGCAAGCTCGTCGACCTGGTCCACGAGGTGCGTGCGCTCGACCTCAAGAAGCCGCCCTCGATCGCCGAGTCGATCGACTGGGCGCGCGCGCTGCTGCTGCTCGGCGTCGAGAACCTCGACGCGACGGTCTTCCGCGAGACGCTCAGCGTCATCGTCAAGCACCGCACGGATCTCGAGACGGTCGCCGCCCGGGTGGGCGTGCGGCTCGAGGAAGCCGATGGGGCCGTCGGGCGCACGCCCGCCCGCTGAGCCGGCGCCCGCCGGCTTCGACGCGCAGCTGATCGCGTTCGCGGAGGAGCTGCGCGGCGAGCACGTCGCGATCGGGACCTCCGAGCTGCTCGACGCGTTCGCGGCCCTGCAGCAGGTGACGTGGGACGACCGCACCTCGTTCAGAGAGTCGCTGGCGGCGACGCTCGCGAAGTCGCCCGAGGACCGGCGCGTCTTCGACCTCGTCTTCGATCGCTTCTTCTTCCGCCAGGCGGAGGCGCAGGCGGCGCTCCGCGACGTCACCGAGGGCAGCGGCTTCGACGGCGCGGAGCAGATCGACCTCGAGCAGCTACGCCAGCAGATCGCCGCCGCGCTGCAGGACGGCTCCGAGCCCGCGATGCGCGACCTCGCCCGGCTCGCGATCGCCGCCTTCGGCACCCGCGGCGAGGGCTCCGGCGTGATCGGCGTCGACGTGCAGCGGATCCGCCGTCAGCTCGGCCTGCGGGCCGAGCCGCAGCCGGAGCTGCCGATCGAGGACCCGCGCCACGACGGGCTGCCGCGCGAGGGGCTGCGGCGCTTCGAGCAGCACCTGCGGCGCGAGCTCGAGCGGGCGCTGATCGAGCAGACGAAGCAGCTGCCGCCCGCGCGGCCGCTGAGCGAGCTGGACCGCTCCCTGCCGGGCGGGCCGATCCAGGACCTCGCCGCCGTGCATCGCGTCGTCACGCAGCTGAAGCGCCGGCTCGCGACGCAGGGGCACGAGCAGAAGGGCCGCAGCCGCAACGCGCACGTCGACGTGCGACGCACGATGCGCGCGTCGCTCGAGACCGGCGGCGTCCCGGTGGTGCTGAAGTTCCGGCCGCGGCGGCCGCGGCGCCCGGAGATCTTCGTGCTGTGCGACGTCTCGACGAGCGTCGCCTCCGCGAGCGTCTTCTTCCTCTCGGTCCTGCACGCGCTGCACGACTCGTTCCGCAAGCTGCGCTCGTTCGTCTTCATCGAGCGGATCTCCGAGGTGACGGAGGTGCTCGAGCGCGAGCGCGACTTCCGCGCCGCCAACGCGGCGATCTCGCGCGACGCCGGCGTCGCCGACGTCTCCGGCTACACGGACTACGGGCGCGTCTGGACGGAGTTCATCGCGGAGGTGGAGGACGACCTCGGGCCGCGCTCGACGGTGATCGTGCTCGGCGACGCGCGTACGAACGGCCGCCCGCCGCGCGACGACGTGTTCGCGTTGATCGCCGAACGCGCCGGCCGCACCTTCTGGCTGAACCCCGAGCCGCGCCTCTACTGGAACTACGGCGACTCCGTGATCGCGGCCTACGAGCGCCATTGCACCGCGTTCGAATGCTGGACGACGGCGCAGCTGGAGGAGTTCGTGAAGGCGCTGGCGGCGCCGATCGGTACGATGCACGGGTAGTCACACACAGGGGGGCTGGCGGGTAAGCCGGCTGAGATAGCGCCTCTTCACCACCCGGCGCCGACCCTTCGAACCTGTGGGGTAATGCCCGCGGAGGGAGCGCATGTCGAGTTCGATCGAGGCTTCCCTGATGAAGCCTCGTGCGGTCGAGGGATCCGTCGGGGTCCAGGTTGCAGGTGCAGGACGGACGTTCCGCGGTCGCCATGGCGATGTGCCGGCGCTCGCCGGCGTCGACCTGAGCGTACGTCCCGGCGAGATCGTCGCCGTCGTCGGCGCCAGCGGCTGCGGCAAGTCGACGCTGCTGGAGCTGATCTGCGGGCTGCAGCAGCCGGATGCCGGCACGATCCGCGCCGATCCGGCGGTGCTGATGCCGCAGCGCGACCTGCTGCTGCCGTGGGCGAGCGCGCTCGACAACGCTGCGCTCGCACTGCGAGCCCGAGGGATCTCCAAGCAGCAAGCGCGCCGTCAAGCAGAACCCTGGCTCGAACGTTTCGGCCTGCAAGGGTTCGAGCACAGCCGGCCGAGCGAGCTGTCCGGCGGGATGC
>JAOPZA010000155.1 GCA_025964325.1 Conexibacter sp.
CGTGTGGCCGTGCGTGGTGGCGTAGACGACGAGGATGCGGGCTGGCATGACGGAGCACCTCCGGTTGGAGCAGCGAACGGGTTAGGCGGCGGGACCCCTGGCGTCGATCAGCCCGTGGTCGAGCGCGTAGCGGACCAGTTCGGCACGTGACGAGCGCCGCACCTTCTGTTGGATGTGGGCTCGGTGCGATTCAACGGTGCGCACGCTGAGGTAGAGCTGTCCGGCGATGTCGCTGTTGGTGTGCCCGAGGGCGATCAGCCTGAGGATCTCGAGCTCACGCGCGGTTAGGTCATCCGGTGGGCCGCTCTGGACCGGCTCTGAGGCGAGGCGCGCGCCCAGCTCCGGGTTCAGATAGGTCCGGCCGGCGCGGGCGAAGCGAACGGCCGTGACGAGCTCGTCGTCGGCCGCTTCCTTCAATACGTAGCCGCGCGCGCCGGCGCGAAGGGCTTCGCGTGCGAACGCCGGCTCCTGTTGCATGGTGAGGACGACGATCGCGGTCTCGGGTGCGTCGCGGACGAACCGGGGGATCGCCTCGAGGCTCGCCTCTCCTGGCATGTTCAGGTCGAGCACGAGCACCTCGGGATGATGCACGAGGATCGCGCGCCACGCGCCCGCCACGTCGCTGGCCTCGGCGACGACCTCGATGCCGTCGGCGGCGTCGAGCACCATCCGCAGCCCGGTGCGGACGACGGCGTGATCATCGGCGATCACGACGCGTGCGGAGTCGTTGTCGTTCGTCGAGTCGGTCATCGCGACGGGACGATAGTCGCACGGTCTGGCGCCGGACAGGGGGCTTCACACGGGGGTGCGATCAGTAGTCTCCCGCAGCCTGCGCCGGCCTCGCCGTTGCGGACACGCCCGGGCTGTGCGTCTCGGCGGTCGGGATCGAGGCGCGGATCGCGGTCCCCGCGGCTGGCTTCGACGTGACTGTGAGCTCGCCGCCGAGCAGCGCAGCCCGCTCGTGCATCCCGACGAGACCGAAGCCGCTCGCTGGCTTGGATTCGTCGAAGCCGCAGCCGTCATCCTCGATCGAGAGCGTGATCATGTCGTCCTGCTCCGTGATCGTGATGGCGACGCTGGTCGCGTCGGCGTGCTTGACGACGTTGGATAGCGCTTCCTGAACCAGGCGGTAGAGCGTGTTCTCGAGCGAGGCTTCGAGCCGCGTCTCGCGACGACCGGATTCGTGCGCGAGGTCGATCTCGAGATCGATCTCCAGCCCGGAGGTCCCGGCAACGCGCTCGGCCAGGCCCTCGACGGCCGACTTGAGCCCGAACGCGTCGAGCGCGGCGGGGCGCAGGTCGGTGATCAAGCGGCGCAGCCCGGTGATCTCGGTGTCGAGTTGTTGCAGCGCCTGGTCGAGCGCCCGCTGCACGGTGTCGAGGTCGTCACTGCGCCGAGCGCCGGACAGCAGCACTTTGAGGCCCGCGAGCTCCTGCAGCGTCTCGTCGTGCAGCTCACGCGCCCAGCGCTGACGCTCGCGCTCGGAGGCCTCGATGCTGCGGCGCAGCCCCTCGCTGGCCACGGACTGCGCGGTCGCGACGGCGGTCGCCGCGCTCGCAGCGAAGCTCTCGAGCAGCCGTTCGTGCTCGCGCGTGAACTCGCCACCGCTGGTGGGGTCGAACGCGTTCAGGACACCGAGTGACTGGCCGCGATAGACGAGCGGAACGAACAGACCCGATCTCGCGTCGACGTGCTGGCTGAGCGCGAAGCGCAGCTGGTCGTGGACGTTGGAGAGTCGCTCGACCCGCTGGCTGCGCATCACGTGGCCGCTGACCGATGCGTCGTAGGGCACCCGGACGTCGAGGAGCCGATCGCCGAGATCTCCGGCGACGGAGACGATCGCGAGCTCGTCGCCGTCGCGCAACAGGATTAGCACGCCGCGGGCGTCGACGAGTGCGCGGGCGCGCTTGACGATCAGCTCGAGCACCCGCTCGAGGTCGGTCTCGCCGCCGATCGCGCGCGCGATCGTCGTCGTCGCCTCGAGCGCCCCCACCGCCTGCTCGAGCTCGCGCCGGCGATCGTGCTCGGCGTGGTAGGCGCGCGCGTTGGCGATCGCGATGCCGGCCCAGCTGGCGAGCAGCATGATCGCCTCTTCGTCGTCGGCGTCGAACGCCACGCCGGAGGCCTTCTCGGTGAGGTAGAGATTGCCGTACGCCTCACCGCGGACCACGATCGGAACTCCGAGGAAGGTCCGCATCTGCGGATGGTCGAGCGGGAAGCCGTAGGAGTGGGGATGCTCGCTGACGTCCTCGAGGCGCAACGGTCTGGGGTCTCTGATCAGCACGCCGAGTACCCCGCGCCCGCGCGGCAGGTCGCCGATCCTGTGGTGGACCCGGGGATCCAAGCCGACGGTGAGGAATCGCTCCAGCTCGCGACGCTGCTCGTCGAGGATCCCGAGCGCGGCATAGCGAGCGCCGGTCAGCTCCCGCGCCTCGTCGAGCACCCGCTGCAGAACCGTCTCGAGATCGAGCTCTGCGACCACCGCGCTGCCGACCTTGAGGATGCGGCGAAGTCGCTGCTCGTCGAGCACGGATCTGCACCTTGTCTCAGCAGTTGTCGTCGGCCTCGACGACCATACCGTGCCGCCCACGAGCGAGCGAGCGCCAGGTGGATGTCCGCGCGGGGGCCGACGTCGTCCGTGGTTTCTACGGAGCAGGGCTGCGGCGTGCCGACGATGGATCCCGTCGCACCCGCCCATACCGTGCAGACATGGGCAAACCGCCGAGAAGGAGGAGCAACGTGAAGCGCATGCTGGTTGGGTTCGACGGAGGACTGGGCGGCCACGATGCGGTCGCGCTCGCACGAGCGCTGGCTCCTTCAGGTGCCGACATCGTCGTCGCGACGATCTATCCGCAGGCGCCGTTGCTCGCCGCGGCCGGGCTCGACCGAGGGCTGCAGGACAACTTGAGAGCTCGGGGCGGAGCGATCCTCGACAGAGCACGCGCGCTCCTGGAGGACGTCCCGGGCGTCGAGTTCCGGCTCGCGATGGCCACGTCGCCCGCGGCAGGACTGCATCGGCTCGCGTTGGAGCTCGAGCCCGACGCGCTGGTCGTGGGAACCAGCCACCAGGGGCCGCTCGGGCGCATCGCGCCCGGCAGCGTGACCGAGCAGACGATCCATGGCGCGCCGTGCCCGATCGCGGTCGCCCCTCGCGACTATGCCGGCCACGGCCACGAGCTGCGACGGATGGGCATCGCGTTCGACGGGTCCGCCGAGGGATTCAACGCACTCGAGCGCGGCGGCGAGCTCGCACGCTCGCTTGCGGCGGCGCCGGTCGTGATCGAGGTCGTCGACCAGACCTGGCCGTTGGTGGGGGCCTACGGGACGGCGGACGTGATCGGCGATCTGCGCGAGACGGCGGAGATGCACCTGCGCGAGGCACAGCACGCGCTGGCTGGCATCGACGGCGTCACCGTCCAGACGCGCGAGGGGTTCCCTGCGAGAGAGCTCGCCGAGGCAACACACAACCTCGATCTGCTCGTGCTCGGCCCTCGTGGCTACGGTCCGTTCAAGCGGTTGCTGCTCGGCAGCGTCAGCGCTCACGTCGTGCGCAACGCGGAGTGCCCGATTCTCCTCTACCCCCGCGCTACGGAAGCGCACGACGACAGCTCGGCGAGAGCCGAGGAGACCACCACCACGGCAACCGGGTGAGCACCGAGCTCCCCGACGGCGCGATGAGCCAGAGGCGCGAAGTGCACGTGCTGATCGCCGGCGGCGGTGTCGCCGCCCTCGAGACGCTGCTGGCGTTGCGCGCGCAGGCCGCGGGAGCGGTCGGCATCACGCTGCTGGCGCCCGACCCGGCGTTCCTCTACCGGCCGCTGGCCGTCGTCGAGCCATTCGCGCCCGGAAGCATCGAAGGGCTGACGCTGGCCGAGTTCGCGGCGGAACAGCAGGCACGGCTGGTGGCCGACACCCTCGTGCGCGTCGATCCCGACCTGCGGGTCGCGACGACACGCGGCGGTGAGGACCTGCTGTTCGACGAGCTCGTCGTGGCGGTCGGGGCGCGCGAGCGGGCGACGCTGCCCGGGACGACGCGCTTCGGCGATCCGCGCGAGGCGGACGCGGTCGCGGTGATCCTGGCGCGTGTCCGGGAGGGGTCGGTCCGGCGGCTCGCGTTCGTGATCCCGCCGGGGGTCGGATGGACGCTGCCGCTCTACGAGTTGGCACTGCTGTTCTCCGCCGAGCGCGATCCCGACGGCCGTGCGCCCGAGCTGCTGCTGGTGACCGCCGAGGACGCGCCCTTGGCCGCCTTCGGGCCCGAGACGGCGGCGGTGGTGAGCGACGTCCTGGCGACGCGCGGCGTCGTGGTCCGGACTGCGAGCGTGGTCGAACGGGTCGAAGCGGACGCGCTGTGGATCGAGCTCGAGGGCGCGGTGCCGATCGATGCGGTGATCGCACAGCCCACGTTGCGCGGCCCGGAGATCGAGGGCCTCCCGCACGATGGCGACGGCTTCCTGCCGATCGATGAGCACGCCCGCGTGCGCGATCTCGAGCACGTCTACGCCGCGGGGGACGCCGTCGTATCGCCGATCAAGCAGGGCGGGCTGGCGGCGCAGCAGGCGGATGCGGCGGCGGCGCAGATCGCCGCCGAGCTTGGCGCCGACGTCGAGCCGAGGGCGCTCGATCCCGTGTTGCGCGGTCTCCTCCTGACCGGCGCTGCGGGATCGATGCCGCGCTTCCTCCGAACCCATCTCGGTGTGCGCGAGTTGGGTGTCGACGGCGTCTCGAGCGATCCGCTGTGGTGGCCCCCGGCGAAGATCGCCGCGCTGCACCTGGCGCCATATCTCGCGGATCGGCTGGTGCGGCGCAGCGACTGAAGACGCTAGGAGACGGTTGCGAGCAGGCGCGCCGTCGCCCGGCCGACCACGACCTCTTCGCCGGCGTGGACGACGAGCGTGCGCACCCCGGCGGTGTCGCTGCCGATCTGGCTGCCGTCGCCGCCGTCCTGGTTGCGGCCCGGGTCGAGTGCGATGCCAAGGTGGGGGAGACGGGCGGCGATGGCGGCTCGAAGTGCCGCGGATCCTTCGCCGGCGCCGGCGGTGAAGACGAGCGCATCGAGCCCGGCGAGGGAGGCCGACATCGCGGCGATTGCGCCCGCGACGCCGCGTACGAACACGGCGAGCGCGAGCACCGCCGCGTCGTCGCCCTCGGCGGCCGCCTGCTCCACGGCGCGCACGCCACCCGGCTGTCCGCTGAGGCCGAGCAGGCCCGCGTGGTGGTTGAGCGCGTCGTCGATCTGCTCCGCCTCGAGGCCGCGACCGAGCAGGTACAGCAGGAGGCCAGGATCGATCGAGCCCGACCGCGTCGCCATCGGCACGCCGTCGAGCGGGGTGAAGCCCATCGTCGTGTCGTGCGAGCGGCCGTCGAGCACGGCGTTGACCGAGCAGCCACTGCCAAGGTGGCAGACCACGAGTCGGCGGCTCGCCTCCCGCCCGAGCAGCGCTGCTGCGCGCTCGGAGCACCACTCGACGTTGAGCCCGTGGAAGCCGTAGCGGCGCAGACCGAAGCGCTCGTTCCATTCGCGTGGCAGCGCATAGGTCGCCGCTTCCCGCGGCAGCGTGTGATGGAAGCCGGTGTCGAAGCACGCGATCTGCGGCAGCTGCGGGAGCAGCTCGCTCACCGCATCGATCCCCTCCAACGCGGCGGCGGTGTGGAGCGGGGCGAGCGGCGCGAGCGAGCCGATCGCCGCGCGCACGTCGTCGTCGACGCGCACCGGCGCGGCGAAGCGCGGCCCCCCGTGCACGACGCGATGGCCGACCGCCTCCGCGTGCCCGCCGGCGTCGGCGAGCGCGGTGCGCAGTGCCGCGGCGTGGCGGCCGTGTTCGCGCTCCGGCGGCTCCCAGCGCTCCTCGCCGCCGGTGAGGATCACCGCCGTATCCGGCGTCGCCTCGACGAGGGCGTGCTTGAGGCTGCTGGAGCCGGCGTTGACGACGAGCACGCGCACGACTAGGAGGCGGCCGGCCAGGTCCAGTCGCGCACTTCCGGCATGTCCTCGAGCTGCTCGCGCACGTAGCGCTCGTGACGCGCGAGCTGGGTGCGGCAGTGAGCCGCCAGCTCCGCCGCTCGGGGCGGCGTGCGTCGCGCGCGCCGCAGCGCCTCCAGCGCCAGGTGGTAGCGGCTCATCTCGTTGAGCACGACCATGTCGAACGGCGTGGTCGTGGTGCCGTGCTCGTTGTAGCCGCGCACGTGGAAGCGGTCGGCGCGCGGGCGGCCGTGCAGCAGCTGGTGCAGGGCGCGGGCATAGCCGTGGAACGCGGTCACGACATCGACGTCGTCGGTGAAGAGCTCGGCGAACAGCTCCGCGGCCATGCCGTGCGGGTGCGCTTCCGGCGGCACCAACGCCATCAGGTCGACGACGTTGACGACGCGCGTGCGCAGCTGGGGGACGTACTCGCGCAGCAGCGCGGCCGCGGCAAGCGTCTCTTGGGTCGGCACGTCGCCGATGCAGGCGAGCACCACATCGGGCTCGCCCTCACTGCGCTCCTCGGTGCCCGCCCATTGCCACACCGAGGCGCCGCGCGCTGCGTGCTCCCGCGCTGCCTCCAGGTCCAGGTACTGCAGCTCGGGCTGCTTGTCGATCACGATCAGGTTCACGTAGTCGCGGCTCCGCAGGCAGTGGTCGAGCGCGGACAGGGCCGTGTTCGCATCCGGCGGCAGGTAGATCCGGACGACGCGTGGACTGAGCGAGATCATCGTGTCGATCAGGCCCGGACCCTGGTGGCTGAAGCCGTTGTGGTCGTTGCGCCAACAGGTCGACGTCAGCAGCACGTTCAGGGACGGCACCGGCGCCCGCCACGCGAGGTCGCGTGCGGCCTCGAGCCATTTGACGTGCTGGATGGCCATCGAGGCCGACACCATCGCGAATGCCTCGTAGGTGGCGAACAGCCCGTGCCGTCCGGTGAGCGTGTAGCCCTCCAGCCAGCCCTGGCAGCTGTGCTCGGAGAGGACCTCCATCACCCGGCCGTGTGGGGAGACGTGGTCGTCCTGCGGGCGGGCGTCGCGCAGCATCCGGCTCTCGACCTCGAAGACGGCGCCGAGCCGGTTCGAGTTCGTCTCGTCGGGACAGAAGAGACGGAAGCTGCGCGGGTTGCGGACGTAGACGTCGCGCAGCAGCTCGCCGAGCGCGCGCGTCGACTCGCCGCGCTCGCGGCCCGGCGCCGTCACGTCGCGCGCGTAGCCGGCCCAGTCGGGCAGCTCCAGCGGGACGCTGACGGTGCCGCCGTTGGCCTGCGGAAGCGCGCCCATGCGGCGCGTGCCACGCGGCGCGAGCGCCGCCAGCCGCTCGACCAGCGTCCCGTTCGCGTCGAAGCGCTGCTGCGGTCGGTAGCTGCGCATCCACGCCTCCAACTGCGCGAGGTGGGCGGGGCTCTCCCGCACGCCGGAGATCGGCACCTGATGCGCGCGGAACGTGCCCTCGACCTGCACGCCGTCGACCTCCCGCGGTCCGGTCCAGCCCTTCGGCGTACGGAGGACGATCGCCGGCCAGGCCGGCGTGCCACCGGCGTCGTGGCCGCCGCGTGCCGCTGCCTGGATCGCCTCGATCTCCGTGACGCTCGCGTCGAGCGCGGCGGCGAAGGCGCGGTGGACGGCGCGGGGGTCCGAGCCGGCGACCACGCGCGGCGCGTAGCCGTGACCGCGCAGCAGGGCCTCGACGTCGCCGGCTGGGGCGCGGCCGAGCACCGTCGGCCCGGAGATTCTGTTCTCGTTCAGGTGCAGGATCGGCAGGACCGCCCCGTCGCGCGCGGGGTCGAGGAAGCGGATGCCCTTCCAGGAGCCCTCCAGCGGCGCCGTCTCTGCTTCGCCGTCGCCGATCACGCACGCCACCAGCAGGTCCGGGTCGTCGAAGGCGGCGCCGAAGGCGTGGACGAGCGCGTAGCCGAGCTCGCCGCCTTCGTGGACCGATCCGGGAGTCGGCACGCTCACGTGACTGGGGATCCCTCCGGGCGTCGAGAACTGCCGCACGAGGCGCTCGAGGCCGGCGGCGTCGGTCGAGATGGTCGGGTAGATCTCCGAGTAGGTCCCTTCGAGGTAGACGTTCGCGACCAGCGCAGGTCCGCCGTGGCCTGGTCCCGCGACGTAGAGGACCTGCTTGTCGCGGCGGCGGATCAGGCGATTGAGCTGCGCGTAGACGAGGTTCAGCCCGGGCGAGGTGCCCCAGTGCCCGAGCAGCCGCGGCTTGATGTGCTCCGGTCGCAGCGGTTCGCGCAGCAGCGCGTTCTCGCTCAGGTAGATCTGCGCGACCGTCAGGTAGTTCGCCGCCTCCCAATAGGCGATCACGTCGTCCAGCTCGGCGTCGTCCATCCGTTCGATCACCCGATCTCCTCGCGGCCGCCCGGAGTCTCAACGATCGCAGACGACGATCGCTCGTACGCGTCCGCGGACTCGTGCGCAATGCGAGGCTCCACCAGGAGCGGACATGCGGCCTGGCGCACCAGCGGCGTCGAGACGGAGCCGAGCAGCGCACGGCGCAGCGGTCCGTAGCAGCGCGAGCCGAGCACGAGCAGGTCGAGCTCGTGCGAGTAGGCGGTCAGGACGGCGACTGGATCGCCACGCTCCGGGACTGCGACGGCCTCGACTCCCGGCAGCGCCGCGACGGTGTCGCGCAGGCGTCGTTCGTCCTCCGCGCGCCCCACGAGCTCATACGACTCGTACTCGACGGTCGCAACCGGGCGGGGCGTGAGGATGTTGATCGGAGGGCCGAGCACCTCGATCGCCTGCAGCTGGGCGTTGGTCGCGCGCGCCAGCTCAGCGGCGATCGCCAGCGCGGCGCGCGCCTCAGGGCCCTCGTCGTAGGCCGCGCCGATCGTCCGCAGGCGCGCCGGCGCAGTCCCGGCATAGCCGCGGGGGGCGGTCGCGATCGCGCACGGCGCGCCCTGCAGCAGCCGCTCCGGGACGCCACCCAGCACCACCTGGTCGATGGCGGAGTTGCGGCCCGAGCCGACGACGATCAGATCGACGGGTTCGCGGTCCGCAAGGCGTTGGAGTCCTTCGGCGGGCGACCGGCCGCGGACGGTCCGCAGCTCGGGGGCGGGGTCGCAGGCCACGTCGGCGACGGCGCGCAGCCGTTCCTGCGCTTCGCTGCGCAGCGCGCACTCGAGCTCGTCGCCCGAGGTCAGGCGAGTGCTGGTGCCGTACACGCATGCCGCGATCAGCCGCGCGCTGCTCGCGCGAGCGAGCAGCGCGCCGAGGACGAGCGCGTCGCGGGCGTGGTCTGAGCCGTCGAAGCCGACGACGATCGTGCGGTACATATCGTTCGTCATCTCCCGTCGAACAGCAACGCGACAATGTCGAGCGCGGTGACGACGCCCTCGGGTGGATCCTGCGGACGGATCGAGACGATCAGGTGCGTCGTGCCGCCGGCGAGCAGCTGCTCCACAGCGCTCGCGACGCTCGCCCCCGGGGAGATGAACGCCGGCGGCTCGTCGATCGCGTCGCGGGCGAACGTCAGCTCCGGGTCCCGCGCGGCGCGTTCCAGCAGCGATCGGCCGGTAACCCAGCCGATCGGGCCCGCACCGTCGCGGCCCATCACGAGCACGGCGTGGATCCGATGGGTGGCCATGGCGTCCGCGACGCGGCGCAGCGACGCGTCCTGCGGGATCGAGATCACGCCGGAGCGCATCACCTCGCCGATCGACGTCTGGCTGCGCGGGTGGGTCAGCAGGGCAGAGTGCGACATCGCACGCTCCTCTCGTTCTTCGTACGGTCTAGGCGGTTTCGGCGGCCAGCGCGGCTTCGGCCTGTGTGTCGGTGGGCTGCATGCGGAAGACGAGCCGGGCGGTCGATGCGCTGCCGTCGAGCACCTCGGCGATCGAGTCGTTGACGTCCTCGAGCGGGCGCTCGGTGCGCTCGACGCGGGTGAGGCCGCGGCGGTGCAGGTCGTAGACCTCGACGAGATCCTGGTGGGTGCCGACGATCGAGCCCTTGATCGTGAGTCCGCCGAGGACGGTCTCGAAGATCGGGACGTTCATGCCGTTGTGCGCGGGCAGGCCGACGCAGACGAGCGTGCCACCGCGCGCGAGCGAGCTGAGCGCCTGCTCGAACGCGATCGGCGTGACCGCGGTCGAGATCGCGACGTCGGCGCCGCCGAGCCGCTGGATCTCGCCGACGGGGTCCTGGTCCTCGCCGGCCAGCACGACGTGCTCCGCGCCGAGCTCGCGCGCGGTGCGCAGGCGCTGCTCGTTGACGTCGACGGCGATCACCTCGGCGCCGGCGATCCGCGCGTATTGGAGCGCGAGGTGCCCGAGGCCGCCGACGCCGAAGACGGCGACGCGGCTGGCTGACGTCGCACCCGAGACCTTCACGGCCTTGTAGGTCGTCACCCCCGCACACGTGAGCGGGGCGGCGTCGACGGGGTCGATGTCGTCGGGGACCCGCACGACGTGGCGGGCATAGCCGACGGCGTACTCGGCGAAGCCGCCGTTGATCGAGTAGCCGGTGTTGAGCTGCGTGGGGCACAGCGTCTCTCGTCCGCTGTTGCAGTAGCGGCAGTCGCCGCAGGCGTAGCCGAGCCATGGGATCGCGACCCGCATGCCAGGCTCGAGCCCATGCGCGTTGCCCGGTCCGACGCGCTCGATCACGCCCACGCCCTCATGTCCCGGGATGAACGGCGGGGCCGGCTTGACCGGCCACTCGCCGCGGGCGGCGTGAATGTCGGTGTGGCACAGCCCGGAGGCCTCGATGCGGACGAGGACCTGCTCGGCGCCCGGCTCCGGGATGGGGACGTCTTCGATCGAGAGGGGACGGTGGAAGTCGTGAACGACGGCGGCTCGCATCTGGCGCTCCTTCGGTTCGGGTGAATTGAGGTGATGCGGGCTACGCGCCGGCGCCTCTGCCGGTGGTGGCGTCACGGGAGATGAGGCTGCTCAGCCATGCGGTCGGACGGTAGGGCGGCATCAGCAGCGTCACGATCAGCAGCACGCCCGTGGCGGCGAAGTAGGTGAACAGCGAGGCGGTGCCGTCGTTGTTCTGGGCGACGGTGTCACCGAAGGCGAGGATCGCGAAGACGGCCATCGACCCAGCGATGCCGGCCAGCAGGATCGGCTTGGGGCGATGGGGGAGGAACTCGCCGCGGAGGAAGCTGGCGACGACGACGAGGAAGGCCACGCCCTCGAGGCCGCCGAGGATGACCCAGGCGGCGTTGGTGCCGGGGAAGGACGAGATGAACGTGCCGGAGAACATTCTGTGCAGGCCGGCCGGTGCGGTGCCGTTGTCGTCGATCAGCTTCTCCTTCGCGCTCATGAACCAGAGCGTGCCGAGCAGCAGGTAGATGCCGCCGAGCGCGAGGGCGTAGGCGATGCCATCGGCGGTCAGGGTGGCGAACCGAGCGTTCGACTCGGAGCGGGGACGCGCGCTGCGGTGGACGAATGCGGGTGTGGACATCAGTTCCTCATTTCGGGTCGACAGACAGTGATGTCCACGGTATGGCCGGGGTCAGGAGCGGTCATCGGGAGTGCTCCCGCGCCGTGATGCGGCCAACTACTGACCCCGCAGCTCAGGAGGTGCGCCATGTGCTCCAGCGTGCGCCGCGTCGGGCGAGGCGTCGCTCGAGCCGGTGCAGTGGGGAGCGCGGCAGCTGTCGCGACGGGCGGTAGAACCACGCCTTGGCGACCTCGACCAGGAGCAGGTAGAGCGTGACCATGCCGAGCAGGATCAGGAAGAAGTCCAACGGCAGGGCGGTGAAGCCGAGCGCGCCGGCGAGCGGTGTGAACGGCAGCATCGCGGCGATCGCCACGACGCCGAGCGTCGTGACCAGCAGCGGACGGCTCGGCCGGCTGCGGAAGAACGGCACGCGGTGCGTGCGGATGACGAAGACGACGAGCGCCTGTGTCGCGAGCGACTCGACGAACCAGCCGCTGCGGAACAGCGTGGGGCCGGCGTGGAAGACCCACAGCATGATCCCGAAGGTGGCGAAGTCGAAGGCGGAGGAGATCGGCCCGAAGAGCGCCATGAATCGCCGGATCTGGCGGATGTCCCAGTGTGCCGGCCGGCGCAGCATCTCCTCGTCGACGGTGTCGGTCGGGATCGTCAGCTCGCCGACGTCGTAGAGGAAGTTGTTGAGCAGGATCTGCGTTGGCAGCATCGGCAGGAACGAGAGGAACAGCGATGCGCCGGCGGCGCTGAACATGTTCCCGAAGTTCGACGAGGTCGCCATCAAGACGTACTTGATCGTGTTGGCGAAGATCCGCCGTCCCTGGACGATCCCGTCCGCGAGGAGTCCGAGGCTCTTCGCCGTCAGGACGATGTCGGCGGCATCCTTCGCCACGTCGGAGGCGGATTCGACCGAGATGCCGACGTCGGCCGCGTGCAGGGCGATCGCGTCGTTGACGCCGTCGCCGAGGAACGCGACGACGCCGCCTGCCCGACGGCGGGCGCGGATGATCCGCGCCTTCTGTTCCGGCGTGACGCGCGCGAAGATCGTCGTGCGAGTGACGGCGGACGCGAGCGCATGGTCGTCGAGCTGGTCGATCTGGCTGCCGGTCAGCGTTCCGAGCAGCGGGAGGTCGAGCTGCTCGCAGACGCGTGCGGCGACGCGGTCGTTGTCGCCCGTCACGACCTTGACCTCGACGTCGAGCGCGCCCAGGCGCGCGAGCGCGGCCCGGGCGTCGTCCTTTGGCGGATCGGCGAAGGTGAGGAATCCTGCGAGCTCCAGGTCGCGCTCGTCCCCGGCTGCGATGGTGGCCGTGCCGGGCGCTGCCCGCGTCGCGACCGCGACGATGCGTGCACCGGCGTCGAATTGCGCGGCGAGCGTGGCGCGCCACCGTGTCGGCGTCGAGGCAATCGGCGAGCAGCGCCTCGGGCGCGCCCTTGACGATCAGCCGCCGCTCACCGCTCGCGACATCGGCGAGCACCGCCATGCGCTGGCGGTCGTAGTCGAACGGGGCCTCCGCGATCCGAGTCCCGGCAGGTTGCGTTCCGTTCGCTCCCTCCCACAGGGCGACATCCAGGGCATTGCCGCCGACCGCGAGGCCGTCCTGCACGATCGCGCCGTTGCACAGCAGACCGAGGGCGAGCACGCCGGGTGCGGGCCGGCCGGCGGGATCGAGGGCGCCGGTGAACCGCACGGCGCCGGCGGTCAGCGTGCCGGTCTTGTCGGTGAACAGCGTCTCGACGTTGCCGAGATCCTCGATCGCGATCAGCCGCTTGACGACGACGCCGCCTTCGGCCAGCAGCGCGGCGCCGCGCGAGAGGCTGATCGTGACGATCGCCGGCAGCAGCTGCGGCGCGAGGCCGACGGCGATCGCGAGCGAGAACAGCGCCGACTCGAGCAGCGGTCGCGAGAGCGCGGTGTTGATCACGAAGATCGAGACGGTCAGCGCGGCGGTGACCGAGAGCAGCAGCTTCGAGAAGTCGCGCAGCCCGTGTTGGAAGGCAGTCTCCTCGGGGTGGCCGCCGAGCGAGGCGGCAATGCCGCCGAAGGCGGTCGCACCACCGGTACGGACCACGAGGGCGCGGGCCGCGCCGGCTCGGACGATCGTTCCCATCAACGCGCAGCCGGGAAGATCGAGCGGCGAGCTGCCCGCCGGTGCTGCCGCCGTCGACTTTGAGACCGGCAGCGACTCGCCGGTCAGGACGGCCTCGTCGCATTCGAGTCCGTTGACCTCCAGCAGTCGGAGGTCGGCCGGTACGACGTCGCCGACCTCGAGCGCCACGATGTCGTCGGGTACCAGCGTCGTCACGTCGACCGGCCCGAGCCGCCCGTCACGGACCGCGATCGCGGTGTGACGGACCTGCTCGCGCAGCGCCGCGACAGTCCGAGCGGAGCGGTACTCGTTGACGAACCCGAGCGTGACGCTGAGGCTCACGATCGCGAGCACGATCAGCGCGTCGACGCGCTCGCCGACGGCAACCGAGATGATCGCGGCAGCCGCCAGCAGCAGCAGGATCGGATTGTTCAGCTGGCTCAGCAGCACGCGCCAGCCACGTACGTCGTGGACGCGCAGCGCGTTGAGCCCGTACGTTTCCAGGCGGCGTGCGGCCTCCGCGGAGGAGAGGCCGTCCGGATCGCCGCGGAGCTCGGCGACGGCGGCATCTGGCGCGAGCGCGGCGATGCGATCGAGCCGAACTGCCGCCTGACGCCCGGTCGCGGCCGCTCACGGGCAGTCTGTCGGACATGACGGACTCAGGGGTCGAGTCGGAAGGGTGGATAGCGGTCGGTCAGGAGCAGGTATGCGTAGGCCACGACGCGGTTGTGCCAGCGCGCAACGCCGACGACGAAGTCGAACAGCGGCCGCGGGTAGCGGCCGGTCGCGAGGATCGCCACCCACGCGGCGACCACCGCCACGATGGTCGCGAGCCACAGGAACGCGAGCACGACATAGTGGGGGATCGCGAGCA
>JAOPZA010000159.1 GCA_025964325.1 Conexibacter sp.
CGGCGCCGACGGCGCCCGCGCCACCGTCGCCCGTGCCGCCGCCCCTGGCCCCCGCCGGCGAGCTGACGCTCGCGACGCTGCGCGAGCTGTGGCCGGCGGCCGTCGACGCGGTCCGCGCCGAGAACGCGATGCTGGCGGCCGCGCTCGCCGACGCCCGACCGCTCGACTGCGACGGCACGGACGTCACGCTCGCGCTGCCGACCGGCGCCGCCTTCTCGAAGCGGATGGCCGAGAGCGAGGCGCATCGCCGGCTCGTGGGCGACGCGCTGCGGACGCTCGCGGGCGTCGCGGTCCGGCCCCGCTACGAGCTGCGCGACCTCGATCCCGAGGAGGCGGCCGCGGCCGCCGCGCTGCCCGGCGCCCCCGCGCTCTCCGACGTCGAGCTGGTCGCCCGCTTCGTGGCAGAGTTCGATGCCGAAGAGCTGATCGACGACGACGAGGAAGGCGGCAGCTGATGCCCCAGCCGAACATGCAGCAGATGCTCAAGCAGGTGCAGAAGATGCAGGCCGACATGATGGCCGCGCAGGAGAAGCTCAAGGACGAGGTCGTCGACGCCTCCGCCGGCGGCGGGATGGTCAACGTCAAGATCAGCGGCGACCTCGAGCTGAAGGCCGTCACGATCGATCCCGAGGCGGTCGACCCCGATGACGTCGAGCTGCTGCAGGACATGGTCCTCGCGGCCACGAACGAGGCGATCCGCGCCGCGCAGGAGCTGGCCGCGAAGCGGATGGAAGCCGTCTCCGGCGGGCTCGGCGGCCTCGGCGGCGCGGGCGGCCTCGGCCTCCCCGGCTTCTAGGCGCACCGCCGGCTCCCGCGGGACCCCTCCCGAACCGCACCGCCTCGCACCGATGTCGACCTTCGCCCCTCCCGTCCAGCGCCTGATCACCGAGCTCGGCAAGCTGCCCGGCATCGGCGGGCGCACGGCGCAGCGGCTCGCCTTCCACCTGCTGCGCGCCTCCGAGGAGGACGCGCTCGCGCTGGCCGAGGCGATCCGCGAGATGAAGGCGCGGATCGGCCTCTGCGAGATCTGCTTCAACCTCGCCGACGGCCCGCGCTGTCGGATCTGTCAGGACGAGCGGCGCGACGCGAGCACCGTGTGCGTCGTCGAGGAGCCGTCCGACGTGATTCCGATCGAGCGCACGCACGAGTTCCACGGCCGCTACCACGTGCTCGGCGGCGCGCTCTCGCCGATCGACGGGATCGACCCCGAGGACCTCCGCATCGCCGAGCTCTACCGGCGCGTCGAGTCCCAGCCCGACGGCGCGGAGAGCGGCGACCGCACGATCCGCGAGGTCGTGCTGGCGACCAACCCGACGACGACCGGCGAGGCGACCGCGCTCCACATCGCCGACGCGCTGCGCGAGCGGGCGCCGGAGGTCACCGTCACGCGGCTCGCAAGCGGGCTGCCGGTCGGCGCCGACCTCGAGTACGCGGACGAGCTGACGCTCGGCCGCGCGCTCGTCGGCCGCCGCACGCTCTCCTGATCGCGACCAGCGAGCCCCCCGCGCGGCCAGTACCCTACGTCGCCGTGCCCTCCACCGTGGTCATGAAGTTCGGCGGGACCTCCGTCGCCGACGCCGAGCGGCTCAAGCGCGCGGCGCGACGGATCGTCGCCCAGCGCGAGGCCGGCCATCGCGTCGTCGCGGTGCTGTCGGCGCGCGGCAAGACGACCGACGACCTGATCCGCCTCGCGCAGGAGGTCTCGGCGACGCCCGACCCGCGCGAGATGGACATGCTGCTCTCGACCGGCGAGCGGATCTCGTGCGCGCTCTGCGCGATGGCGATCAACGACCTCGGGCACAAGGCGATCTCGCTGACCGGCTCGCAGGCCGGCATCGTGACCGACACCTCGCACACGAAGGCCCGCATCCTCGACGTGCGCGCCGACCGCATCACGAGCGCGCTGGCGGAGGACCAGATCGTCCTCGTCGCCGGCTTCCAGGGCGTCTCGACGTCGCGCGACGTGACGACGCTCGGCCGCGGTGGCTCGGACACGACCGCCGTCGCGCTCGCGGCCGCCGTCGGCGCCGACGTCTGCGAGATCTACACGGACGTCGCCGGCGTCTTCAGCGCCGATCCGCGGATCGTGCCGGACGCGCGCAAGCTGCCGCTCGTGTCGTTCGAGGAGATGCTCGAGATGGCCTCCTCCGGGGCGAAGGTGCTGCAGCTGCGCTCGGTCGAGTACGCACGCAACCACGGGGTCCGCATCCACTGCCGATCGAGCTTCGACGACGGCCCCGGTACCCTTGTCGTCGGAGAGCAGGAGACCATGGAGCACGCCCTCATCACCGCCGTCACGCACTCGACCGAAGAGGCGCGCGTCTCGCTGCTCGGCGTGCCCGACGAGCCGGGCGCGGCCGCCCGCATCTTCGGCGCGCTCGCGGACGCGAACTGCAACGTCGACATGATCATCCAGAACGAGCCGCTCGGCGCCGGGCGCCAGGCGGAGGTGTCCTTCACGGTCCCGCGCGAGGACCTGCGCGACGCGCAGGCGGCGCTGCAGCCGATCATCGCCGACCTCGGGATCGCCGCGATCGACACCGAGCCGGAGTCGGGCAAGGTCTCGATCGTCGGCGCCGGCATGAAGTCGCACCCGGGCGTCGCCGCGAAGGTCTTCGCGACGCTCGCCCGGGAGGGGATCAACATCGACATGATCTCGACCTCGCCGATCAAGATCTCCTGCGTCATCCGCAACGACCAGGTGCCGACCGCCGTGCGCGCGCTGCACGCGGCCTTCGAGCTCGGCGCCGGCGGGATCGAGGCCGAGCGGCCGATCGGCGAGGCGGCCCGCTAGCGATGAGCGATTCCGGGAGCGGGTACCGCGTCGCCGTCGTCGGCGCGACCGGACAGGTCGGCACGGTGATGCTCCGGCTGCTCGCCGAGCGCGGCTTCCCGGCGCGCGAGATCGTCCCCTTCGCGTCCGAGCGCTCCGCCGGCCGCGAGCTCGACGGCGGTCTCGTCGTCCAGTCGCTGAGCGACGAGACGATCCAGGGCTTCGACGTCGCGATCTTCTCCGCGGGTGGCGCGACGTCGGGCGCGTGGGCGCCGCGCTTCGCCGCGGCCGGCGCGATCGTCGTCGACAACTCGTCGCGCTGGCGCATGCAGGACGACGTCCCGCTCGTCGTCTCCGAGGTCAACCCGGAGGCGCTCGACGGCCACCACGGGATCGTCGCGAACCCGAACTGCTCGACGATGCAGATGGTCGTCGCGCTCAAGCCGCTGCAGGACGCCGCCGGGATCGAGCGCCTCGTGATCTCGACCTACCAGGCCGTCTCCGGCACCGGCAAGCAGGGCGTCGACGAGCTGCTCGGCCAGGCGCGCGCCTTCGTCGCCGGCGAGCCGCAACCGGCGCCGGCCGCCTACGCCCACCAGATCGCCTTCAACGTCCTTCCGCACGCGGGCAGCTTCGCGCCCGGCGACGACCACACCGACGAGGAGCGCAAGCTCATCAACGAGACGCGCAAGATCCTCGGCGACCCGACGATCCGCGTCAGCGCGACGTGCGTCCGTGTGCCGGTCGTCACCGGCCATTCGGAGGCCGTCAACGTCGAGACGCGCGAGCCGCTCTCGCCCGAGGAGGCGCGCGAGCTGCTGCGCGCGGCGCCGGGCGTCACCGTCCTCGACGATCCCGCCGCCGGCAGCTATCCGCTCGCAATCGAGGCCGCCGGCAAGGACGACGTCTTCGTCGGGCGGATCCGCCGCGACCCCGGCAACGAGCGCGCGCTCGACCTCTGGGTCGTGTCGGACAACCTGCGCAAGGGCGCGGCCACGAACGCCGTCCAGCTGGCCGAGCAGCTCCACGAGCGCGGGCTGATCGGCTCCGCCGCGCACGCCGCCTAGCGTCGGCGGACACGAACACGATCGCGTCGCGGCGGATGATCGATCTCCACTGCCACCTGCTGCCCGGCATCGACGACGGGCCGAGCGGGGAGGAGACGGCGGTGGAGATGGCACGACTCCACCTCGCGGCCGGTGTCCACACCGTTGCGGCGACGCCGCACGTCAGCCCGTCGATGCCGAACGACGCGGCGGGGATCGCGGCGGCGACGAACCGGATGCGAGCCGCGCTGCAGGAGCACGACGTCCCGCTCGCGATCGTCGCCGGTGCCGAGGTCGATCTGCGGCGGGCAGGCGAGCTGGACGACGCGGAGCTGCAGGCGCTGACCCTCGGCGACGGGCCGTGGCTCCTGCTCGAGGCCCCGCTCCAAGCGGTCGGGCCGCTCGAGGCCGTCGTCGGCGATCTCGTCGGCCGGGGTCATCGGATCCTGCTCGCACACCCCGAGCGCTCCCCGATGGTGCAGCGCGACCCGCATCTGCTCGTTCGGCTGGCCCACGCCGGCGTGCTGACGCAGGTCACCGCCAGCTCGCTCGCGGGCGCATTCGGCCGGCCGGTCCAGCGCTTCGCGCAACGGATGATGGCTGAGGACCTCGTCCAGGTCGTCGCCTCGGACGCGCACGATCCACGGCGCCGGCCGCCGGGGCTGAGCGAGCCGCTGATCCGCGCCGGGCACGCGAGCCGCGTCGCGTGGTTGACGGACGAGGTGCCCGTCGCGCTGCTCGCGGGGGACCGGATCCCGCCGCCGCCGGCGCGGCGGCCAGCGAGGCGCCGCGGTCTGCGCGGCATCCTGCGCGATCGGTAGGTCCGACGCGCGCTGTTGGCCGGCGACTTCCGGGGCGCCGAAGCGCCCCCGGAAGCGCGACCCGAGCCGGCGCTAGGCCGCGACCGGCGCTCCCACCACGGAGGTCGTCCAGTCGATCACCGAGGTCGGCTTCACGACGTGCTTGTTCATCCCGAGCTGCTTCGGCTCGAGGCCGAGTGCCAGCCCGACGAGCTGCGGCAGGTGCAGCACCGGCATCGCCAGCTCGCGGTTGACCTTCTTCGCCGCGAGCGGCTGCTGGAGGTCGAGGTTGAGGTGGCAGAGCGGGCACGGCACGACGAGGCAGTCGGCCTCGGCGTCGGTCGCGTCGGCGAGGTGCGTCCCGGCCTGCTTCAGCGAGACGTCCTTGTTCATCGTGATGACGGGGAAGCCGCAGCACTTGTAGACGCCGGCGTAGTCGATCACGGTGCCGCCGAGCGCCTCGATCACCCAGTGCAGGTACTGGTCGCGCGGATGCTCGGCGTCGATCCCGAGGCGGTCGGTCGGCCGCACGATGTAGCAGCCGTAGAAGGGGCCGACTCTGAGGTTCGTGAGCGGCCGCTTGACCATCGCCTTGAGCTTCTCGAGCCCGATCTCCTCGACCAGCAGCCAAAGGAAGTTCTTGTTCGTCAGGCCCTGCTCGTAGGTCAGGCCCTCGGTCTCCTGCAGCGTCTCGTTGATCTGCGCGCGATAGTCGGCGTTCGCGTCGAGCCGTTCCTGGCACTCGCCCTGCGCGCCCTGGCAGGTCGAGCAGATGTTCATCATCAGGTCGGCGCCCTGGACCTGCTGGGCGAGCGCGAACGTGCGCGCGTTGAGCGTGTCGGCGAGCTCCTGGTTGTGCTCCGCGATCACGCCGGCGCCGCAGCAGTTGGCGCGGTCGAGCTCGACCAGCTCGATGTCGAGCAGCGGCGCGACCGCCGCCATCGAGCCGTGCAGCTCGGGAGTGAAGCCGCGGCTCACGCAGCCGGGCCAGTAGGCGACTTTCATGCGGACTCGCTTTCGCTGGCGGAGGTGGGCCGGTGCGGGTTCGGGCCGGGGGCCGAGGTCATCGCGTCGCCGTCGGCGGCGAGCGGGTGCACGTCGCCGTCGCCGGCGCCGGGGCTGTCGTCGTAGCCGGTGATGTAGAGGTTGAGCTCGTTGCGCGGTCTGCGACGCTCGACCTTCTCAGTGATCGCCTGGACCGCCGCGAGCGCGTCCTTCGGCAGCTTGTGCGGCGCCAGCACGCCCTTCGGCGTGACCTTGCCGCGCAGCAGCGCCGTCGTGATCACCGGCAGCGAGCTGAGCAGCTCCTGCCCGGCGGCCGGGTGGAACTTGCCGAACCACGAGTCGCCGCCGTAGGAGCGCGGCAGCAGCTCGGCCTCGTGCAGCAGGCCGCCCTCCTTCACGAGCGTGACGAACGCCTGCTCGTGACGGTGGCCGTTGTTGCGGTCGACGATGCCGTGGTCGGCGCCGGCGACGCGTCGCAGCCGCATGATCTGGCTCATCGGCGCGACGCCCTTCGGGCACGCCTCGATGCAGTTGAAGCAGTGCGTGCAGTCGTAGATGCCGTGTCTGTCCTCGGCCAGGTCCTTGACGCGCTCGTACTGCTCGGCGTCACGCGGGTCGCCGACGAAGCGGTACGCTCTCGCGCTCGCGGCGGGGCCGACGAAGAGCGGGTCGACCTCCATCGAGAGGCAGTCCGAGACGCACGCGCCGCACTGGATGCAGGCCATCGTCTGCGTGACGTCGACCATGTTCTCGTGCGGGACGATGTACTCCCGCTCGGGCACCGGCTCCTTGTTGATCAGCCATGGCGTGACGCGCTGGATCTTCTTCCAGTGGACGGCGTCCATGTCGACGATCAGGTCCTTCAGGATCGGCATGTTGCCCATCGGCTCGACCGTGATCGTGCGCCCGTCGGCGTGCACGCCGCTGTCCGCCGCGTGGCCGAGGTGGGTGTGGCACGCGAGGCCGGCTCTGCCGTTGATGCGGACGCCGCAGGAGCCGCAGATCGCGGCGCGGCAGGAGCAGCGGATGCCGACCGAGCCGTCGATCTCCGCCTTCACCTTGAGGATCCCCTCGAGCACGGAGCGGTGCGGCTCGAGCTCGATCTGGAACTCCTCCCAGAACGGCGCCTCGCCCGACTCGGGGTTGTAGCGCCGCAGCTTCAGGGTGTACTCGGCCATCAGTAGGTCCTCTCCTGGGGCTCCCACTGGGTGAATCTCACCGGTGCGGTGCCCTTCTCGGGGACGCCGTCCCCATTGCGCGAGATCGTGATGTGGTGCAGCCATTCGGCGTCGTTGCGCTCCGGGAAGTCGGTGCGGAACTGCGCTCCGCGCGACTCCTTGCGCTCCTGCGCCGCGACGACGATCGCCTCGGCCACGTCGAGCATGTACCCCAGCTCGATCGCCCCCAGCACGTCCTGATTGAAGACCGTGCCCTTGTCGTCGATCGCTGCGGTCGGCGCCTCGGCCTTGAGGCGGCGGACGATCTCGTGGGCTCTCGCGAGCCCCTCGGCGTCGCGGTAGACCGCGACGTAGCGGTTCATCGTCTCGCCCAGCTCGTCCTTGATCTCGGAGATGCGGCGGCCGCCGGTGTTCTCACGGCGGATGATCTCGTCGATCTCGGCCGCGACGTCGGCGAGTCGTCTCGAGGACGTCTTCGGCATCGCGACGCCACGCGCGCGGTGGGCGGCGTGCTCGCCGGAGCGGCGGCCGAAGATCAGCGTGTCGAGCAGCGAGTTGGCCCCGAGGCGGTTGCCGCCGTGGACCGAGACGCAGGCGACCTCGCCGGCGGCGTAGAGGCCCGGGATCGGCGTCTGGCCGTCGACGTCGGTTCTGACGCCGCCCATGATGTAGTGCATGCCGGGTCTGATGTGGATCGGCTCGCGCGTGATGTCGACGCCGGCGAAGTCTCTGCCGATGTTGACGATCTCGCGCAGCGCCTCGAGCGTGCGCTTGCGGGGGACTCTCGTGATGTCGAGCGCGATCGTCCCGTCGGGGAAGCCGCGGCCCTCGTTGATCTCGGTCTGCTCGGCGCGCGAGACGACGTCGCGGGAGGCCAGCTCGAGCTTGTTCGGCGCGTACTTCTCCATGAAGCGCTCGCCGAGCGCGTTGTAGAGGTGGGCGCCCTCGCCGCGGGCGCCCTCGGTGATCAGGAAGCCGTTCTCCGCCAGCGTCGTCGGGTGGTACTGGATCATCTCCATGTCCATCAACGGCGCGCCGATGCGGTAGGCCTGCGCGATCCCGTCGCCGGTGCAGATGAGCGCGTTGGTCGTCGGCTTGAACACCTGGCCGGCGCCGCCGGAGGCGAGGATCACCGACTTCGCGTCGAAGACCTCGAGCCGGCCGTCGCGGATGTTGCGCGCGACCGCGCCGATGCAGTGGCCGTCGTCGTCCTGCAGGAGCGTGGTCGTGAACCACTCCTCGTAGCGGTCGACCGTCTCGTGGTGCTTCATCAGCTGCTCGTAGAGCACGTGCAGGATCGCCTGGCCGGTGATGTCCGCGACGTAGTACGTGCGGGCCGCTGAGGCGCCGCCGAAGGCGCGCGTGCCGAGGTGACCGGTGTCACTGCGGTGGAAGGTGACGCCGATGTGCTCGAGGTGGAGGATCTCGTCCGGTGCCTCGCGGCACATGATCTCGATCGCGTCCTGGTCGCCAAGGTAGTCGGAGCCCTTGACGGTGTCGTAGGCGTGCGATTCCCAGGAGTCCCCGGGATTCAGCGCTGCGTTGATGCCGCCGGCGGCGGCGACGGAATGGGATCGGACCGGATGCACTTTGCTGAGGATGGCGACGGACGCCCCAGCGTCGGCAGCCGCGAGAGCGGCGCGCTGCCCAGCGAGGCCCGCGCCGATGATGAGGACGTCGTGAGCTGGCATGGCCGGCGATTCTATTGATGGGCCCTTGTTAGGGTCCCCTTCCGTGACGTCCCGCACACACGTGCCGTGGGGCGGTCGCTACCGGCGCGTTCGTGCTTCCCCGTGTGATAGGCGCTGCGGTCAGCGTGTCGCGACGGCGGCGCTCAGCGCCCGTCGCAGTCGGCCCGCGGTGACGATCCCGCGCAGCACGCCGCCGCCGTCGACCGCCATGATCGCCCCGAGCGTGCGCAGCCCGTCGGCCTCCAGCAGCGCCCGCAGCGACTGGTCCTGCTCGATCCGCCACTGCTCGGCGTGCTCCGTCTCGGCCAGTTCGCGGACCGGCGTCGACGGTCCGTCCGGCGCGTCGGCGCCGGCCGCCGGTCGCCGCTCGACGGCGTCGCGCACGCGCTCCTCGCGCAGAATGCCGGTGAAGCGCCCTTCCGCGTCGATCACCGGGAACCACGGCCAGCGGTAGCGCAGGAAGAACTCGTCGAGTGCCTGCTCCGCGCTCAGCTCCTCGGGCACGCCGATCGGCTCCTCGTCCATCACGTCGGCGATGCTGACCTCCTCGAGCCGCTCGGCGAAGGCGCTCTGCGCCAGCAGCGCGCGCGCCGAGCCGCCGATCATGAAGCCGACGAAGAGGCACCACAGGCCGACGATCGCGTCCCACGCCAGCAGCGACCAGATGCCGACGCCCATCAGCACGAGCGCGAAGCCCTGGCCGAGCCGCGCGGCCGCGCGCGTCCCGCGGTTGCGGTCGTGCGTGACGGCCCACACGAGCGCGCGCGCGATCCGGCCGCCGTCGAGCGGGTAGGCCGGGATCAGGTTGAAGACGAGCACGACGGCGTTCATCGTCACGAGCCACGAGAGCGTCAGCAGCACCGGCGTGATGCGGACGTCGTTCGAGAGCACGGCGGCGTGCAGGAAGCGGCCGGGCCCGACGAGCAGCAGGTCGAGCACGACGCAGACGACGATCACCAGCAGCGTCGCGGCCGGCCCGGCGGCGGCGACGACGAACTCCTCGCGCGGCGTTCTGCTCTCGCGGCTCATCAACGCGAAGCCGCCGAGCGGCGAGATCGTGATGCCGGCGACGCCGATCCCCTGACGCCGCGCGGCGAACGCGTGGCCCAGCTCGTGCACGACGACGGAGGCGAACAGCAGCAGCGCGCTGGCGACCGCGGTCACGTAGGCGGTCGTGTCCGACGAGTCCATCGTCTGCCGGAACTGGTCCGAGAGGAAGAAGATCAGGATGAAGAGGACGGCGAACCAGCTCGCGTCGACGCCCACGCGGATCCCGAAGATGCGCGCGAGCTGGATCGAGCCCGGCCGTCCGAACATGCTGGAATGGTCGCATGAACGAAGCCCTGCGAGAGCTGCGCGAGCGGCTCGCCGAGATCCATGACCTGCGGAGCGCCGGTGGGCTGCTCGGCTGGGACCAGCAGACGATGATGCCCGAGCGCGCCGCGCCGCTGCGGGCGGAGCAGCTCGGAACGCTCGGGCGGCTCGCGCACGAGCGCTTCACCGACGACGCGATCGGCCGCCTGCTGAGCGGCCTCGAGGGGGAGGAGGAACGGCTGCGCGCGGCCGATCCGGCCTCCGACGACGCCGCCCTGATCCGCGTCACCCGCATCGACTGGGAGAAGTCGCGCCGCGTCCCCGACGCGCTCGTCGCCGAGATGGCGCGCGCCGGCGCGCTCGGGCACCAGGCCTGGGTGGAGGCGCGCGAGCGCTCCGACTTCGCCCACTTCCTGCCGTTCCTCGAGCGCAACGTCGAGCTCAAGCGCCGCTACGTCGAGTGCTTCGAGGGCTTCGACGACCCCTACGACGTGCTGCTCGACGACTACGAGCCGGGCATGAAGACGGCCGAGGTCGCCGCCCTCTTCGCCCAGCTGCGCAGCGAGCTGGTGCCGCTGATCGCCGCCGTCGCCGAGCACGCCGACGCGGTCGACGCCTCGCTCCTCCACGGCGACTACCCGCCGGCGCGCCAGCGCGAGGTCGTGCAGCGCGTCCTGAGCCGGCTCGGCTGGCGGGCCGACGGCTGGCGGCTCGACGAGGCCGCGCACCCGTTCGCGACCAGCTTCGGCCCGACCGACGTGCGCCTCACGACGCGCTACGAGCCCGACTACGTCGGCATGTCGCTCTACGGCTCGATCCACGAGTTCGGCCACGGGCTCTACGAGTCGCAGATCGCGCCGGAGCTGGCGCGCACGCCGCTCGGCGAGGGCGTCTCGCTCGGCGTGCACGAGTCGCAGAGCCGCATGTGGGAGAACATCGTCGGGCGCGGCCGGCCCTTCACGCGCTACCTGCACGGGCAGCTGCGCGAGGTCTTCCCGGAGCGCTTCGGCGACGTCGACGCGGAGGCGTTCTATCGCGCGGTCAACCGCGTCCAGCCGTCGCTGATCCGCGTCGAGGCGGACGAGGCGACCTACGCGCTCCACATCATCCTGCGCTTCGAGCTCGAGCGGGAGATGATCTCGGGCACGCTCGACCTGCGCGAGCTGCCGGAGGCGTGGAACACGCGCATGAAGGAGTACCTCGGCATCGACGTGCCCGACGACGCCCACGGCGTGCTGCAGGACGTGCACTGGGCCGGCGGCGACATCGGCTACTTCTCGACCTACGCGCTCGGCAACCTGATCGGCGCGCAGCTGTGGGAGCGCGCGCGGGCCGACCTGCCCGGGCTCGACGCCGCGCTCGAGCAGGGCGACGGCACGCCGCTGCGCGCGTGGCTCGGCGAGCACGTCCACCGCCACGGTCGCAAGTACACGCCGCGCGAGACGATCGAGCGCGTCACCGGCGAGCCGATCGCGGTCGCCCCGTTCGTCCGCTACCTGCGCGAGAAGCTGACGCCGCTCTACGGACTCGCCTGAGCGGCCGGGCGCGTCGAGGCGCCCCCGTCGAGGCGCCCGTCAGCCGACGAGCGGCCGGTGGCGTTCGACGATCTCGCCGAACGCGACGCCGCGCGGCAGCGTCCCGAACGCGTTGCCGCGGTCGCCGGCGAGGCGGGAGGCGCAGAACGCCTCCGCGACCGCCGGCGGGCTGTGGCGCATGACGAGCGAGCCCTGCAGCGCGAGCGCCATCGCCTCGACGAGGCGGCGCGCCCGCAGCTCGACGTCGTCCGGATCGGCAAGCGCGGCCCGCAGCGCGTCGACGTGCGCGTCGAGGCGCGGATCGGCGCCGTCGGTGATCGCGAGCTCGGCGAGGAAGGCCTCGGCGGTGCCGGGCTCGCGCTGGAGCGCACGCAGCACGTCGAGGCAGATGACGTTGCCCGAGCCCTCCCAGATCGAGTTCAGCGGCGCCTCGCGGTAGAGCCGCGGCAGCCCCGACTCCTCGACGTAGCCGTTGCCGCCGAGCACCTCGACCGCCTCGGCCGCGTGGGGGGCCGTGCGCTTGCAGATCCAGTACTTCATGACGGCGGTCGCGATCCGCTTGAAGGCCTGCGCCCGGGCGGCGGGAGCGGGGTCGTCGCCGGACGCCTCGTCGTAGGCGCGCGCCAGGCGCATCGCGCTGAGCGTCGCCGCCTCCGACTCGACGCAGAGGTCGGCGAGCACGTTCGTCATCAGCGGCTGCTCGACCAGCAGGCGCCCGAAGGCGCTGCGGTGCGCGGCGTGATGGGTCGCGAGCGAGACCGCCCACCGCATCGCGGCGGCCGAGCCGATCACGCAGTCGAGCCGCGTGTGGTTGACCATCTCGATGATCGTCGGCACGCCGCGGCCGGGCTCGCCCACGAGCTGCCCGTAGGCGCCGAGCAGCTCGACCTCACCGGAGGCGTTCGAGCGGTTGCCGAGCTTGTCCTTCAGCCGCTGGAGGTGGAAGGCGTTGCGCGTACCGTCCGGGCGCCAGCGCGGCACCGCGAAGCACGAGAGGCCGTCGCCCTCGATCTGCGCGAGCATCAGGAAGAGGTCGCACATCGGGGCGGAGCAGAACCACTTGTGACCCGTCAGCTCGTACTCGCCGCCGGCGCCGCCGCGGCCGACGGCGCGCGCGAGGGTGGTGTTCGCGCGGACGTCGGAGCCGCCCTGCTTCTCCGTCATCCCCATGCCGCAGAGCGCGCCCGTCTTCTGCTCCGCGGGGATGTCGCGCGGGTCGTAGCGCGCGGACGTCAGCCGCTCCTCCCAGAGAGCCGAGGCCTCGGGCTGCGCGCGCAGCGCCGGCACCGCGGCGAAGGTCATCGTGATCGGGCAGCCGTGCCCGGCCTCGACCTGCGAGAAGGTCAGCGACAGAGCGGTGCGGGCGGCGTGCGCGCCGGAGTGCTCGCCGGCGTCGCGCCACGGCAGCGCGTGGATCGCGTGGGCGACCGAGGTCGCCATCAGCTTGTGCCAGGAGGGGTGGAACTCGACCTGGTCGACGCGGTTGCCGAAGCGGTCGTGCGTCTTCAGCTTGGGCGGGTTGTCGTTCGCCTCGAAGCCCCACCGGATCGCCTCGCCGCCGGCGATCTCGCCGACCAGCTCGGCCTCGGCGCGGGCCCAGCCGCCGCCTTCGCGCTCGAGCGCCTCGACCAGCGGGCGGTTCTGGGTGAAGAGATCCAGCCCCTCGAGCGGGGGCGGCTGGTTGGTCACCGTGTGGGTGACCAGCGACTCGCCGGTCGGTGCGAGCGACATGCGTGACAGTCAAGCACGATCCGTACCGTCCGGTGGCGGTTCGGCGCGCTCGTCGCGCGATCTGCGTTGATCTCCAGGTCCCTGGGACCCGGAGATCAACACACGTCGCCGTCGCGGCTACGCCAGCGCGGCGCTCAGGTTCTCCTCGACGGCGGCGAGGAACTCCTGCGTCGTCAGATACGGCTGGTCGGGACCGACGAGCAGCGCCAGGTCTCTCGTCATCTTGCCGCTCTCGACGGTCTCGACGCAGACGCGCTCGAGCGTCTCGGCGAACCGCGTCACCGCGGGCGTCTCGTCCATCCGGCCGCGGTGCGCGAGGCCCCGCGTCCAGGCGAAGATCGACGCGATCGGGTTGGTGGAGGTCGGCTTGCCCTGCTGGTGCTGGCGGAAGTGGCGCGTGACGGTGCCGTGCGCGGCCTCCGCCTCGACCGTTCTGCCGTCCGGCGTCATCAGCACCGAGGTCATCAGGCCGAGCGAGCCGAAGCCCTGGGCGACGGTGTCGGACTGGACGTCGCCGTCGTAGTTCTTGCAGGCCCACACGTAGCCGCCCTCCCACTTCATCGCGGCGGCCACCATGTCGTCGATCAGGCGATGCTCGTAGGTGATCCCGGCGGCGTCGAAGTCGGCCTTGAACTCGGCCTCGAAGACCTCCTGGAAGAGGTCCTTGAAGCGCCCGTCGTAACGCTTCATGATCGTGTTCTTGGTCGACAGGTAGACCGGGAACCCGCGGTCCAGGCCGTAGCGCAGCGAGGCGCGGGCGAAGTCGCGGATCGAGTCGTCGAGGTTGTACATCGCCATCGCGACGCCGCCGCCGGGGAAGTCGTAGACGTCGAGCTCGACCGGCTCGTCACCGTTGGAGGGCGTGTAGGTGAGGGTCAGCTTGCCCTCGCCCGGAACGACGAGGTCGGTCGCGCGGTACTGGTCGCCGAAGGCGTGGCGGCCGATCACGATCGGCTTCGTCCAACCCGGCACGAGGCGCGGGACGTTCGAGATCACGATCGGCTCGCGGAAGATGACGCCGCCGAGGATGTTGCGGATCGTGCCGTTGGGGGAGCGGTACATCTCCTGCAGGCCGAACTCCTCGACGCGCGCCTCGTCGGGCGTGATCGTCGCGCACTTCACGCCGACGCCGTACTGCTTGATCGCGTTGGCGGCGTCGACCGTCACCTGGTCCGCGGTCGCGTCGCGGTGCTCGATCCCGAGGTCGTAGTACTTCAGGTCGACGTCGAGGTACGGCAGGATCAGCTGGTTCTTGATGAACGCCCAGATGATCCGCGTCATCTCGTCGCCGTCGAGCTCGACGACGGGGTTCCTCACCTTGATCTTCGCCATGTGTGGTCGTTCTCTTTCGTGGCTCCTTGGGAGCACGGGTTTGTACCGACTCCCGCGCGCGCGTGTCCCGGAGCGCGCCGTTGGGTGGGAGCTCGCGCGAGAGGCGCCCGATACCATCGCGCCCGATCCTCGCGCGAGGATCCGCCCCTGACAGAAAGGCCGACTTCACGTGACTGACAAGAACCCCGTCCGCGTCGCCGTCACCGGCGCCGCCGGTCAGATCGGCTACAGCCTCCTCTTCCGCATCGCAAGCGGAGCGCTGCTCGGTCCCGACCAGCCCGTCGAGCTGCGTCTGCTCGAGATACCGCAGGCGCTCGGCGCGGTCGAGGGCGTGATCATGGAGCTCGACGACTGCGCCTTCCCGCTGCTCGCCGGCGTCGAGGCGTCCGCGGACGCCAACGTCGCCTTCGACGGCGCGAACATCGCGCTGCTCGTCGGCGCGCGCCCGCGCTCGAAGGGCATGGAGCGCAGCGACCTGCTGGAGGCCAACGGCGGCATCTTCAAGCCGCAGGGCGAGGCGCTCAACGCGCACGCCGCCGACGACATCAAGGTGCTGGTCGTGGGCAACCCGGCGAACACCAACGCGCTGATCGCGCAGAGCCACGCGCCGGACATCCCGCGCGAGCGCTTCCACGCGATGACGCGGCTCGACCACAACCGCGCGATCGCCCAGATCTCGCACAAGACGGGCGCGACGGTCCGCGAGATCACGAACATCACGATCTGGGGCAACCACTCGGCGACGCAGTACCCGGACATCTTCCACGCGAAGGTGAACGGCCGCAGCGCGGCCGAGGTCGTCAACGACCAGGCGTGGATCGAGAACGAGTTCATCCCGACCGTGCAGAAGCGCGGCGCGGCGATCATCGAGGCGCGCGGCGCCTCGAGCGCGGCCTCGGCCGCGAACGCGGCGATCGACCACGTGCACGACTGGGTGCGCGGCACCGCGGAGGGCGACTGGGTCTCGATGTCGGTGCCCTCGGACGGCTCCTACGGCGTGCCGGAGGGGATCATCTCGTCCTTCCCCTGCACGACGAAGGGCGGCGACTACGCCATCGTCAGAGGCCTCGAGATCGACGAGTTCTCACGCACGCGGATCGACGCGTCCGCGAACGAGCTGGTCGAGGAGCGGGAAGCGGTCAAGCAGCTGGGTCTGATCTAGTGCCGTGTCCGGTGAGCCGGAGGCCTCTCGAGTGGTCGAGCACGCCGCCAGGCGCGGCGAGGACAAGCCCGACCCGGCAAACCTTGCCTGAACGGCACTAGCAGCCGCGGCGGCGAGTGCGCGGGGTCGGCACAGCTTCGGCCCCGCGGCCGCGGGTTTTGCCCCCGGCAAGACCCGCAAGCGAAACAAGCGCGCAGCGCGCAGTCTCGCCACTCGCTCGCGCCCGCGGCCGCGGGTTTTGCCCCCGGCAAGACCCGCAAGCGAAACAAGCGCGCAGCGCGCAGTCTCGCCACTCGCTCGCGCCCGCGGCCGCGGGTTTTGCGCCCGGCAAGACCCGCAAGCGAAACAAGCGCGCAGCGCGCAGTCTCGCCACTCGCTCGCTCCGGGGCTCAGCCCGGATGCCAGCCCTTGTCCTCGCGGCGCACTCTGCCGTCCTCCTCGAGCTGGGGGAGGATGCGGTAGAGGTAGTTCGGCTTGATGCCCATGTGCTCGGCGAGCTCGGGGATCGTGATCCCGGGCTGCGCGCGGACCAGCTCGACCGCCTGCGTCGCCCGCGTGTTGTCGCCGCGGCTGCCGCGCGGGCGTCCGCGCCGGCCTGGGCCGTTGCCGTTGGAGCGCGGCCCTGCGCCACGGGTGCGCGTCCGCGGCCCGTCGCTGCCCGACAGCGCGGCAGAGGCCGCTTCGAGACGGTGGTACTCCTCGATCAACGGGCGCAGTTCTTGGAGTCGCCCCTCGATCTCCTTCACTCTTGCGTCGAGAAAGTCCGCCACGTCAGCCTCCGGTTTCTCCTACGTGGTCCAATCATCCATAGAGTAGAGGTAGCGCGAACTGTGAGCGCCGACCGTCGCCGACGTGTGAATACCGAACAACGCGATCGTCACTCCTCGGTTCAATCTGTTCGAACGATCCACGGCCCCTGGAGGCCGGTGCGACGGCCTGTGCCCCTGCGCAATGCACCGGATCTGGATCCTACCGCGAGCGTGCCGGTGACGCGACGCCAGGTTGAGTGAGCCTGCGTCAGTCGGCGGCGATCAACTGCTGCAGGCGTTGCAGCGATCGTTGTGCCTCGCGCTGGGAGAGGCCCCCGACGAGCACGCGACCGGCGACGGCACCGAGGGGGCCGCCCGGCGTCTTGAACTCGTTCGTGTAATCGAAGTGCGTGCCGCCGTCCTCCCGCGGCGCCAGCTCGTAGATGCAGATCGCGCGCGAGTGCGCGGGGCCGCGTCCCTCCCAGACGGCGCGCCGGGGCGGATCGAGGTCGGCGACGGTCCAGGCGACGTGCAGGTGGGCGCCCCGCAGGCTCAGCGTCTGCTCGAACTCAGAGCCGCGCCGCAGCCGCTCGGGCACGGGGCCGAGGCTGCGGTGGATCGTCACCCAGTCGGCCAGTCGCCGCGGGTCCATCAGGATCTCCCAGACGCGCTCGGGCGGGGCCGCGAGGTCGATCGCGGTGTGCACGCTGGCCATGCGGCGGACCCTACCCGCCTCAGCGGGCCGCGAGCGGCTCGTCCCGCTCCCAGGCGCAGAGGGCGTGCTCGATCGCCGCGTCGAGCCCGTGCAGGCGCACGCCGAGCAGCTCGGCGGCATCGCCGTCGCGCGGCAGCAGGTCGCTCGTGAGCCCGGCCATCAGCGGGCCCACCAGCTCGTGCTGCTCGCCCGCGACGGCGGCCGCGAGGCGGCTCGCGAGCAGCGCCGGTCCGAGCGCGTCGATCGCCAGCGTCGGGCGGTCGAGCAGCAGGTGGTCGCGGATCCGCTCGATCAGCTCGCGGTAGGAGACGACGTCGGGCCCGGCGATGTCGAGCGCACGGCCGGCGAGGGCCGGCGGGAAGGTCGCCGTCGCGGCCCGCGCCAGCAGCTCGACGACGTCGCGCTCGTCGATCGGCTGGGTGCGATGGTCGCGCCACCCCGGGAGCGCCAGCACCGGCAGGCGCTCGATCAGGCGGACGAGGAAGCGGAAGGAGCGCGAGCCGGCGCCGATCACGATCGAGGCGCGCAGCGAGGTCGCGGCGGGTGCCGCGTCGAGCAGCACGCGCTCGACCTCGAGCCGGCTCGCGAGGTGGGGGGAGATCGTCTCGCCGGTGGGGACGAGACCGCCGAGATAGACGACGCGCTGCACGCCCGCGGACCGCGCGGCGGCCGCGAAGCGCTCAGCCGCGATCCGCTCGCGGTCGGCGAACGGACCGTCGCCCGAGGGCTCCATCGAGTGGATCAGGAAGTAGGCGACGTCGATCCCGTCGAGGGCGGCCGCGAGCCCTTCGCCGCTGACCGCATCGCCGGTGACGAGCGGCACGTCGACGCTCACGCGGCGCGGGTCGCGGGCGAAGCCGCGCAGCTCGTGACCGTCGCGCTGGAGTCGCGGGACGAGGCGCGATCCGACGAAGCCGCTCACGCCGGTGATGAGGATTCGCATCATCCAAGCGTGGCACAGCTCGCGCCGAGGCCAGGAAACGTCCGCAAAATGCGGGCCGATTGCGCAATCGCAGCGACATTTGAGCGATTTTGCAGGACTTTCACCTCCGACCCGAAAGTTCCTGCGTTTTGCGGAAAACGACCTTGGTCGCCGGCCGCCGATTTGTTTGACTGCCGCCTCCGGTCAAGCAGCGAATGTCGAAACGGGGCGGATGTCGAGAATGGCGAAGGGTCGTACGAATGGGCGCAAGGTCGGTTGCGAAGATTGCTTCTTCCGTCAGAACCTGCTCTGTGCACTGCAGGACGACGAGCCGTGCGCCACGTTCCGCCCGGCGCATCCGGACGGCCTGCGCCCCCCTCGCCAGATGCGCTTCCAGTTCCGCCAGGAGCGTCGCACCCAGGCCGTCTGGGCGTTCCCCTCGGCGCAGGAGCAGGCCGCGCTGCACGCCTGACCCCCGCCGGCCGGGCGCGCCGCGGCGCGTC
>JAOPZA010000163.1 GCA_025964325.1 Conexibacter sp.
GCCGGCCGCCGGAGCGCCACGCGGGCCGCCTCGAGCACCCGCGCGAGCGTCCCGCCGTGGAGGCCGCGCAGTCCGCGCGCGTCGAAGCAGGCCAGCCCCGGCCGCTCCGGCTCGACGGCCGCGCCGATCGACTCGAGCCGCACGATCAACCGCTCCCAGGCGTCGGCGACGCCGGCCGGGTCGGGCGGCACGAGCGCCAGCTGCGGGCAGCGCGAGAGCGCCTCGCCGAGCGGCATCCCGGCGCGCACGCCGAACGCCTCCGCCGCGAGCGAGACCTCCCCCACCTTCCCCTCCCGTCCCGGCTCCGGCGCGAGGGCGGCGGGCTCCGTCAGCAGGCTCTCACGGTCGCCGACGGCGACCGTCAGCTGGAAGCGGGGAAGCAGGACGCAGACGATCATCTCCATACGAACAGATGTTCGCATCGAGAGCCGCTCGCCGCAAGGTCCGCATGCCGACCGAAGACGCCAGATAAGAGCTGTCGCGCGCCAACCGACACCTTGCGATCATGCCGGCATCCTCTTCCACTCGACACCGCAGCACGTGCGGAGCACCGCCTCACGTCGCTCGGCGGTCCGGTCCCGATCTCCGTCCTCGGCCTCTTCGACGACCCCTGATCCGAGCCGTCGGAGCGCTCGCCGATGTCGGAGCGCGTGGTGGGACCGACCAGGTCGAGCGGCCGCTAGATCTGCCGCCCCCGCCGCCCGCGCTTCGGCACGAACGCGCGCTCGAGCTGCGCCGCCGAGAAGCCCGGCGCCGTCGTGCCGTCGGTCGCGTAGCGGAACAGCACGACGCGGAAGATCGCCGACAGCGTCGAGCCGACCAGCAGCGCCGCGACCACGATCACCACGGCGATCGCGATCAGCACGCCGCCGCCGGCCGGGCTCGAGCCCGCGATCCCGACGCCGATCGCGCCGACGACGATCGCCGGCAGCACCGCGACGAGGAAGACGAGGCCGGTGATCGAGGCCGAGCCGACGAAGCCCTCGCCCCAACGCTCGCGGATCACGCCGGCCGAGCGCGTCAGCGCCGCCTTCGGGCCGAGGCCCTCGAGCGCCAGCACGGGGACCACGAAGAACGTCACGACCGACCATGCCGCGCTCAGCAGCGACGTCACGATCGCGCCGACGATCCGCCCCGCCGGCGTCTCCGACAGCAGTGCCTCGAGCGCCTGCAGCAGCGCGCCGACGACGAGCGCCACGAGCGACCAGGCGGCGATGATGCCGGTGCGCTGCCGCGCGACGGCGAAGCCGGAGGCGAGCGTCGAGTCGCGCCCGTCGAGCGACTGCGAGGCCGCCGCCGCGAGCGCGACGTTGCAGTAGATGGCGATGAAGGTGAGCGCGTAGGCGGCGATCGCCCACAGCACGATGCCGCCCGGCTTGCTCGTGTCACTCGCGTAGAGCGCGGTGCCGGGGCCGGCGAGGACGATCGCCGCCAGCACGATCGCGATCCCCGAGACGACCGGGAACATCAGCAGCGAGCGGTCCGCGCGCAAGACCGCCCAGCTCTCCTTCGCGAGCTGCCAGCCGCGTCCAATCCGTCCTCGTGCCATCTCGGTGTGTCTCCTCGTCGCGTGTCAACGGTTCAGAGGAGGTGATCGGCTGCGGACGGCTCGTGCTTGAACGAGTCCGCAGCCGATCGCCGGGGCGCCCTACGGCGCCAGCGTCATCACCGGCTCGCCGGCCGCCGTCAGGCCGGTGCCCGTGCGGGTGCACGTGCCGCCTCTCGGCGTCCCGCCGTTGTAGGCCTGGCGCAGGCAGCTGCGCAGCGCCAGCTGACCCCAGTAGTTCGGGTGCAGCGACTCCTGGATGTAGTAGTCGGAGCCGATCGTCGAGACGGTGCGGATCTGCTCGATCCACTCCGTTCTGTCGACGGCGCCCGCGTTCGTCCACGAGCCGACGCCTCTCTCCTCGAGCAGCCCGACCGTGTTCTCGCACAGCCGCCTCCCGTTGAACGCGCTGCCGAGGTAGAGCTGCTTGACGTTCGAGAGCCCGGTCGCGCTCGCGGCGCTGTGGACGGCGCCGTCGATCGTCGGCAGCGCCGTGCCGTTGGCCCAATTGGCGTCCGCGTTCCAGAAGCCGCAGCCGCCGGTGTCCTGTCGCGTGTAGCCGGACTCGCCGTAGCGGAAGCCGGAGCCGTTCGGAAGCGGCGACTCGTAGTCCTGCACGGCGATCGCGTACTGCGCGTCGCTGTAGCCGGCGTTCACCATCGCCTGGTGCACGTTGAGGATCGCGTTTCTGATCGCGGTCGTCTGCGTGCTCACGTTGGCGGCTGTGAAGTTGCTCGTCACCGACGAGTCGTCGTTGCAGTAGTTCGGCCACCACGACGGCGAGGTCAGCCAGTCGGTCAAGCAGCTCTGGATGATCGAGGCGAAGTTGAAGTTGTTGCCGCCGATCGAGATCGAGACGAGCTTGACGTTGTGCGTCGCGGCGTAGTTCTGCAGCATCAGCGCCTGGCCCTGGTTGCCGCCGGAGTCGTAGAAGTCGAGGCCGGGCTTGAAGTTGCCGCTCGAGTCGGTGAACGTCGAGGTCTGCGCGCCCGAGCACGCGAGGTCGATGCCGTTGACGCCGCCGCCGAGGTACGCCTCCGCGGAGCGCGAACGGTGGCAGCGCGCGATCTGCTCGGCGGTGTGGCCGGCGTTGTCGTAGTAGGCGGTCGCGCCGAGCGCGTCGGTCGCCGAGGACGAGTTGTTCGTGTTGCCGGCCCAGCGTCCGGCCTCGCCGGAGATGTACGAGTCGCCGAGCGTCGCGACCCACGGCGCGCCGGAGCCCGGGCCGTCGGCGCGGGCGGTGGTCGCGTGCAGCGCGGCGACGAACGCGAACGCGAGCAGGCTCAGCGCGAGCACGGCGCAGAGCAGCGCGCCGACGCGACCACGCGCAGCGGGATTGGCAGCATCCTGCATGGGACTTCCTCCTGATCACGGGGCGACCCCCTGGATCGCCCTCCCCGCGAGCGATCCTAACCGGGATCCGGAGCTTTGCGGGAGAACCGCCGCTCGCAGGGCTCGGCGCGAGGAGCTACGGCTGCTTCGAGGACTCGCGCTTGAAGCGCACGTCCGTGTGCTGCTTGCCGACCGTCAGCGTGCCGCTGACCTCGCCGCCCTTGAGCGTGCCGACGAAGCCGCCGACGAGCGGGCCGTCGGTGCTGCCCCCGCGGACGTTCGCGGTGCGGCGATCGCCGCCCCATCTGAAGTCGGTCAGGTAGGCGACGTCGGTCGAGTTCGGCTGGTGGAGCGTGACGATGCCGGCGGGCACGAGCGGTCTGCCTCTTCTGACCGTGTTGCCGAAGAGCGTGAGGCTGCCGGAGTCGGGCGTCCCCTGGCCGGTGCTGAGCGCGGAGGCGAGCCGCACGACGGGCGCGTAGAAGCCCGCGTTCGCGCCCGCGTCCTGATCGCTCGGCTGCAGGTCGTAGCGACCGTAGAAGGCCTTGTCGCTCGCGCCGAGGCCGTCCTTCTCGAGCTTCGGCGGGGTGGCATCGGTCAGCTTCGCGAGCGGCAACGGCGCGGTCGGGCTGGTGTCGTCGTTCACGCGCTTGTACGCGATCGGGTAGGTGCCGCCCTTGAACGTGAGCGTGCCCGACTGGGTGGTGGGATCCGTCGGGATCTGGAACGTGACGGCGCCGAGTCTCTGGCTCGAGCCCTGGCTCAGGACGCCCGCGCGCAGGAGCCGGTTCGTGAAGCTGAACGGGTAGACGTTTGCGATGAAGGTCGACTGGCGGCCGCCGCTGTCGAAGCCCGAGAGCGTGAGGTTGCCGACCAGATACGGGTGCGGCGTCTCGGTGTAGTCGATCATGATCTGCCCGCTCGTGATCTTCGCGCGGCGGTCGATCTCGCTCACCACGTAGCGGCCGACGAACTGGTCGCCGATCGCCGGCTCGACGAGGACCCGCGGCTGCGGCAGGCCGGTGCCGACGCCGGTCGTGGCGCTCGCGAGGCCTGCCGTCGTCGCCAGCGCGAGGCCCGCTCCGACGGCGGCGACGATCATCGTACGGCGTACCATAGGCCGAACGTACCACAGCGCTTCGAGCATCCGGATTCCGGTACGGCCCCCTGCCGGGGCTCAGCCAGCGGCCAGCCGGCGGCCCCCGATCCGCAGCACGACGAGCCGCGCTCCGGGCCTCGTGCCGGTCACCGACGTGACGCTCGAGCCGCCCGCGACGACCGCCACGTACTGGACTCCGTCGATCCGGTACGTCAGCGGCGCGGTGCCGAAGGGAAGCCCGATCCGCCCGCGCCAGACGGTCGCGCCGGTGCCGGCGTCGAAGGCGTAGAGGAAGCCGTCGTCGCAGCCGCTGAAGACGAGGCCGCCGGCGGTCGCGAGCGCGCCGCCGACGAGCGGCGCCGGCAGCGCACGGCGCCACCGTACGCGCCCGCCGTCGGCGTCGAGCGCGACCATGCTGCCGCGCGCGACCATGCCGCGCGTCGGCCGCGCGGTGCCGCCCCCGAGCAGGATGCGGGCGCCGTCGGGGTTGCGGTCACCGGTGCGGTAGGTCATGCAGAGCCGCACCGTCGGCTGGTAGATCGTGCGGGTCGCCGCGCTCAGCGCGGCCGGGCTGTACGGGACGCCGCCGAGCGCGCCGGGGCAGATCGTCGTGCCGCGCGCGGTCGGCCGCGGCCGCGGGCTGGTCTGCACGCCGAGCGCCTGCGGCGGTGCCAGCGGCGTGCCGGTCGCGGCGTCGCGGATCCAGTAGGCGCCGGACTTGTTCGCGTGGCCGACGGCGCGGACGCTGCGGCCGCCGATGCGCGCGTCGTAGAGCAGCGGCGGCTGGCCGCCGTCGTAGTCCCACACGTCGCCGCAGACCTCGTGCGCGCCCCACCGCAGCGCGCCGCTGCGCGCGTCCAGGGCGACGATCCCGCTGACCCAGTTCTCGCAGCCGCTGCGCCGCTCGCGCGTGAGCGCGGGACTGGGGTTGCCGGTCCCGGCGTAGACGAGGCCGCTGCGGGCGTCGACCGTCGGCGGCATCCACACGCGACCGCCGCCGCGCCTCGGCGCGACCGTCCAGAAGCGCCACAGGCGCCGGCCGCTGGCGGCGTCGAAGGCGGCGACGAAGCCGCGCACGCGGGCCGCGTCGCTGCCGCCGCTGCCGACGATCAGGCGACCGTTCCAGTAGGTCGGCGGCGAGCTCTCGATCGTGCCGTTGCGGGGATCGGCGACCGCCACCGACCACAGCGCGCGACCGTCCTCGGCCCGCAGCGCGATCAGCCGATCGTCGTAGGTCAGCAGGTAGACGCGCCCGTGGGCGACCGTCACGCCGCGGTTCGTCGGCTGCAGTTGACCCGCGCGCGAGCCGAAGAGGAAGTCGACCCGCGGCGTGTAGGTCCAGCGGCGCGCGCCGCTGACGGCGTCGAGCGCGAGCACCTGACCGGTGTTCGTCGTCACGTACAGGGTCCGCCCGACGACGACGGGATAGCTCTCCCACTGCGCCATCTCGGGGCCCGGCGCGTACGACCAGGCGACGCCGAGCCGCGCGACGGTCGCGCGGGTGACCTGCGCCAGCGGCGAGAAGCGCGCCTGGTCGCTGCCGTTGCCGAAGCTTGGCCAGCCGACGTCGGCGCGGGCCGGGGCCGGCGTCGGCGTCGGCGGATGCGAGCCACCGCAGCCGGCCGCCGCGAGCGCCAGCGCCAGCGCCAGCGCGACAGCCGCGGTCCCGAACGCTGCCGCCGCGCGTCCGATGGTCAGCTCTTCTTGTTCTTCGGGGCCTTCGCCCGAACGATTCTCTTGCCGTCCAGCGTCAGCACGACGACGCGCGAGCCGATCGGCCCGAAGTCGTTGGACGACGTCAGGCCGGAGCCGCCGATCGCGACCGCCACGTACTGCTTGCCCTTGACGCTGTAGATCACCGGAGCGGCGGCGCCGGCGAGGCCGAGGTTCGCCTTCCATCTGGTCGCGCCCGTTCTCGCGTCGAAGGCGTAGATGACGCCGTGCTGGTCGATCGTGAAGACGAGGTCGGCGGCCGTCACCGAGGCGCCGGCGCCCATCGGCGTCGGCATCTTGCGGCGCCAGAGGAACTTGCCGGTCGACATGTCGACGGCCGAGAAGCTGCCGGTCGGCTTCGAGTCCGACGGGATCGAGCGCGTGCCGCCGAATCTCGACTCGCCCGGCAGTCTCTCGTTGCTGACTCTGAGGACGAAGCAGAAGTCGATGCCGGAGACGTAGGAGGCGTTGACGCGCGGGCTGTACGCGATCGGGTCGTATTGCGAGCCGCCGAGCGGGCCCGGGCACTCGAGCGTCCCTCTCGTGGTCGGCGGCGTGTGGTTCTCTCTCACGAACGCGAGTCTCGGGAACAGGTCCTTGCCGGTGTTCGCGTCGAGCATGAAGAGGTAGCCGCTCTTGCCGGCCTCGGCCGCGACGCGCGTTCTCTTGCCGCCGATCGTGGTGTCGAACAGCACGACCGGCGAGGCGGCGTCGTAGTCCCAGAGGTCGTGCGCGACCTCCTGATGGTGCCAGGCGAGCTTGCCGGACTTCGCGTCGAGCGCGATGATCGAGGAGGTGTAGAGGTTCGTGCCCGGTCGCTTCGTGCCGACGATCGCGGGCGAGGGGTTGCTCGTGCCGACGAGGACCCGGCCGGTCTGCGTATCGACCGTCGGGGCCATGTAGACGGTGCCGCCGCCGGTGCCCTTCGTGCGCCAGCCGGTCCCGACCGGCGGGATCGTGTAGAAGCGCCAGCGCTGCTTGCCCGTCTTCGCGTCGTAGGAGGCGACGAAGCCGCGCACGCCCTGGTCGGAGCCGGAGTTGCCGACGTAGACCTGGCCGTCGTAGACGGTCGGCGACATCGTCTCGTAGGCGCCCGATCTCGGGTCGTCCACCTGCGTCGAGAAGACCTCCTCGCCGGTCGCCGCGCTGATCGCCTTCAGCTGGCAGTCGAACGTCAGCAGGTAGACCTTGCCGTCGGCGACCGCGACGCCGCGGTTGACGCTGATGCCGTAGCCGCCGACGCCGCTCGAGAGCGAGAAGTCGACCTTCGGCGCGTACTTCCACTTGACCGCGCCGGTCGCGCCGTCGAACGCGTAGACCTCGTCGGTGCTCGTCGTGACGTAGATGACGCCGTCCACGACGATCGGGAAGCTCTCCTGGAGGTACTGGTCGCCGCCGAGGTCGTTGCTCCACGCCTCGCCGAGTCGCGAGATCGTTCTCGCGTTGATCTGCGTCTGGGGCGCGAAGCGCGTGTTGTCGCGGTCGCGGCCGAAGACCGGCCAGTCGTCGGGGTTGAACGTCTCCGCCGCGGCAGCGGTCGTCGCCGTGGTCGTCGCCGCGTCGCTCGTGGTCGGCGTCGACGCCGCGCTCGTGCCGGCGCTCGTCGCGCCGCCGTTCGAGCCACCGCCACCGCCGCCGCCGCAGGCCGCGAGCGTCGCGGCGAGCGCGAGGAGCGCCGCGATCGTCGTGGCGAGACGCCGCGCGGACGTGGCTCGGACCCGGTCGTTCATCTTCGGCATGCGATGTGACCCCTCGTTACGCTCGCTACGGGAGATCACGCAGAAGTGATGCCGGCTGCGGGCTTTCGGCCCCCGAGGCTACCATCGAGGCGTGCCGAAACGGTCCTTGGTGCCCCACTTCGCGGACGCGGCGCTGCGCCGCGTTGCGCACTGGATCTCGGCAGATCCGCGCGACGTCGTGACCTTCGCGCCCCGCCGCGGGGGCGACGATGTCGACCGCGTTGACGGATCGACGCCGGCTGACCTGACGCAGGGACTGCGGCGCTGGCAGCACGCGATCGCCGTCCGACGGTCGCTGGTGGTCGTGCGGCGGGCCGTGACGGCGGCCGCCGCGGTCGCCGTCGTGCTGCTGCTCGTGCGCCTCGCGGCCGGCTCGCTGACGAGCTGGCTGCTCGTCGCGCTGCCGCTCGTGACGCTTGCCGGCGTGGGCG
>JAOPZA010000210.1 GCA_025964325.1 Conexibacter sp.
TGGGAGCGCGGATGGCGCCCGCGTCGGTGCCGGCGGGCGAGCCGGCCGAGCGCTAGCTACGACGGCGTCCCCGACCCCGCGGCCGGGATGTCCTGCACCCGCAGCCAGTCGACGATCCGGCCGTCGCGGATGCGGAAGGCGACGCGGGCGGTGTGGCCCGTGCCGGTGCCGCACGCGCCGGCGCCGGGTCGCTCGGTCAGCAGGAAGGTGGCGATCAGGAAGCCGTGCGGCGCCGGCTGCGTGTCGACGACGCGTGCGCCGCACGGCAGCGACGCGTTGAAGGCCCGGAGCGCGCGGCGGCTGCTCAAGCGCACGGGGGCGGAGCCGTTCGCGACGACGCTCGGCACGGCGAAGTAGCCGGCGGCGCCGGGGACGTCGCCGCGCCGCAGCGTGTGGGCCCAGGCGCGCACAACACCCACGGCGGCGGGGTCGACGCTCGTCGCGGAGCCGCCGGAGGGCGCTGGTCCGGATCGCTGCGTGCCGCCGCCGGTCGGGGTCGTCGGGCTCGTCTTCGCCTGGCCGCCACCGCCTCCGCCGCAGGCGCAGAGCGCGAGCGCGGCGGCCGTCGCGGCGCCGGTCAGCCAGCGGCTGCTGCGGCCCGGAAGTGAGGGAGGCGGGCGCATCGTCTGATCTTCCATACGTGCACGAGGCGCGGATGGACGTGACGGGCTGACGGCCGCGGTTTTCCGGTCTCTTCGCTGGGTACGAGCCGACGACGCGCGGCTCCGCATCGTCCGGAGCGCAATCGATCCGGGCGCCTCGAAGGGCCCTGAAGGAGGACCGCCATGAGCAGGAGCGGACAGCATGCGAACGGCTCGCAGGGGAGCGATGCGCGGGCGTCGTCGCCGTCGTCGCAATCCCAGCCGAGCGAACGGCAGTCCGGGGGGGCGAAGGACGCGCTCGCGCAGGGCCTCGGCTGGTTCAGCCTCGGGCTGGGCGTGTCGCAGATCGTCACGCCCGGCGCCGTCAACGCGCTGATCGGCGTCCGCGACGACGCTCGCAGCCGCGCCTGGCAGCGGATCGTCGGCGTCCGCGAGATCGCGGCCGGCGTCGGCATCCTCAGCTCCCCGCGTCCCGTCGGCTGGGTCGCGTCGCGCGTCGCCGGCGACGCGATGGACCTGGCGCTGCTCGTCACCGCGCTCGAGCGCAAGCGGGCGCGGACCGGTCGGCTGGCGGGCGCGATCGGCATGGTGACCGGGATCGCGATCGCCGACACGATCGAGACGATGCGGCTGAGCCGACGGGCGCAGGCGCAGGAGTCGGGGCAGCGGACGCATGCGAAGGCGGCCGTCACGGTCCGCCGACCGCGCGACGAGGTCTACGCCGCCTGGCACGACTTCCGCACGCTGCCGCAGTTCATGACGCATCTCGAGTCGGTCGAGCAGCGGCCCGGTGGCCGCACGCACTGGAAGGCGACCGGGCCGGCCGGCAGGACCGTCGAGTGGGACGCCGAGGTCGTCGAGGACCGGCCCGGCGAGCTGATCGCCTGGCGCTCGGTCGGGGGGCTCGCGCAGCACGCCGGCAGCGTCCGGTTCGTGCCCGCGCCCGGCGACCGCGGCACCGAGATCCATCTCGACCTCGAGTACTCGCCGCCCGGCGGCGCGCTCGGGACGACCGTCGCGAGACTCTTCGGCGAGGAGCCCGAGCAGCAGATCGAGGACGACCTGCGCCGCTTCAAGCAGCTGCTCGAGACGGGCGTGATCGTCCGCTCCGAGGGCAGTCCGGAGGGCGTGCGAACGACCCGCCTGCTCAGACAGCGACCGGCCCAGCCGCTGCCCGCCGACGGCCGCGCCGAACGAGAAGGGAGCCACGCATGAGGGCCAACGTCTGGTCGGGACGCAACACCGTGCAGGTCGAGAACGTCCCCGACCCCCAGCTGCTGAGCTCGCGCGACGCGATCGTGCGGATCACCTCGACCGCGATCTGCGGTTCGGACCTGCACCTCTACGACGGCTACATCCCGACGATGAAGCGGGGCGACATCCTCGGCCACGAGTTCATGGGCGAGGTCGTCGAGAAGGGCCGCGACGTCGGGGACCTGAACATCGGCGACCGCGTCGTCGTGCCGTTCCCGATCTCCTGCGGCAACTGCAACGCCTGTCGCAGCGGGCTCTTCTCGGTCTGCGAGAACTCGAACCCGAACGCGGGCCTGGCCGAGAAGGTGTGGGGCCATGCGCCGGCGGGGATCTACGGCTACTCCCACATGATGGGCGGCTATGCCGGCGGGCAGGCCGAGTACGCGCGCGTGCCGTTCGCCGACGTCGGCCCGATCAAGATCGAGGACGGCCTGCCGGACGAGAAGGTCCTCTTCCTCTCGGACATCTTCCCGACCGGCTACATGGGCGCCGAGATGTGCGACATCAGACCCGGCGACGTGATCGCCGTCTGGGGCGCCGGACCCGTCGGCCAGTTCGCGATCGCGAGCGCCTACCTGCTCGGCGCCGAGCGGGTGATCGCGATCGACGAGTACGACTACCGGCTGCGGATGGCGCACCAGCAGACCGGGGCGGAGACGATCAACTTCGAGGAGGTCGACAGCGTCGTCGAGGTGCTGACGGAGATGACCGGCGGGCGCGGGCCGGACGCCTGCATCGACGCCGTCGGGATGGAGGCCGACCACCACCACGGCCCGATCTACGCCTACGACCGCGTCAAGCAGGCGACGCGCGCCGAGACCGACCGGCCCTACGCGCTGCGCGAGGCGATCCTGAGCTGCCGCAACGGCGGGGTGGTCTCCGTGATCGGCGCCTATGGCGGGTTCGTCGACAAGTTTCCGATGGGAGCGATCATGAACCGGTCGCTGACCGTGCGCTCGGGCCAGTGCCATGTGCAGAGATATCTCAGACCGCTGCTCGAACGCATCGAGCGCGGAGAGATCGACCCCAGCTTCGTGATCACGCACCGGCTCAGCCTCGACGACGCGCCGAACGGCTACGAGACGTTCAAGCAGAAGCTCGACGACTGCGTGAAGGTGGTGCTGAGACCGTAGCCGTCCGGCCGCCCGCTCCTCGTGCCGTGTCCGGTGATGTTTGCCCTGGTCCGGCGCCGTCATCGTCGGCTGGCAAGGACGCAGACCCGAAGGAATGCCTCTGGCATTTCGAGTGGTCGAGGACACAG
>JAOPZA010000214.1 GCA_025964325.1 Conexibacter sp.
GGGAGCGCCGCGGCCGCTGGCCGGCGCGGGCTGGCGCGGAGCGGGCGCGGGACGGCGCGCCATGTCGAGCGCGGTCGCGAGACCGCGCTCCAGCTCGCCGATGCGATCGTGCGCCTGAGCGCCCCAATCGCGCAGTCGGCGCAGCTCACGGGCCTGCGCGAACAGCAGCAACGCGAACAGCGCGAGGCCGATGATCGCGGCAAAACCGGCATACGAACCGATCTTGTCGACGAAGGTGTGGACTGAGAGGGCGTACGTCAAGGGCATGGTGGCGCAGCCGGGAACTGTACGGCCGGAGACTCTATGAGGCTACCTGGGGTCCCGGCGCCGTACGCACGGCGGCCAGCTCGGCGACCTTCGCCGCGAGCGCGGCGGCGTCGCCTTCGAGCACGAACAGGTTGATCTCGCCGAACGTCGACTCGACCCAGTCGGGGTCGAGCGGGGCGCGCGCGGCGCGGACGATCTTCTCGGCCGGCGTCGGCTGCGGCCGCTCGTACGCGTTGAACAGCTCCTCCTGGAGCTTCTCGCCGGGGCGCGCGCCGATCACCTCGATCGCGATGTCGGTGTCGGGCTCGAGGCCGGAGAGACGGATCATGTCGCGGGCGAGGTCGACGATCGCGACCGGCTCCCCCATCTCGAGCACGAACACCTCGCCGCTGCGATCGGTCAGCGAGCCCGAGCGGATGATCAGCTGGACGGCCTCCGGGATCGTCATGAAGTAGCGCGTCATGCGCGGGTCGGTCACCGTGACGGGGCCGCCGGCGGCGATCTGACGGCGGAAGATCGGCACGACCGAGCCGGAGGAGCCGAGCACGTTGCCGAACCGCACGGTCGCGAAGCGCGTGCCGGCATGGCGCGCGGCGGCCGCCTCGACGCCCCACTCGGCGAGCGCCTTCGAGGCGCCCATGACGGTCGCCGGCTTGACCGCCTTGTCGGTCGAGACGAGCACGAAGCGCTTGACGCCGCTGTCGCCGGCGATGCGCGCGACGAGGCGCGTCGCGAGGGCGTTGTTGCGGACCGCCTCGACCGGGTTCAGCTCCATCATCGCGACGTGCTTGTAGGCGGCGGCGTGGAAGACGACCGTCGGACGGTGCTCGGAGAAGACCTCGCGCATGCGCTCCTCCTCCTTGCAGTCGGCCAGCACCGGCACCGCGTTGCGCACGTGACGGTCCTCCTCCAGCTCGCGGAGGATCTCGAAGAGGTTGTCCTCGGCGTGGTCGACGAGCACGATCCGGCGCGGGTTCACGCGGGCGATCTGCCGGCACAGCTCGCTGCCGATCGAGCCGCCCGCGCCGGTCACGAGCACGACCTCGCCGGTCAGGTAGGAGCCGACGCGCTCGAGCTCCATCCGCACCGGCTCGCGGCCGAGGATGTCCTCGATGCTGAGCTCGCGCAGCTGGCGCATCACCTGCATCCCGCCACCGCCGTTCTGCAGCAGCTCGAAGACGGTCGGCAGCGTGCGGATCGGGATGCCGCGGGCGCGGCAGGCGGTCACGACGCGGCCGCGGACGGTGCCGGGCGCGGACGGGATCGCGATGATCACCTCGTCGGGCTCGGCCTCGTCGAGCACGCGCGCGAAGTCGCTCTCGTCGGTGTGGCCGAGCACCTTCAGGCCGTGCTCGTCCTTCATCCCCTGCTTGCGCGGATCGTCGTCGACGAAGCCGACCGGCCGCAGCCGCAGCGCGGGGTTGCGCACGAGCTCGCGCGCGACCAGGCGGCCGCCGTCGCCGCCGCCGACGATCAGCACGTCGCGCGCCCCCTTCATCACCCTGAAGCCGCGGATCCGACGCTCGAAGACGAGGTGGACGAGGAAGCGCGCGGCGGCGAGGAAGACGAGCATCATCAGCAGCCAGCCGGCGGCGACGCCGGTCGGCACGCCGACCGCGACCCAGCCGGCGCCGCGCGGGTGCACGACGACCGGGTGCACGAGCGCGATCCCGCCGATCACGAGCACGGCGCTGACGACGACGGCGCGCACGAGCGACTCGTAGTCGCGCTGGCCGACGTAGGTCCACAGCCGCTGGTAGAGGCCGAAGAGCGCGAAGACGAGCACGCAGAGCGGCACGACCCACCAGATCGTCTGGTCCCGCAGCAGCTGGTATCTGCTCGGGATGCCCTGGTCGAACCTCAGCTGGAAGGCGAGGACGTAGGCGAGCGCGACCAAGGCACCGTCCACGACAAGCTGGGGAAGCGAGTGGCGGTGCACCGGGATCGCGGAGCGAAACCGCCGGCGCATCGCGGGGATTCTAGGGGTGCCGGACGTTGTCAGCGTGTTGGACGCCGCGACGCCACCGTTCTCGGTCCCGGCGCGGGGTCTCAGAAGCCGCCGACGGGGGCGGTCAGCAGGCGCGTGAAGTCGCGCGGATCGCGCCGTACGCGGCTGCCGTCCGATGCCGTCCGCTTCGCCACGACGACCTCGTCGGGGTCGGTCAGGCGGCGCAGCCGGCCGTCCGCGATCAGCGCTTCGTCGACCGCGCCGAGGCGGCCCTCGAAGCTCGTCCAGACGGGCGTGCCGAGCGCGACCGCCTCGCGGTTCATCGTGCCGCCGGCGGAGATCACGAGGTCGGCGTACGCGATCAGCGACTGCGCGTCGATCGCGCGCTCGGGCAGGATGAAGCCGCCCGCCTCGCGCAGCTGCTCGCGCTGCTCCGGCGTGCGCGGCAGCACGACGACCTGGTCGGTCCCCTCGCGCAGGCGCGCCAGCACGGCGCCGAAGGTGTCGTGCTCGAAGCGGTGGTAGAGCGAGACCGACGGCGGCGTGCGCACGACGACGATCGGCGCGGCGGGGTCGAGCTCCAGCTCCTCGAGGATCGCCGGATCCGGCTCGAAGTCGGCGAGGTAGTACTCCTCCTTCAGCCCCGGATAGCGCCCCAGCTTGCCCGTCGCGCCGTAGCGCGCGAGCCGCTCGGGCGGGATCGCCTCCGGCACGACGACCGCCTGCGCGAGGCGGCAGTTGACGGTGTGCTGGACGGTCGCCCACTCGTAGTCGAACGTCGTCGCGCAGGGGATCCGCAGCAGCGCTGCGGCGACCGTCACGTCGTTCGAGCCGTGGCCGAGCGCGAGCTCGAATCCCGCCCGCCCGGCCCGCCGCCGCGCCCAGCGCACGAGCGCCGCCGACCGCTGCGCCAGCCCGACGCCCTTCGCCGACAGCCGGCCGCCGCGGTGGTGGCCGATCGCGGTGTGGTCGATCCGGAAGCGCTCGCACAGCGCGAGCGTCTGCGCGAAGTCGCGCGCGGTCACCTCGACCTCGTGGCCGGCCGCCCGCAGCGTCTCGATGACGGGACGCATCACGAGCACATGGGGCGAGTTGGTCAGGTCGACCCAGACGCGCATCGTCGCGGCCGCCTACGCGCCCAGCGCCGTACGCACCGCGGCGACGACCTCGTCGGCCTCGTCGCGCTCGAGCAGCGGGTTCATCGGCAGGGCGAGGTGCGTCCGCGCGAGCTCGTCGGTGACCGGCAGCACGAGGTCGCCGGCCCACGGCGCGAGCGCCGGCTGGCGGTGCAGCGGCGTGCGGTAGTAGGCGCGCGCGCCGATGCTCTGCTCGGTCAGCGCCGCGACGAGCGCGTCGGCCCGTTCGTGGCGCGCCACGAACAGGTGCCAGGCCGGATCCGCGCCCTCGGTCGCGGTCGGCAGCGTCAGCAGCTCGGCGAGGCCGGCGGCCTCGTAGTGGCGGGCGGCGGCGCGGCGCCCCTCCGCCCAGTCGTCGAGGTGCGGCAGCAGCACCCGCAGGATCGCCGCCTGCAGCTCGTCGAGCCGCGAGTTCCAGCCGATCCGCTCGTAGCTGACCTTGTCGCGCGAGCCGTGGAAGCGCAGCACGCGCGCGGCCTCCGCGAGCGCGTCGTCGTCGGTCGCGATCGCGCCGCCGTCGCCGAAGCAGCCGAGGTTCTTCGAGGGGAAGAAGGAGAAGGTCGCGAGGTCGCCGAGCGCGCCCGCCCGGGCCCCCTCGAGCGACGCGCCCGCCGCCTGCGCCGCGTCCTCGAGCACGGGCAGGCCGAGCGCGCGCAGCGCGGGCACGGGCGCGGGGTTGCCGAACAGGTCGACGGCGACGATCGCCTTCGTCCGCGGCGTCAGCGCGGCGCGGACCGTCTCCGCCGTGACGTTGCCGGTGTCGGGATCGACGTCGCAGAAGACGGGCGCCGCGCCGGTCGGCGGGATCGCCTCGGCGCTCGCGTAGAAGGTGAACGACGGCACCACCACCTCGTCGCCCGGCCCGACGCCGAGCGCCTGCAGCGCGATCGTGATCGCGTCGGTCCCGTTCGCGACCGAGACGACGTGGCGCACGCCGAGGTAGTCGGCCAGCTCGCGCTCGAAGGCCGCGACCTGCGGCCCGAGGATGAAGACGCCGGCGTCGAGCACCTCCGCGATCCGCGCGTCGATCAGCGGCCGCAGCGGCGCGATCGGCGTGGAGGTGTCGAAGAGCGGGACGGCCACGCCTACCGCCGGCTGCCCGCGACCTGGGTCGAGGAGGGCGGGATCGACCCGGTCGGGACGAGCTTCGCGCCCGTCCAGCGGTAGGTCACGCTGGCGTCGCCGTCGGTCGGGTTGGCGAGCGCGTCCTTCGGGGTGTAGAGGCCGTAGGTGAGGGTGATGCGGTCGTCGTGCTGGTCGGTGACCGAGATCGAGCCGCTCGTGTCGGACGTGTCGGTGCCGATGAAGCGGTTGCCGACGAAGAAGAAGGCCTGCTGGGCGCGGCCCTCCGGCGCGTTGCGGCGCACGCCGACGAGCACCTTCAGCATCTGGTCGGGGCGGAAGTCTCTCTCCGTCAGCGGGGCGAAGCCGCGGCGGTCGAGGACCGCCTCGGCGGCGCGCAGCGTCAGCGGCGCGGCGGGGTTCGGCGCCGGGACGGTCGTGCCGGTCGTCCCCGGGTTCGGCGCGGGCGTCGTGGCGCTGCCCGAGGTCGTCGTGCGCGGCGGGGTCGGCGTCGCGCCCGTGCCGGTCACGACCCCCGTGTCCGTCACGGAGCCCGTCGTCGTGCCGCCGCCCCCGCACGCGGTCAGCACGAACGCGAGCGCGGACAGGGCGAGCACGGCGAGCGGCGAGATGCGGGGACGGAAGGCGGGCATGGAAGAGGGGCTTCGGCGCCGTCACGATACCCCCTTCCCCGTACGGCCCGACGCCGCGCCGGTAGCCTTCGCCGCTCGTGCTCGTCCTGGCGTCCATCACCGAGCCGCTCGTGAACTTCGCCACGAACGTGGTCGGCGACCTCGGTCTGGCCGGCGTCTTCGTGCTGATGCTGCTGGAGAGCGCCTGCATCCCGCTGCCCTCCGAGGCGACGATGCTGTTCACCGGCTTCAACGTCGCGACCGGCCACTACAGCCTGATCGAGGCGACCGCCGCCGGCGTGCTCGGCAACCTCGTCGGCTCGTGGATCGCCTACGGCGTCGGCTACTACGGACGCCTCGAGCTGCTCGAGAAGCACGGCGCGAAGCTCCACATCAAGCCGAAGCACCTCGAGCAGGCCGACCGCTGGTTCCAGCGCTACGGCGCCGCGTCGGTCCTGATCGCCCGCGTGCTGCCGGTCATCCGCACGTTCATCTCGCTGCCGGCCGGCGTCGCACGCATGCCCTTCTGGCGCTTCTCCGCGCTGACCGTGATCGGCTGCATCCCGTGGGTGCTGCTGCTGACCTTCGTCGGCCAGCAGGCGAGAGACAACTGGGTCGACTGGAAGGACAAGCTCCACTACGTCGACTACGCGTTCGCCGTGCTGTTCGTCGCCGGGATCGTCTACCTCGTCGTGCGCTGGCGCCGCGGCGGCGGCAGGGGACCGGACGCGCGGGTCGAGGGGACGCCGGCCCCCGACCCGACGTGAGCGCCGGGGCGTGAGCGGGGCGCCGTCCGCTGCGTCGGCGCCGCCGGCGCTGCCGCTCCGTCACGCGCTGCTGCTGGGGCTGCTGCACGGGCCGGCCGAGCTGCTGCCGATCTCCTCCTCCGGCCACGTCACGCTCGTGCCGTGGCTCGCCCGCTGGCCCTACGCCGGCCTCGACGGGGACCTGCGCAAGTCGTTCGAGGTCGCGCTCCATGCCGGGACCGCGGCGGCGCTGCTGATCGGACTGCGCGACGAGGTCGGCGAGGCGGCGCGCGAGCTCGACCTCCGCCGGGCGGCGCTGATCGCGCTCTCCTGCGCCCCGCCGGCGATCGTCGGCGCCACCCTCGAGCGGCCGATCGAGCGACGGCTCGGGACGCCCGCGACGATCGCCGCCGGGCTCGCGCTCGGGTCGCTGGCGATGGTGCTCGCCGACCGCAGACCGCAGACGCGGGTGGGCGCGGAGGCCGACTGGCGCGACGCGCTCGCGCTTGGCGCCGCACAGTCCGCGGCGCTGATCCCGGGCGTCTCGCGCAACGGCGCGACGCTCGCCGCCGCCCGCCTGCGCGGCTTCACGCGCGAGGACGCGAACGTGCTCTCGCGCCACGCCGCGCTGCCGGTGATCGTCGGCGCGACCCTGCTGAAGGGAGCGCGCCTGTGGCAGCGCGGCATCCCGCGCCGCACCCGCGCGGCGCTCGCGCTCGGCGCCGGCGCCTCGTTCGCCTCGACGCTCGGCTCGACGTGGCTGATCCGCCAGGTCGAGCGCGACCGCTCGCTCGCGCCGTACGCCGCCTACCGGCTCGCGCTCGCGGCGGTCGTCGCGCGCGCTCTACGCAAGCGCTCGGCCTGCGGCCCCGCGTGCCTCAAGCGGGGCTGAGACAGGCCGATCACCTCGGGGGCCGACATGTCGTCCCCCCGCAAGATCATCTGCACGTCCGCGCACGGCCACGAGGCCGAGCTGCCGGCGCTCGCGCGCGAGCCGTTCCAGGCGTACGCGGCGCGGCACGGCTGGGCGTACGTCGAGGACACGGGCGGCGACGACGACGGACGCCCGGCGTCGTGGCGCCGGATCGCGCTGCTGCGCGAGCTGGGCGAGCAGTACGACGCCGTCCTCTGGCTCGCACCCGACGTGCTGATCGCCGACGATCGCGTCGACGTCGCCGGCGAGCTGCGCGACGACGCGGTCCTGGCGCTGGCGGAGCGAGACGGGATCCCCGACACCGGCGTCCTGCTGCTGCGCGGGGGCGACGAGAGCGCCCGGCTGCTGGACTGGATCTGGAACGCGACCGAGTACGTCGACCACCCGCGCGCCGAGCAGGCGGCGCTGCTCGACCTGCTCGGCTGGGATCTCGACGCGCTGCGCCCACGCCGGCGGACCTGGGCCGCGCAGCGGACGCAGACGCTCGACGCACGCTGGCGCGATGCCCGACCGACCGCCGGGCGCACGACCCGTCCCGTCTCCGGGCCGCCGGCGATCGCGCGCACCGCGCCCGTGCCGACCTGCGTGATCCGCGGCGAGCGCGGCGCCCTGCACTCGCTCGCACATGTCAACGACGGCCTCGGCGGGGCGCTCGCGGGGCGCGGGCACAGCGTCGTGTGGCAGCCGCCGACCGCCGCAGCGCTGCCGCTGCCGTGCGCGACGATCAGCCACACGTGGCCGCCGCTCTTCGCACCGGGCACCGACGGCCCGACGGTGGTGGTGCTGCCGTGGGAGTACCACCACCCGCCGCGCTCGTGGGTCGACGAGGTGCGCGCGCGCGCCGACCGCGTCTGGGTGCCGAGCGCCTTCGTCCGCGACGGCTACGTCGCCGGCGGGATGCCGCCGGAGGTCGTCGACGTCGTCCCCAACGGCGTCGCGCTCGATCGCTTCACGCCCACGGGACCGGCGCTCGACCTCGACCGCCTGGCGCGCGGCGGCGGCGTCCGGCTCGTGACCGACGCCGACGCGAGACCGGCCCCGTGCACGTTCCTGTTCGTCGGCGGCGCGATCTGGCGCAAGGGCGTCGACGTGCTGCTGGCGGCGTGGGAGCGTGCCTTCGGTCCCGACGACGACGTGCGGCTGGTGATCAAGGACTTCGGCCTCGACGGTGCCTACAGAGGCCAGAGCTGCGGCCCGCGCGTGCGGGCGATGGCGGAGCGCGGCGACCTCGCGCCGCTGCTCTACGTCGACGCGCAGCTGGAGGCCGGCGAGCTGCCGGCGCTCTATCGCAGCGCCGACGTGCTGGTCGCGCCGTACCGCGGCGAGGGCTTCTGCCTGCCCGTGCTCGAGGCGATGGCGTGCGGCGTTCCGGCGCTGCACACCGCCGCCGGACCGACGGGCGAGTTCTGCCCGCCGGAGGCGGGCTGGCCGCTGCCGTCGCGGCGCCAGGAGCTCGACGTCGACTCCGACAGCCAGGGCCCGCTGACCGGGCTCGCGTGGACCTTCGAGGTCGACCCCGACGTGCTCGCCGCGACCCTGCGCGCGGCCGCCGCCGACGCCGGAAGAGGCGGACGCATTCGTCGCCGACGCCTCGC
>JAOPZA010000046.1 GCA_025964325.1 Conexibacter sp.
GGCCTGCGGCCGCGTCTTGGCGGCCTCTTGGACGGCGTTGACGATCCCCACGTAGCCCGTGCAGCGGCAGACGTTGCCCGAGAGGTACTCGCGGATCTCCAGCTCGGTCGGGTTGGGGTTCTCCTCCAGCAGCGTCTCGGTCGCGAGCAGCATGCCGGGCGTGCAGAAGCCGCACTGGAGGCCGTGCTCCTTGCGGAAGGCCTCCTGCACGTAGTTCAGCTTGCCGTCCTTCGCGATCCCTTCGACCGTGTCGATCTCGGCGCCGTCGGCCTGGACCGCGAACATGATGCAGGAGCGCACCACCTCGCCGTTCATGCGCACGGTGCAGGCGCCGCAGACGCCGTGCTCGCAGCCGACGTGGGTGCCCGTCATGTTCAGCTCGTGACGGATGAAGTCGACGAGCAGCATGCGGGGCTCCGCGATGCCGCGTCGCTCCACGCCGTTGATCTTGAGGCGGACGATCTGCTGGTCGTCCGTCGGCTCGGTGGTGACACCGATCGTGGAGCTCATCGCGACTCTCCCTTCGTGGCCATGTCGTTGAGCGCGCGCGTCACGAGAGCTCGCGCGACCTCCTTGCGGTACTCGGCGGAGGCGTGGAAGTCCGCCCCCGGGTCGATCTCACGCTCCGCCAGGCGGCCGGCCTCCTCGGCGACGTCGCTGATCGCGCTGCCGACGAGCAGCTCCTCGGCCGCCTTGACGCGAACGGGCACGTCGGCCACGCCGCTGAGCGCGACGCGCGCCCGCGTGCAGACGCCGGCGTCGTCGACCTCGGCGACCGCGGCGACGCCGACGAGCGCGAAGTCGCCGTGGCGACGCGCGACCTCGTGGAAGGACCAGACCGCGTGGTCGAGCGGGTACGGGAAGCGCACCGCCGTCAACAGCTCGTTGTCTTCCATCTCGGTCGTGAACGTGCTGACGAAGTAGTCCTCCGCCGCGACCGTGCGCTCGCCCGCGAGGCCGGCGACGGTCAGCTCGGCGTCGAGCGCGAGCACGATCGTCGGGATCTCCGAGGCCGGGTCCGCGTGCGCGACCGAGCCGCCGAACGTGCCGCGGCTGCGGATGCCGACGTGACCGACATGGCGCATCGCCTCGCCGATGATCGGCGCGAAGCGCTGCACCTCCCCGGAGCGGATCACCGCGGCATGGCGCGTCGTCGCACCGATCGTCAGGCCGCCGTTCACCTCGATCCCCGACAACGACTCGATGCCGTTGATGTCGATCAAGACCTCCGGGCGTGCGAGCCGCATGTTCATCAGCGGGATCAAGCTCTGGCCGCCGGCCAGGACCTTGACGTCGTCGCCGTGCTCGTCGAGGAGCGCCGTCGCCTCCTCGACGCTTCCCGCCTTCGCGTACTTGAATGGTGCAGGCTTCACACTGGGCCTCCTCGGTCGTTCAGCAAGCTGTGGTTGGGCATCCGGCCGCTCCCGCGCTAGGCCCGAGAGAGCGAGGGCGGGGCGAACGTGGTCCGCGTCGCCTTGAGGTCCTCGACGACGAACTCGCCGTCGATCAGGACGGGCTCGTCGTCGAGGTACATGTTGCAGTTGCGCATCGGGATGTCGATGTGACACTCCGTGTCGTTGGTGCCGCCGAGCTCCTGGTTGGGACCGGTCGAGAAGAGCGTGTTGCCGTAGAAGCAGCGGCTCTCCATCCCGATCGAGCGGCGGTCGTTCGCGAGCCCCGACCAGCGCGCGTTCTCGTTGCAACCCCAGCCGATGTGCGAGATCCCGTAGGCCTTCTCGTCCTCGAACTGCGCGATGTAGTCGCGCAGCAACTCAGCGTCGAAGCCGCCGCGGATGTCCTGGATCTGGCCGCGCTCGATCGTGACCTCGACCGGGTCCTCGACGAACTTTCTAAACGGCGTGACGATGATGTCACCACGATCGATCACGACCTTGCCATCGACACCGGTGTCCGACGCGCCCGTGAACAGGAAGCCGGCCGGCCAGTGATCCCAGCGACCCGGCTCGTCGGTGTAGCCATACTCCGTCATGACCGGCAGGCTGCCGAGCTGATAGACGACATCGGTACCCGCGCCGTTCGTGATCCGCAGGCTCTTGGCCTTGCCGAGCAGCTCCTCGCTCGTCTCCACACGACGACGCTGGTCAGCGGTCGGAAACAGCCGCGCAAGGTTATCGACCGGCTCGACGCACAGCAGCATCCGCGCGCCCGCCTCCTGGATCGCGATCTGCTCCTTCGAGAACAACAAGAACATCAAGTCGATCACGAGATCGGCCGACTTCAGCGAATCCAGCGCCGCAGGATTGCTCGCCAGCGGCGTGTTACCGACCGTCCACGCGCCGGCATCACCCAGCAGCGACGTCGAGGCCTCCGGCAAACGCACATGAAACGGCGTCGCGCCGAGCTTGTTCGCCGCCGCCAAGAACGCATCGGCATAGTCGAGCCGCTCGTTCATCTGCGACAGCACGGCGACCGTCTCGCCCTCCCGCACCCCGCAGAGCTCGAGCTCACTGACACAGAGATCAACGAATGTGGTCGAAGTGATCATCGACGGATCCTTTCTCGTGATGTACGCGCAAGGCTCATGCGGATGACCGCACCCCCGACGCGATCCGCTCGACGTACGCGATCGCCGTCTCCAGCGACACGACATCGGCGTACTTGGCCTGGATGTCGAACAGGTTCGCCTCGTGCGGCGCCCGCGCACGATCACCAACGCACTCACGCGGCACCAGCGCCGGGAAGCCGTTCTGCAGCAGGTCGACCGCGCTCGCACGGATGCAGCCGCTGGTCGTCGCGCCGCACAGCACGACGGTGTCGACGCCCTGGGCGACGAGGATCGCCGACAGGTTCGTGCCGAAGAAGGCGGAGGCCCCCTTCTTCATCACGACCGTCTCGTCCTCGGTCCGTGCGAGCCGCGGGTCGATCTCGAGCGCGCGCCCGCCGAGCCGCAGCTCCGCCAGGGCCGGGAACTTCTGCAGCCAGATGCCGCCGTCGCGCCCGCTCGGCTCGAACCCGATCGCGGTGAAGATCACCGGCAGCCCACCGGCGCGCGCGACGTCCAGCAGCCGCCGCGTCGCCTCCACCTCGTCGGTCAGCTCCGACCCCGCCTCATAGGCGGGGTCGGTGAAGCCGCAGGTGAAGTCGACGACGAGGATCGCCGGACGGGTGCCCCAGATCAGGCTCTGGCCGAGCCGCGCGTCGCGGTAGACGGCGCGCGCGTCGTCGTCGCTCATCGGGTCACCCCCGTCGCTCCTCGTCGCCGACGTGGCTCACGGCTTGGTCCCCTTCGCGAACGAGTCGTCGCCGGTGCTGTGCGAGACGCTCGAAAGCGACGGCGCCTGGATGTGCGCCTCGAACGTGCGCTCCGGCGCCGGCCCGAGGCCGATGAAGTGACGGCACTCCTCGAGGAATCTCGTGCGGTCGTACTCGCCGTAGAGGCGCTCCTTCAGGAACGGCACGTTGAGCGCGTTGGACTCCTCGAAGATCTTCGAACGGGTCGCGTGCTCGCTGGAGGCGACGTCCCAGACGAGGTTCATGACGAGGTTCTTGTCGCGCGCGCTCATGTTGCGCGTGTCGAGGAACCAGCCGAGGTCTCTGCCGAAGGCCGCGGGGACTCTGAGGTCGTCCTCGGTCCAGCGCAGGATCATGCCCTGGCCGCAGATGTCCTGCAGGATGTGCAGGATGCGCGGGAGGTTGTCGAGCGCGTAGGAGCGGCCCGCGGTGACGATGTTGACGTCGGGGGTCATGACGCCGCCCTCGGACAGCTCGGCGAGGTCCTCGGCCGCGAGGCACATGCCCTGCAGGATGTTGGTGTACTCGAGGATGTCGGCGACGCGCTGGCGCACGACCGGGACGCCGCCGAGCTCGAGCGTGTCGACGATCAGCTGCGCGAGGCCGGCGTACATCTCCGCCTTCGCGCAGATCCGCACGAACGTGTACCAGTGCTCGAGGCGCGCCCAGACGTTGTAGAAGTTGACGCCGTGGAGCGAGCGCTTCGCCTTCGCGATGATGCGCTCGTTCGGGACGAAGAGGTTGTCGAACGCGACGATCGACTCGATCTCCTCGCCGCGCGAGGTGAGCGGGTGCTCGTAGGCGTTCGACTCGGGACGGTGGACGATCTCGCGACAGAACATCTTCAGGCCGGGCGAGCCGATCGGCACCATCACCCAGAAGCTCTCCTCGTCGAGCGGCGGGTGGAAGCTGCCGATGATCATCTCGTTCGACTGCGGCACCGCCGTGCCGACGCCCTTGACGCCGCTGATCCAGATGCCCGTCGAGTCCTCTCTCACGATGCGCGCGGTCGCGCGCTCCGGCGGCGTCGCCTCCGGGTCCGTGCCCGAGGCGCGCGAGCGGAAGCCCTGCGGGTCGACGATCGTCTCGCCGAGGTGGATGTTGTTCTCCTCGGCGTACTTGATGTAGTGCGCGATGTTGTCCGAGTACTCGGGGCACTCGCGCTGGAAGGAGGGCAGCTCGGCGAGCATGCCGAGCGGCAGCGTCGAGATCATGTCGATGCCGCGACCATGCGTGCCCCACGTCTGGCGCGCGACGTGCTTGATGCCCTCGCGACGGAAGCGCAGGTCGTCCTTCGTGCGCGGGATCAGGTAGGAGGCGGTGACGCGCTCTCCGTCCTCGCGGACGTACGTCAGCAGTCTCTGGATCTCGGGATCGAACTGCTGATCGAACAGGTTCGCGATGTTGCGGATGCCGCCGGCGGTCGCGAAGTGCTTCGTGACGTCCTCGATCAGCTCGCCCTTGTAGACGACCTCGCGGCCATCCTGGAGCGACTTGATGTACTGCTCGGCGTTTCTGAGGTATTTCGAGCCCTGTGCTGAGGTGGGCTGCTCGACGGTGGCCATGGGTCCTCCCTGAGTTACGTGATTGAAGGTGAAGTGAGGCGTGCGCCCTGAGGCGCGTTACGCGCCGAGGGAGCGCACGCGCGAGAACTCGCGCGGGATCGGGTAGTCGTAGAGCAGCGAATCGACGGTCTCGTCGACGACCGGCCCGACGTGCAGGTCGGTCGCCTCGCCGAGGCGGTGATAGGACTGCGCGTGGTAGACGAGCGGTCGATCCCCGTCTTCGAGGATCACGTCGCGCACGCGGCCGATGTAGATCGTGTGGTCACCGGCGGCGACGGTCTGCTCGACCGTGCAGTCGACGTGCGCGAGGGCGCCGCCGACCGCCGGGGACTCGCAGACGATGTCGCCGTGGCAGAAGTGGTCGAGGAACTTGGGCTGACCGCGCGAGGAGCCGAAGCGCGCGACCTCGATGACGGACTCGCCGAGCACGCTGACGCCGAAGCTGCCGCTCTCGCCGATCGCGTGCGCGCTGGCGGTCTGTCTGCCGAGCGAGACGAGCAGCAGCGGTGGCTCCATCGAGACCGAGCAGCAGGCGCTCACCGTCAGCCCCCACGGCTTGCCGTCGAGGTGACAGGTGACCATCACGACGCCGGCGGCGAGCTGTGACATCGCCGCCCGGAAGCCGTCCTGCACCGTGTCGGCCCGCTTCGCGCTCTTCTCCATCGCGCCCAGCTCCTTCGTGGTCATGGTGAACTCGCGGCCTAGAGCGGCCGCGTCCCCCAGCCGAGCGCCTCGCGGCAGGCGCGCGTCCGCACGCCGGCCCGACGGAGCACGTCGGCCCAGTCGCGCTGACCCGCCGCACAGCTCACGGGCGCCAGCGTGTCGAGCGCGAACGTCACCGACAGGTCGAGCGCGGCCGCCTCGGCGCGGGGCGTCCGCAGCGAGGTCCCGCGGCGAGCGCGGTTGCGAGCGAGGCTCGGTCGGTTTCGATGCGACATGACCCTTTGACGGCCGAGCCCCGCGGTTTCTTTATCGTCGGGCTCGATTCAGCCGCGCGCCACGACCGGCGCCGCGCGGACCGCCGCGTCCTCTGCGAGGGCGTCCTTGTAGAAGCCGGGCTGGTCGAGCGCGCACTCCGCGCAGATCAGCTTGCCGGTGCGGTCGGAGTCCATCTCGTGCGCGACGAACGAGGTGTCGCAGAACGCGCAGACGAGCTCCGAGGTCCACTGGTCGGGGACCGTGTCGCGGACGTCGCCATGGCGCTGGAGCCGCACGCGCGCCTCCCACGGGGACTGCAGCCAGGCGAAGTAGAGGCCGAACGAGACGACGAACGTGATCGGCGAGGACCACGCGCCCCAGGTGCCGCCGACCGCCTTGTAGAGCACGACGCCGAGCCCGGCCGCCGCGAACCACGAGATCAGCCCGCCGGGATTGAAGGCGCGCACGCGGCCGGGGCGCCAGTCGTCGATCTCCGAGATGCCCTCCCCGCCGCTGCGGCGGAACGACTCGAGCACGTGGGCGGACGCGAGCCCGACCCACGCGACGACGAAGATCGCCTGGTAGGAGAGCGCCTGGCCGAGGAAGCTGAAGACGTTCGTCAACATCAGCACGAGCGCGATCGCACCGGCGAGCACCGCCGCCACGATCCGCGGGACGCGGATGCGCAGCAGGCGCACGAGGAAGCTCTCGAGGCTCAGCGAGGCGACGTAGAAGTTGGCCGTGTTGATGCGCGTCTGGCTGACCCAGATGAAGACGAGCCCCGCGAAGCCCATCAGGCCGAGGAAGTCGAAGACGATCGAGATCTCGCTCGGTGCGAGTCTCGTCGGGATCACCAGCACGAGGAAGATGCCGATCACGCCGTTGACGAAGTACGTGAGGAAGTAGTAGACGGGTCCGAAGGTGACGACGCGGTGGAACCCGGTGTCTCTCTCGCGCGCCATCCGGCTGTAGTCCCACGCGAACATGCTGAGGATCATCACGCCCATGTAGGTGACGATCCCGAACAGCAGCGGCGGCCCGGCGACCGCGATTCTCGCGGGCTTGTAGGAGGTCCAGTGTCTGGCGTTGAAGCCGTACTTGCTGCCGGCCCAGACGACCGCCACGACGAGGCCGATGCCGTAGATCGGCAGCAGCACGGAGTTGACGCGATCGAGCCAGTTGCGGATCCCGCCGATCACGAACAGCACGCTGTAGACCGCGACGATCGTGTACCAGATGTTGAGCGAGAAGACGCCGACGTACGACTGGAACGCGACCGCGATGATCGACGACTCGAGCGCGCCGTAGAAGACGGCGACCGCGCACAGCAGCAGCGCCGCCAGGGCGCTGCCGGTGGTGCCGAACATGACCCGTGAGAAGACCGACGAGGTGACGCCGGAGCGGATCGAGTACTTCGCCAGCGCGTAGTAGAGCAGGCCCTGCAGAAGCGACGAGATCGCGATCGAGATGAGCGCGTTGACCGTGCCGATCGTGAGCGCGACGAGCGCGCCGAAGATCAGGAACACGAGCGAGCCGACCAGGGCCCAGTACGCCGGCAGCAGGGACCATCTGCCCAGGCGCGCCTTATGCGGCACGAAGTGAAGGGCGTACTCGTCGCGCCCCTCGTCGTTGGTCGCCTCCCGTTGAAGGGACCTCTCCGTCGTAGCCATTTCCCGTTGCTCCTTCCAAAGAGCCTTGGGCGATGCGCCGAGCCGGGAGCGCGCGCCGCCGATTCCGCCAATTAGAGAGAAGACCAGCGAAGAGGAGCGTTTGTTTAGAACGGTGCGCTCGGGTCAGTCGCCCGGCGGCTCGGGCGCCTGCGTGATCAGCCGCGCGCCGCGCCCACGCCCGAAGAAGCTGAACGACCAGCGCACGAGCACGACCAGCCGGTTCTCGAAGCCGATCAGGTACCAGAGGTGGACGATCAGCCAGGTCGCCCAGGCGAGGAAGCCGCTCAGCTGCACGCCCTTCACGTCGGCGACCGCTCTGGCGCGCCCGATCGTCGCCAGGTTGCCCTTGTCGAGGTAGTGGAACGGGCGCGGCGGGCGCCCGTCGAGGCGGTCGGCCACGACGCGGGCGGCGTGCCGGCCCTGCTGCATCGCGACGGGGGCGAGGCCGGGCAGCGCGCGTACGCTGCCGTCGGGCTGGCGCAGCGAGACCATGTCGCCGAGTGCGAGCACCTCCGGGTGCCCGGGGAGCGACAGGTCGGCCTCGACGGCGAGGCGGCCGGCGCGCTCGACCCCGAAGCCCGCGCGCTCGGCCAGCAGCCGCGCCAGCGGCGACGCGACGACGCCGGCGGCCCACACGACCGTCTCGCTCTCGATCCGCTCGGTCGCGCCGTCCGGCCGCCGCACCGAGATGCTGCCGGCGTCGACGTCGATGACGGACTCGCCGAGCCGCGACGTCACGCCGAGGCGCTCGAGCGATCGCTGCGCCTTCGCCGACAGCCGCGGCGGGAACGTCGCGAGCACGCGGTCGCCCATCTCGATCAGCAGGATGCGGGACCGCAGCGGGTCGGCCGCGCGCATGTCCGGGCGCAGGCTGCGCGCGATCTCGGCGATCTGGCCGGCCATCTCGACGCCGGTCGGCCCCGCCCCGACGACGGCGAAGGTCAGGTAGGCGGCCTGGCGCGCCGGATCGCGCTCGAGCTCCGCTGCCTCGAACGCGCCGAGGATCCGGCGGCGCACCGTCAGCGCGCCCTCGAGCGACTTCAGCTCGGCCGCGTGCCGCTGCCAGTCGTCGTGGCCGAAGTAGTCGTACTGCGCGCCGCCGGCGACGATCAGCGTGTCGTAGGGGAGCGGGTCGAGCGCCGTCTCGGACACGACGTTGCGCAGCCGGACGCGGCGCGCGTCGAGCTCGACGTCGACGACCTCGGCGAGCAGCACCCGCACGTTCCCGCGCCCGCGGAAGGCGCGGCGCAGCGGGAAGCAGATCTCCGCCGCCGCGAGCGCGCCGGTCGCGACCTGGTAGGCGAGCGGTTGGAAGAGGTGGAAGTTGCGGCGGTCGACGAGCGTCAGCTCCACGGGCATCGCGGCCAGCTTCAGCGCCGCCTGCAACCCGCCGAAGCCACCGCCCACGACGACGACCCGATGCGGCGCGGCCTGCGGCGGCTGCGACATCCGCCCATCCTGACGGATCGTCGCTCCGGAAGCCAGCGAATCGGGACCGCCCAGGCAGCTGCGCGGCGCCGTGTCAGCCGAGCAGGTCGGCGGCGGCGCCGACGATCGTCTCGGCGTCGATGCCGTTGTGGCGATACAGGTCGCCGACGTCGCCCGACTGGCCGAACTCGGTCACGCCGAGGCAGCTGATCGGCACGTTGCGGACGGAGCCGAGGAACGCGAGCGTGTGGGGGTGGCCGTCGAGCACGGTCACGATCGGCGCGGCCCGCTCCGGCGGCAGCAGCGTGTCGAGGATCGCGTGGTCGACGTCGGCTTCGCCGAGCCCGGCGCGCGCCCGCAGCGCGCGGAAGACGAGGTCGGCCGAGGTCAGGCAGACGACGTCGGCGTCGATCCCCGAGGCGGCCAGCTCCTCGGCCGCGGCGAGCGCCTCGGGCACGACCGCGCCCATCGCGACGAGCGTCACGGCGGGTGCGCCCGGCGCGGCGCGCAGCACGTAGCCGCCGGCCAGCACCTGCCGGCGGCGCGCCGCGCGCGCGTCCGGCTCCTGCGGCACGCGCGCGAGCGACTGGTCGAGCGGCCGCGTCGTGAGGCGCAGGTACGCGGAGCCGCCGCCGGGGCGGCCGAGCTCGCTCATCGCGTGCAGCAGCGCCCACTCGAGGTCCTGCCCGAACGCCGGCTCCCAGGCCGTGCAGCCGGGCTGCTCGAGGCCGACCGACGGCGTGATGATCGACTGGTGCGCGCCGCCCTCCGCCGCCAGCGTCACGCCCGACGGCGTCCCGACGAGGATCGTCTGCGCGCCCGCGTAGATGCCGAAGGACCACTGCTCGAGCGCGCGGTTGACGAACGGGTCGTAGAGCGTGCCGATCGGCAGCAGCGGCTGCCCGTCGCGCGACCACGTGACGCCGAGCTCGCCGAGCAGGCCGACGAGGTTGCCCTCCGCGATCCCCAGCTCGATGTGCTGACCGTGCGAGGACTCGCGCCAGCGCACGAGCGTGTCGGTGTCGTCGGCGAACCAGTCGATCCGCTCGCCCACGCTCCAGACGCCGACGCGGTTGATCCAGCCGCCGAGGTTCGTGGAGGAGGCGACGTCGGGGCTGACGCTCACGACGTGGCGCGCGACGTCGGGCGCCGCCCGGGCGAGGTCGCTGAAGAAGCGCCCGAAGGCCTGCTGCGTCGAGGCGTCCCCGCTGTGCGTGCGCGCGAGGTCGCCCGGCACCGGCGGCGGGGAGCGGCGCGGCAGCGACGGGCGCTGGAGGCGCTCGGCGGCGCGGACGCACAGCTCGGCCTCCGGGCTGCCGCTCGGGAAGCGCGCCCACGGGTCGCCGGAGTCGGCGCCGAGGGCGGGCGCGAGCTGCTCCCACTGCTCGCTCGAGAGCAGCGCCGAGTGATTCGCCGGATGGCCCTGCGTCGGCAGGCCCCAGGCCTTGATCGTGTACGCGAAGATCACCGACGGCCGGTCGGCGACGGCATCGGCGCGCGCGAGCGCGTCGAGCAGGTCGGGCAGATCGTGGCCGCCGAGGTCGCGGACGGCGGCGTCGATCTCGGCGTCCTCGAGCGTGCCGACGAGCCGCCCGAGCGCCCGCCGCTGGGCGGCCGTGCCGCCGCTCGCGAGGCGCTCGCGCAGCTCGCCCGCCGGCGTGCGCAGCAGCCGTTGGTACTCCTCGTTCGGCATCGCGTCGATCCGCCGCTCGAGCGCGTCGCCGTCCGGGCGCGCGAACAGCTCGCGCAGCCGCCGGCCGTACTTGACGGTGATCGTCTGCCAGCCGGCCGCCTCGAACATCGCGCCGATGCGGCCGGCGGCGATGTCGGGCACGACGCGGTCGAGCGACTGGCGGTTGAGGTCGACGATCCACAGCAGCTCGCCGAGGCGAGGCACGACCGGATCGACGAGCGCCTCCCAGATCGCGCCCTCGTCGAGCTCGGCGTCGCCGAGCAGCGCGACCTCGCGGCCGCCCTGCGGCACGTCGAAGTGGCCGGCGACGTAGCGGTGCGCGAGGCTGCTCCAGATCGTCGCGGTCGCGCCGATGCCGACCGAGCCGGTCGAGAAGTCGACCGGATAGGGATCCTTCACGCGGCTCGGGTAGCTCTGCAGTCCGCCGAACTGCCGCAGCTGCGTCAGGTAGCGGCGGTCGAGCCGGCCGAGCAGGTACTCGATCGCCTGCAGCACCGGCGCGGCGTGCGGCTTGACGGAGACGCGGTCGGGCGCGCGCAGGTGCGCGAAGTAGAGCGCGGTCATGATCGAGACGAGCGACGCGGAGGAGGCCTGGTGGCCGCCGACCTTCACGCCCGAGGGCGTCTCGCGCACGCGGTTGGCGTGGTGCACGATGCTCGTCGCGAGCCACAGGACGCGGCGCTGGACCGCCTCCAGCTGCGCGATCGAGGCGCCGTCCTCGACGCTCGCGGGGGCCGTTCTCGTGAGCGGAGGCATCGCCGCAGGCTACGCCGCGGTGCGGTGCCCGCGCCATCGCGAAGCCGCAGATCCGCTCGCTGACGCAACAGATCGTCGAAGTCCCGCCGATCGGCGTTAGGATCTTGCGCCCCGATGGCAGGCCAGCCCCTTCTCGACGCGACCGACCACGAGATCGTGGCGCTGCTGCGCGAGGACGCGCGCCGCACCTTCGCCGACGTCGCCGCGCGCGTCAGCCTGTCCGCGCCCGCCGTCAAGCGCCGCGTCGACCGGCTCGAGCAGGAGGGCGTCATCACCGGCTACACGGTCGAGCTCGACCACGCGAAGCTCGGCCGGCCGCTCGAGGCGTTCGTCGAGCTGCGCTTCGCCGGCACGACGAAGGTCGACGACATCTCGAGCGTCGCCGCGGGGCTGCCGGAGGTGCAGGCGGTCTATACGACCGCCGGCGACCCCGACGCGCTCGGGCTGATCCGCGTGCGCGACGTCGCGGATCTCAAGCGCGTGATCGACCTGCTGCGCCGCAGCGGGCGCGTCACCGGCACGAAGACGCTGATGGTGCTCGGGACCTGGACGCCGGAGCGCGCGCAGGTCGATTGATCGGCGCTCGCGACGCACACCGCGCGCCGTGCGCTGTTGGAGGACGCCGGACGCACCGTCGTCGAGCTCTGCGAGCGCTGGGACGACGAGGACGCGGAGCACTCTGAGCGACCGCGTCGTCCGCGCCCGACGCCTCGACGGCCTCGCCGGCGCCGAGCTCCTGACCGTCCTGCACGCCCTGCTCGGCGAGGACGTCCAGCTCGTCTTCGTGACCCGCCGCGACCGCGTCGCGCAGGCCGTGTCGCTGTGGCGCGCGATCCAGCGCAGTCGTGGCGCAGCGACACCGCGCACGCGGCCGGCGCCGAGTACCGCTTCGCCGGCGTGGGAGACCGCGGCCCGGCGGACGGGCGCGCGAGGCGCCGCGCCCCCTCAGTACTGCGGGTCGTTCGGGACCGTTCCGAGCAGCATCCCGCCGGCGATCTCGAAGGTCTTCGGCGAGGCGATGATGTGCTGGTTGGCGACGTGGACGTCGCGGAAGCAGCGCTCGAGCACGCTCGGCAGCCGCACCGCCGGCGTCGTGCCGGCCGCGTGGAAGACGAGGTCGACGGCCTCGACCGCGGCGCGATGGGCGTGGGTCAGCGCGATCCGGTAGCGCGCGCGCTGCTCGACGCCGAGCTCCTCGCCGCGGACGAGCGTCGCGTAGACGTCGGCGAGCGTCTCGAGGCAGTAGCCGCGCGCCGCGCCGACGATCGCCGTCGCCTGCGCGAGCGCGACACGCGCGAACTCCTGCTCGTGCAGCGGTCCCCACAGCGTCTTCTTCGCGACCGCGATCTCGGCGAACTCGTCGATCGCGGCGCGCGCGATCCCGAGCGCGACGGCGGCGTGGTTGAACAGGAACATCGTGCGCAGCGCGTACAGCGGACCGGGGTGGCGGATCTCGGACGTGAACTGGTCGAACGTCCGCTCGCGCGGAACGAACAGGTCCGTCACCGTGAAGTCGTGGCTGCCGGAGCCGCGCATGCCCATCGCCTCCCAGGTGTCGATCACCTCGAACTGCTCGGAGGAGACGAAGCAGGTGACGGTCTGCGGCGATCCGTCCTCGCGCCGCAGCGGCTCGCCGTCCTGCGAGACCACGCAGCCGCAGACCATCCAGCCGGAGTGCATGACGCCGCTGCCGAACGACCAGCGGCCGCTGATGCAGTAGCCGCCCTCGACCAGCTCCGCGCGGCCGACCGGCACCGGCATGCCGCCCGTCGAGATGTCGATGCTCGGGTACAGCTCGCGCGCGACGTCCTGGTCGAGCAGTGAGCTGAAGTAGCCGGATGTCGAGTTGATGTAGGCGCACCAGCCGGCCGAGCCGTCGGCGATCGCGATCGCCTCGATCACCTCGAACTGGGCCATCGGGTCGAGCTCCGGACCACCGCGGTCGCGCGGCGTCGACATGCGGAAGACGCCGGCCTCGCGCATCGCCTCGACGACGGCCGGCGGCAGCGTGCGCCCGCTCTCGATCTCCTCGGCCGCGGTGCGGATCAGCGGTGCCGCAGCGATCGCCGCCGCGAGGATGCGGCCACCCTCGTCGGGGCCGCCGCGCTCGCTCGCGCCGTTCGCGGCGGGATCGGCCGCCGGCCTGCTCTGCACATCGCTCATGCTCACTCCAGCGTCGACGGGGAGGCGGTCAGTCGCGCCATCCTCACCAAAGTGTGATCAAATGTCAAGGATGCGCTTCGATGCGCGAACCGCGCTCCGCGACCTGCCCGGCACCGGCCACAACCGCTGGCACCCGGCGATTCCACCACTGCTGCGCGTCGCGCCGGGCGCGACGCTGGAGCTCGACCTGCGCGACGGCATGGACGGCCAGGTTCCGTCCGCCGCCGACGGCGCGGCGCTCGCGCTCGACCTCGGCCGCGGCCATCCGCTGACCGGCCCGATCGCGGTCGCCGGCGCGCAGCCCGGCGACCTCCTGGAGGTCGAGATCGTGGCGATCGAGCCGGCGCGCGAGGGCTTCACCGTCGTCCTGCCCGACCACTGCCTGCTCGCGCATCGCCGGCTCGAGCGCTTCGTCGTGCACTGGTCGATCGCCCGAGGCTTCGCGCGCTCACCGCAGCTCCCGGGCGTCGCCGTCCCCGACGCGTCGTTCCTCGGCTGCCTCGGCGTCGCACCCTCGCCCGAGCGGCTGCGACAGATCGTCGCGCGCGAGCGCGCGCTCGCGCGGGAGCTCGGCATCGCCCTGCCGGGGCCGACCGCGGCCGGCGCGATCCCGGCGGAGGAGCCGATCGCGAGCGAGGGCCTCCACACCGTCCCGCCGCGCGAGCACGGCGGCAACGCCGACGTGCGCGAGTGGCGCCCGGGCACGCGCGTGCTGTTCCCCGTCGAGGTCCCCGGGGCGCTGCTCTCGGTCGGCGACGCGCACTTCGCGCAGGGCGACGGCGAGTGCGCGGGCAGCGCGCTGGAGATGCGCGCCGTCGTGCGCCTGCGAATCGGGCTGCGGCGGGGCGCGGCGCGGGCGCTGGGGCTGACGGCGCCCGCGTTCGAACGCCCGGCCGGGGCCGTCGCGTGCGGCGAGCGTCCCGTCTTCGCGACGACCGGCATCTCGGTCGACGGCGATGGGCGCGCCCGCCACCTCGACGTCCGCACGGCCGCGATCGCCGCGCTCGAGCAGCTCGTCGACTGGATCGCGGCGACCCGTGGATGGCGACCCGAGCAGGCGCTCGCGCTCGCCTCCGTCGCCGCCCACCTGCGGATCGGCTCGCTCGTCAACGCGCCGAACGCCGTCGTCTCCGCGCAGCTCCCGCTCGACGTCTTCGAGACGGGCACGCCGGCCGGGCGCAGTGGGCGCCCGGCCGGCGAGCTGCTCAGCCGCCGGAGCCGAGCGCCTTCAGCTGGTCGCTCCACGACGTGATCGAGCCGACCGTGTCCTTCGTCACGACTCTGATCGGCCGCACGACCGTGCGGGGCAGCGTGCCGCCCTGCTTCGTGGCGGCGTCGTAGGCCGCGTAGGCGGCCTGCACGCCGAGTCCGACGGAGTCGTTCTGCGCCGTGCCGGCGAGGCGACCGTTCTTGACGCCCTCGACGCCGTCGGTGCCGCCGTTGAGGCCGATGGCGACGATCTTGTTGCCGTTCGTGCGGGCGGCGGCGACCGCCCCGAGCGCGCTCGGGTCGTTGTAGCCGATGATGCCGTTCATGTCGGCGTACTTGCCGAGCAGGCCGCTGGCGGCCTGCTGCCCGCCGGCGATGTCGTCGCTCGGGTTGTCCTGCTCGCCGAGGACGTTCAGGCCGGCCTCTCTCGCGTAGGCCTGCTCGCGGGCGAGGAGGAACTTCAGCGCGGGCACCGGCGAGCCGATCCCGATGATGCCGATCTTCCCGTTCGCGTTCGCCTTGGACATCATCTGCACCTGCTCGTAGGCCTCGCGGTCGCGGCCCTGCAGGATCTGCGACGTGTAGTCGGCCGGCAGCGGCTGGCTCGTGTCGGCGTTGACGTCGATGCCGATGACCGGGACGCCGGCCGCTCTCGCCTGCTTGAGCGATGGCCCGAGCGCTCTCGGGTCGAGCGGGTAGGCGATGATCGCGTCGACTCTCTGCGCCAGCAGCTGGCCGAAGTCGGTCACCTGCTTGTCGACTCTCAGCTGGTCGTCCTTGATGATCGTCTTGCCGCCGAGTCCGCCGACCGTTCTGACGATCGCCTGCTGCATCGCGTCGAGCGACTCGTTCGCCGCGATCGGGTTGAGGAAGCCGATCGTGATCGATCTGCTCGCTCTTCTCGGGGTCGGGTAGCTGGTCGGGAACTTCGTCTCGGGTCCGCTGTAGGGCTTCGCCGACGCGCTGGCCGTCGTCGACGCGCCGCCATTCGTCGACGTCGATCCGCTCGAGGCGGTCGAGCTGGAGCTCGACGAGCTGCTGCCGCAGCCCGCGGCGAACGCCGCCGTGGCTGCCAGCAGGGCGACCGCGCCGGCGCGCCGGCGGGATCTGTCTGCACTGATCATGGACATGGGCACCTCGTTGGGATTGGGGTGGACCTCGCGGTCGCACCGGAGCTCAACTTCATGCCCCCGCAGCACTCGGTTGCTCTGTGGTCAGGACGCGGCTGCGTCCTCGGAAGGCTCCGCTCTGGCGGATGCGGTCGATCAGGACGGCGGCGATCAGGATCACGCCGGTCACGACCTGCTGCCAGAAGCTCGAGACGCCGGCGATCCCGAGCCCGTTCTGCAGCGTCCCGATGAAGAGGACGCCGACGGCGGTGCCGCTGACGCCGCCGACGCCGCCGAGGAAGCTCGTGCCGCCGAGCAGCACGGCGGCTGCGGCGTTGAGCGCGAGGTCGCCGCCGACCTCGGGGCTGGCCGCGCCGATTCGCCCGACCTGGATCGCGCCGGCGAGCGCCGCGCAGCCACCGACGATCGCGTAGACGGCGACGAGCGTGCGCGAGACGCGGATGCCCGACAGGCGGGCGGCGTCGCCGTTGCCGCCGACGGCGTAGACGTCGCGGCCGAAGTAGGTGCTGCGCTGCACGTAGAGCGCGACCAGCAGGCTCGCGACCATGATCCAGATCGGGACCGGGATGCCGAGCAGGCGGTTGATCCCGATCGCGTTGATGAAGGACGAGTCGACGTATGTCGTTCTCGTGTTCGACCAGAGGCTGACGACGCCGCCGAGGCCCACCATCGTGCCGAGCGTGACGACGAAGAACGAGAGCCCGATGCGTCCGATCAGCACGCCGTTCAGGAGGCCGCCGACGAGCGCGCCGAAGAGGATGCACATGACGAAGACGACGCCGCCCGGGATCCCGAGGTTGACCATCTTCGAGAGGAAGATCCCCGTCAGCGCCAGCGTCGCGCCGACCGACAGGTCGATGCCGCCCGTCAGCACGACGAACGTCATGCCGAGCGAGACGACCCAGAGGATCGAGACGCCCGTCAGCAGGTTCTCGATGTTGGCCTTCGTGAAGAAGCGCGGCTGCGTGAGGCTCAGCACGATGAAGAGCACGATCAGCAGGATCAGGACCGCCCCGTAGCGGGCGAAGCCGTCCCACGCGATCGCGCGACGGCGCGCCGGCGCGGAGGCCGCGGCGGTGTCGGTCGATGTGTCCGGTGTGTTCTCGATGGAGCTCATTCGTGTCCCGTTCCGTAGCGCGTGATCGCTGCCTCCGTGGCTTCCTCGCGACCGAGGGTCGCCATCACCCGGCCGCGGAACATGACGACGATGCGGTCGCAGATCGCGAGCAGCTCGGGCACCTCGGAGGAGCTCACGAGGATCCCGATCCCGCTGTCGGCGGCATCGCCCAGCAGCCGGTAGATCTCGGTCTTGGCGCCGACGTCGACGCCGCGCGTCGGCTCGTCGAGCAGCAGCACCTTCGACTCGGCCGCCAGCCACTTGCCGAGCGCCACCTTCTGCTGGTTGCCGCCCGACAGCGTGCCGATCGCGGCGTTCGGCGACGCCGTGCGGATCCGCATCGTCGCGAGCGCGTGGTCGACGACCGGCAGCTCCGCGGACGCGCTCGGTCGCAGCATCCGCGGGCGGTTGCACGAGGCGGCCATGATCAGGTTCTCGCGCACCGACATCGTCAGCACGAGGCCCTGGCCCTTGCGGTCGGCGGGCACGAAGCCGATCCCGTGGTCGACCGCATCGCGCGGCGAGCGGACGCGGATCGACTCGCCCGCCAGGCGGATCTCGCCGCTGCGGTCCGGGTAGAGGCCGAAGACCGCGCCCAGCAGCTCGCTGCGGCCGGCGCCGACGAGGCCCGCGAGGCCGACGATCTCGCCCGGCTCGACGTCGAGGTCGATCTCCTGCACCGCGCCCGGGACCGAGACGCCGCGCAGGCTCAGCAGCGCGCTCTCGCTCGAGCGGAACTCGGGTCGCACCGGCGGCTCCTCGTGCTCGCGGCCGACCATCGCGCCCAACAGCGACGTGCGGTCGTAGTCCTCCAGCGGGCCGGCCTCGACGGTCGAGCCGTCGCGCAGGATCGTGACCTCGTCGGCGAGCGCGAACGTCTCGCTCAGGCGGTGCGAGACGAAGACCGTCGCGACGCCGTCATCGCGCAGGCGGCGCACGATCGCGAACAGCGACTCGACCTCGTCGTCGGTCAGCGAGCTGGTCGCCTCGTCGAGGATCAGGACGCGCGCGTCCATCGAGATCGCCCGCGCGATCTCGACCATCTGCTGCTGGTCGGGGCGCAGCCGCCGCACGATCTGGTTCGGGTCGAGCTCGAGGTGGAGGCGGTCGAGCACCTCGCCGGCGCGGCGGCTCGTGGCGCCCCAGCGGATGCCGAGGCGGCCGCGCTCCATCCGGTGGCCCATGAAGATGTTCTCGGCGATCGAGAGGTCCGGAGCGAGGGTCGTCTCCTGCGTCACCGTGACGATCCCCCGTCGCAGCGCGACGGTCGGATGGCTGAACTCAACCTCTTCGCCGTCGAGCCGGATCGTGCCCGCGTCCGGCTGCAGCTGACCGGCGAGCGCCTTCAGCATCGTCGACTTGCCGGAGCCGTTCTCGCCCACGAGGGCGTGGACGGTGCCGCCGTGCTTGATCGACAGCGTCGCGCCGCGGAGCGCGTGCACGCCGCCGAAGCGTCTGTGGACGTCGACGACCTCCAGCAGTGCGGTGCTGGTCGCCACGGTCATCGGAGCACCTCGCTCGAGCACTCCCGGCTGAAGGCCTGCCTCATGCCTCTCCTTGTCCTCCGTCGATGGCTGTGATCGACGGCGCGTCGTCGGAACGGTTGGCATCTTCAGCGAGCTGTGATCAAATGTCAAGCATCTCAACTGGCCCAGGCGCCCGGCACAGGCGAAGCGCGAACCGACGGAGAGCGACGATGCGCGACGAGCTCGACCAGCTGATCGATCGGTGCGGTGCGAGAGGACGTCGTCGCCTGGCGCCGCCACCTGCACGCCCACCCCGAGCTGTCCTTCCAGGAGCACGAGACGGCGGCCTTCGTGGCCGCGCAACTTGGCGCGCTCGACGGCGTCGAGGTCACGCGCCCGACCGCGACCGGCGTCCTCGCGCGGATCGCCGGCGGCCGCCCCGGTCCGACGCTCGCGATCCGCGCGGACCTCGACGCGCTGCCGATCGTCGAGGCGACCGGGCTGCCCTTCGCCTCCGAGCGCGAGGGCGTCATGCACGCCTGCGGCCACGACGGACACACCGCGATCCTGCTCGGCGCGGCAACCGTCCTCTCGCGCCTGCGCGAGCAGCTGCCCGGCGAGCTGCGCCTGATCTTCCAGCCAGGCGAGGAGACGCTGCCCGGCGGCGCCGCGGCGCTCGTCGCGGCAGGCGCGATGAACGGCGTCGACGCCGTGATCGGCCTCCACCTCTGGGCGCCCGACCCGGTCGACACGCTGGTGGTGCGGCCCGGGCGGCTGATGGCGGCCTGCGACGTCTTCCGAATCGTCGTGAAGGGCCGCGGCGGTCACATCGGCATCCCGCAGGACGCGATCGACCCGATCGCGATCGGCGCGCAGGTCGTCGCCGCGCTCCAGCACATCGTCGCGCGGGAGGTCGACCCGCTCGAGCCCGCGATCGTCGGCGTGACCGGCTTCCACGCCGGCGACTCGGTCGGCGTGATCCCCGAGACGGCCGTCATCGCCGGCGGCACGAACGCCTTCTCGCCGGCGGTCCAGGAGCTGCTCGAACGGCGCATCGGCGAGATCGCCGCCGGCGTCTGCGCCGCCCACGGCGCGACCTGCGACTACGAGTGGACGCCCGGCTACGCCGCGGTCATGAACGACGAGGCGCTGACGGCGCGGGTCCAGGAGATCGCGCGCGAGCTGTTCGGCGCGGAGGCCGTCCGCGGCGGGACGCCGCTGATGGTCGGCGAGGACTTCTCCGCCTACGGCCAGCTCGCGCCCAGCTGCTTGGTCCTGCTCGGCGCCGGCAACGCCGCGCGCGGCATCGTGCAGGAGCACCACCACCCCCGCTTCGACGTCGACGAGGCGGCGCTCGGCCACGGCGTGCGGCTGTTCGCCCACGCCGCCGTCGAGCTCCTGTCCAGCCTGCCCACCACCTCCGTCAGCCTCGACCCGAACAAGGAGCTCGCCCGATGAGCAACGCCGACGTCGCGCCGCCCGCGCCCGTCATCCCCCGCGGTGCGACGACGCAGGTCGCCGACGGGGTCCACGTGATCCCCGACCACCGCATCCCGCTGGTGCCGAACGTCGGCATCGTCGAGGGTCCCGACGGCGTGCTCGTCGTCGACACCGCGATGGGGCCGGCGAACGGCGAGCGCGTGCTGGCCGAGCTGCGCGAGCTGACCGAGCAGCCGCGCGTGCTCGTCACGCTGACGCACTTCCATCCCGAGCACGGCTTCGGCGCGCAGGTGCTGAAGCGCGCCGGCGCGCTGGTCTACAACCGCGCGCAGGCGCAGGAGCTGGCCGACAAGGGCGAGGAGTACGTGGCGATGTTCCGCGGCTTCGGCCCGGCCGTCGCCGAGCAGCTCGAGGGCGTCGAGCTCGTGCGGCCCGACGTCGTCTACGACGGGCGCGCGACGATCGACCTCGGCGGCGGCACGGTGGCCGAGCTGACCGAGCAGGGCCCGGCGCACACGCGCGGGGACCAGGTGATCTTCCTCCCGCGCCAGCGCGTGCTGTTCGCCGGCGACCTGGTCGAGAACCGGCTGCTGCCGATCGTGCCGGACGGCGACGTCTGCGCGAGCCGCTGGATCGAGGTGCTCGAAGGGCTCGAGCGGCTCGCGCCGGAGATCGTCGTACCCGGTCACGGCGAGCCGGCCGGGACCGAGCTGATCGCCGAGGCGCGCGACTACCTCGTCGAGGTGCGCCGTCGCGTCGGCGAGCTGCGCGCCGACGGCCTGCCCGACGACGCGCTGACGGCGGCGCTCGAGCGCGAGCTGGCGGGGCGCTATGCCGGCTGGGGCAGCCACGAGTGGATCGCTCCGGCGATCGGCGCGTTCCTCGGCGAGCTCGAGGGCTGACCGGCCGGGAGGCGCGCCGGACCGCTCAAGCGTCAACGTGACGCTAACGCTGGCGGGCGGTTGGTTACTCGCGCGCGTGGAGTGCCGCGCGGGTGCCGTGCGGGCGGCGAGGCGTCAGGCGTAGAAGTCGGGCGCGTGGCGGATCGTCGCCCACTGGTCGGGGTCGTGGCCGAACAGCAGCGGGGCGCCGGCCGTTCGCGCGATCCGTGCCAGTCGGTGTGCGCTCTCGCGCGCGGCCTCCGGCTCGACCTGGTCGGAGAAGTCGTCGCGCTCGAGCTGGTGGTGGCTGAGGATCGCGTCGATGCAGAGGACGACGTTCCCGGTCGCCGGCAGGTCGACGACGAACGAGCGGTGGTGCGGGGCGTGGCCGGGCGTCTCGACGACCGCGACGCCCCCGAACAGCTCGGTCTCGCCGTCCGTGACGACGTAGTCGAGCTCGGGCAGGTCCCAGTAGCGCGGCGGGAACGCCGGGCTCTCGCGCGCCGCCTCGAGGTGGCGGCCGGAGACGAGGATCGGCTGCTGCGCGAAGCGCAGGTGCTGGCCGCAGTGGTCGAAGTGGAGGTGGGAGCTGACGACGTGCGTGACGTCGTCGGGGGTGAGGCCGATCAGCCCGAGCTGGTGCTCGATCGTGTGCTCGGGCCCCATCGCCGGCCGCAGGATCGCGTCCAGCTCGGGCACCTCGGCCCACGTCATCGACGGGTTCTCGATGTGGCCGGGATGCAGGCCGCTGTCGATCAGCACCCGCTCGCCGGCGTCGGTCTCGATCAGGTAGGCGGGGACCGGCGTGACCACGCGCGTGCCGACGTCGACGCCGGGCGTCAGCAGCACGCCCTTGTCGACGTCGGTCGTGCCGAGCGAGAGCACGTAGAGGCGCATCGCGACTAGCGCTCCCAAAGGGCGGCGAGGCGGGGCAGGAACTCGACCAGCGTGCGCAGCCCGCGGTCGAAGCTGTCGAGCGAGAAGTGCTCGTCGGGGGCGTGGAACGCGTCGGTCGGGGCGGAGAAGCCGAGCATCACCGCGGGGATCCCGAGCAGGCGCGCGGCGATCTCGTTGATCGGCACGGAGACGCCGAGGCGCGTCAGCTGCGCCGGGCGCTCGAAGCCGGCCGCGAGCGCGCCGAGCGCCGCCTGGACCGCCGGATGGTCGGGCGCCGTCAGCATCGGCGGGGCGCCGGCGAGCGTCGACTCGATCGTCAGCCGCGCGTCGGGCGGCGTGTGGCGTTCGAGATGTGCGACGAGCTGCGCCAGCACCTCGTCCATCCGCTGGTCGGGCACGAGCCGGCAGGAGAGCTTCGCGTGCGCCCGCGCCGGGATCACGGTCTTCGTGCCCTGGCCCTGGAAGCCGCCCCAGATCCCGTTCAGGTCGAGCGTCGGGCGGGCCCACTGGCGCTCGATCGCGCTGTGGTCGCCGTCGCCCATCAGGCGCAGGACGCCGGCTTGCGCGCGGATCGCCTCCTCGTCGAGCGGCAGCCGCGCCCACGCTGCCCGCTCCGCCGCGGAGACCGGCGCGACGTCGTCGTAGAAGCCGTCGACGAGGATCGTCCCGTCCGGCGCGCGCAGCGTCGCCAGCAGCGTCGCGAGCACCTGCAGCGCGTTCGGCGCGACGCCGCCGAACAGCCCCGAGTGGAGGTCGCCGGCGGCGGTCGTGATGCTCAGCTCGAGCGCCACCATCCCGCGCACGCCGACCGGCACCGACGGCACGCCGGGGGCGAGGAAGGTGCTGTCGGTGTTCAGCAGCAGGTCGGCGGCGAGCAGCTCGCGCCGGGCCGCGATCAGCGCGTCGAGGCGGTCGGCGCGCAGCTCCTCCTCGCCGTCGACGAGGAGCTTCACGTTGCACGGCAGCCGGCCGTCCACCGCGAGCGTCGCCTCGACGGCCGCCATCGCGAGGAAGATCTGCGCCTTGTTGTCGGAGACGCCGCGGGCGTAGAGGCACCCGTCGCGGATCGTCGGCTCGAACGGCGGCGAGGTCCACAGCTCGAGCGGGTCGGGCGGCTGCACGTCGTAGTGGCCGTAGACGAGCACCGTCGGCGCCTCGGGCCCGGCGCCGAGCCACTCGCCGTAGAGGACGGGATTGCCGCCGGCCTCGTGCACGCCGACCCGCTCGAGCCCGGCGTCGCGCAGGCGGCGCTCGACCCAGGCCGCGCACGCGAGCACGTCGTCGCGGTGCTCGTCGACCCCGCTGACGCTGGCGAACGAGGCGAACTCGGTCAGCTGTCCGAGCTGGCGCGGCCGCTGCGCGGCGAGGTGGGCCTGCATGCTCACCGAGCCCCCTCCTGCCGGGAAGAACGAGCCCGCGGAGGGCCGCGCCCTGCGGGCTTGCCTTCCGTCGCGAGCTCTTCCGACGCAACCCGACGCCGCAGGCCGAGCGGTTGCGCGTGGGCGTCGAGAAAGGCGGTCGCGGCCGCCGCGACGTGGACCGGCTCCTGCACGAAGACGTAAGCGGGGTGCGCGTCCGGGATGCTCGCCAGCTCGAGCTGCGGGATCCGCTCGCGCATCAGCGCGAGCGAGGGGTCGGCCGCCGGATCGACGTCGCGCCCGTCCCACGTGCGGCCGCCCTGGACGACGAGCGTCGGCGCCACGATGCCCGCGAGGTCGTCGCGCACGTCGGCGCGCAGCAGGCAGTGGCCGACGGTCGCCGCGACCGTCTCGGGGTGGAGCACCTGCTCGATGTTGCGCGCCTCCCAGGCGCCGAACCACGGCACGTCGGAGACGTCGAACACGTTCGCCAGCACGCGCGCGCCGAAGCCGGTCGTGCCGAAGTTGCGCGCGATCGCCCCGTAGACCTCCCAGATCTGCGGATAGGCCTTGAGCGGATCGCCCGCCCACACGTCGGTGTAGGTGACGAGGGCGGCGACCCGCTCGCGGTGCACGGACGCGAAGCGGTGGGCGATGTAGCTGCCGAAGCCCATCGCCCACAGCTGCACGCGCTCGAGCCCGAGCGCGTCGAGCAGCGCCGCGAGGTCGTCGGCCCAGACCGGCACCGAGTACGGCGTCGCGACCGGGTCGGGGTGGGCGGAGCGCCCGAGGCCGCGCGGCTCCCAGGTGATCAGCCGCCGGCCGCGCAGCAGCGGCCGCACGAAGTCGAAGCCGAAGTGACCGGCGGTGAACCCGCCGAGCAGCACGAGCGGCTCGCCGTCGCCGCCGTCGTCGTGGCACCACAGCGGCACCCGCGCGGTCTCGACGACGCGCCCGTGCTCGGGCTCCGTGCGTCCGGCGAAGGGATCGAACGGCGCCTCGGCACGTCGACCGCCGTCATACGCCTGTTCCATGCTCACCTCTCTGCTGCTCGTCGCGATAACGGGTGCGCCGTTGACATTTGATCACACCAGTGGCGCGGCGGCAACGAGCGCAGGGGCGAACGCCCGGCAGCTGGGGGGCGGCGTGGCAGGATCCCTCGCGTCCGCCGATGACCACTGGATTGTGCGCCGTATAGGCGTGAAAACCAGCTGTCATCAGCCCGATCCCGTGGAATCGATCAGCTAGCCGCTGGCGCCGGCGCTCGGCAGCGCCCCGCCGCCCAGCTCCGACAGAAGCGTGGCGGGCGAGGTGTTGCCGTCGACGCGGACGCGCGGCAGGATCGTCGGGTCGTCCCTCGCCGAGGCGATGCCGGGCTGCGTCGTGACCGCGGCCGAGTAGCCGGCCGTGCGGACCGCCGCCTGGGCGGCGGCGTCGAAGCGGCCGGCCGGATAGGCGAAGAAGTTCACGGGGATCCCGAACATCCGCTCGAGTCTCGTGCGGGAGCCGCCGACCTCGTCCGCGAGTCGCGTCGCGTCGACCGTCCTCAGGTCCGGGTGCGTCAGCGTGTGGGCGTCGATCTCCCAGCCGAGGCCGATCAGCTGCTTGACCTGCCCGCTCGTGAGGTCGCCCGGCCGGACGTTGCGGACCTCGAGGTTCAGCACGCCGCGCCAGCCGTGCCGGAACAGCACCGGCGCCGCGTTCGTCAGCTGGCTCAGATAGCCGTCGTCGAAGGAGGCGACGAACGATCTCGCCGGCACGCCGGCGCCGCCGTGCCAGGCCGTGAACGCCTGCTGCAGCGTGACGGCCTGGTAGCCGGCGCGCGCGAGCCCGTCCATCTGCGCCGCGAAGGCCGCTCTCGGCGTCCACAGCTCCGGATAGGGCGCGCCGGGCGTCGGCGTCGAGACGACGTGGTACATCAGGATCGGGACCGGCCCGTGGTAGCTGCCGGTCTTCAGCGCGGGCGCGCGGCTCGCCGACCGCGCCGCGGAGGTCGTCGTCTTGCCCCCGCTCGTCTTCGCCGCGGCCTTCGTCGACGTCGGCGGCGACGAACTGCCGCCGCACCCCGCGAGGGTCGCCGCCAGCGCGATCGAGCAGGCGAGGACAGGCCAGGAGCGTCGCGGCACGGCAGCGACGATAGCGACCCGCACGGCCGCTCGCCCGCGGCCGCCCGCATCCGCGGATCAGAGCGACCGCAGCGCCGGCAGCAGCTCGCGCTCGGCCCAGGCGACGAACGGCGCCTGCTGGTCGGCCCCGATCTGGACCAGCGCGACCTCGGTGAAGCCGGCGTCGACGAAGGCGCGGATCTTCTCCACGTGCTCCTCGACGTCGGGTCCGCAGGACAGCTGCTCGGCGACCTGCTGCGGCGTGACGAACCGCGTCGCCTCCTCGAACGAGGCCGGGTTCGGCAGCTCGGGGTTGACCCTCCAGCCGAGCCCGAACCAGCGGAACTGCTCGTGCGCGCGCTGGAGGGCCGCGTCGCGGTCGGGGTCGTAGGCGATCGCGATCTGCCCGACCCGCGGTCTGCCGGCGCCCCCGGCGGCGTCGAACAGCTCGCCCAGCTCCCGTCTCGGCTCGGTCGCGACCATGACGTCCGCCTGCTCACCGGCCAGGCGGCACGACTCCGGCCCCGAGACCGCGATCCCGATCGGCACGCGCTCGTCGGGCAGGTCCCACAGCCGTGCCGACTCGACGTCGAAGTAGCGCCCGCGGAAGTTGACCGGATCCTCGCCGGCGAGCAGTCGCCGGATCACCTCGACCGCCTCGCCGAGCATCTCGTGGCGCACCCCGGCCGTCGGCCAGCCCTTGCCGGCGACGTGCTCGTTGAGGTTCTCGCCCGCTCCCAGCCCGAGCCGGAAGCGTCCGCCGGAGAGGATCCCCATCGTCGCCGCGCGCTGGGCCACGACCGCGGGGTGGTAGCGCAGGATCGGACAGGTGACGTAGCTCATCAGCCCGATCCGCTCCGTCGCCTGCGCCGCCGCGCCGAGGATCGACCAGGCGTAGCCGGAGTGTCCCTGCTCGTCGAGCCAGGGCTGGTAGTGGTCGCTGGTGACCGAGAAGTCGAAGCCCGCCTGCTCGGCCAGCTGCACGTCGTGCACGAGCTGGTCGGGGCGCGACTGCTCGCACATCATCGTGTAGCCGAATGCAGTCATGGCGACGAGCTGCCCGCCCCCGGCGTCCTTCAATCCGCCGGCACGAGCCGGCGTCGCTCAGGCGCGACCGGCGGCGGCCGCGATCCCGCGGTTGATCGCGAAGCCGCCGAACGCGGACTCGAGGGCGGCGGCGGCCGCCAGCACGAGCTCCTCGCGCCAGGCCGGCGCGGCGATCTGGACGCCGAGCGGCATGCCGTCCTCGACGGCCACCGGCACCGATGCCGCCGGGACCCCGGCGAGGGCGTTGACGTGGACGTACTCGAACGCCTCGTAGCGCAGCTCGTCGGCCTTCGGCAGCCCCGCCGGCGGCTGACCGTGGCGTGGCGCGGGGCCGGCGGCGACGGGGCTCAGGACGACGTCGTAGCGGGCGATCGCGGCGCGCACCAGCGAGCGGTAGGCGAACACCCGCCGCTGCACGGCGAAGAACGACTCCGCGCTCGGGCTGCCGGCGCCGGCGGCGCCGTCGAGCAGCGCCTGGAACTGCGGATGGTGGCGGCCGCCGGCGCCGGCGACGGCCGCACGCAGGCCGGCGCCCCCGTCCGCGCCGGCGGCGGCGAAGAAGAGCTCCGTCGCGGACGCCGCGCCGTCGTCCGCCCGCGCGCCGTCGACCGGCGCGATCTGCTCGACCTCGCAGCCGAGGGCGGCGAGCGCGGCCGCGGCGGCGTGGACGGCCGCCCGGGTCCCCGGCGTCGTCGCCGGCACGCGGGGATGGTCGTCGTAGAAGGCGACGCGCAGGCGCGCGGGGTCGACGGCGCGCCAGTCGCGCAGCGGCACGTCGACGGCGTAGGGGTCGATCCCGTCGGCCCCGGCGATCACGCCGAGCAGCAGCCCGAGGTCCTCGACCTGGCGCGCCATCGGCCCGACGCAGGAGAAGTCCATCGTGCCGCTCGCGCGCGTCGAGGGCCAGAGGCCGGTCTCGGGCGTGCGGCCGGTCGTCGGGCGCAGCCCGACCGTGCCGGCGTAGTGCGAGGGGACGCGGATCGAGCCGCCGCCGTCGGTGCCGATGCCGGCGATCGAGGCGTCGGCGCCGAGCAGCGCGGCCTCGCCGCCGCTCGAGCCGCCGGGCGTGCGCTCGGGGTCGAGCGGGTTGCGCGTGAGGCCGTGGACGACGTTGTCGGTCTCGAACGAGCTGCAGGCCTCGGGCACGTTCGTCTTCGCGACGACGATCGCGCCGGCCGCGCGCAGGCGCGCGACGACGCTCGCGTCGGCGTCCGCGACGTGTCCAGCGCGCGCGAGCGAGCCGCCGACCGCCGGCATGCCGGCGACCTCGAGCGCGTCCTTGATCGTCAGCGGCAGGCCGAGCAGCGGACGGCCGGCGCCCCCGCCGG
>JAOPZA010000061.1 GCA_025964325.1 Conexibacter sp.
CGACGCGGCCGCCGCCGCGGCGCCCGGCTGGCGCCGCACCCCCGGCCCGGCGCGCGGCGAGATCCTCCACCGCGCCGCCGCGGTGCTGGCCGAACGCGTCGCGTCGGTCGGCGAGGAGCTCGCGCGCGAGGAGGGCAAGACGCTGGCGGAGGGACGCGGCGAGGTCGCGCGCGGCGTGCAGATCCTGCGCTGGTTCGCGGGCGAGGCCTCGCAGCCGGTCGGCGACGTGCTGCCGAGCGCCAACGCGACGACGTTCATCTGGTCCGAGCGCGTGCCGCTCGGCGTCACCTGCATCATCACGCCCTGGAACTTCCCCGTCGCGATCCCGATCTGGAAGCTCGCACCGGCGCTCGCCTTCGGCAACACCGTCGTCTGGAAGCCGTCGGAGCTGACGCCGCTGTGCGCCGTGCGCGTCGCGGAGGCGCTCCAGGAGGCGGGACTGCCGGCCGGCGTGCTGAACGTCGTGCACGGCGAGCCGGCGGAGATCGGCGCCGCCGTGACCGACGACGAGCGCATCGACGGGCTCTCGTTCACCGGCTCGACCGGGGTCGGGCGCGCGATCCAGCGGCGCGTGATCGAGCGCGGCGTGAAGGTCCAGCTCGAGCTCGGCGGCAAGAACCCGGTGATCGTGCTCGACGACGCCGACGTCGGGCAGGCCGTCGAGCAGACGCTGCGCGGCGCGATGATGTCCTCCGGGCAGAAGTGCACGGCGACGAGCCGCGCGCTCGTCCTGCCGGGGATCGCCGACGCCTTCACCGAGGCGCTGGTCGCGCGCGTCGCGGCGCTGCGCGTGGGCGACCCGCTCGATCCCGCGACGAACATCGGCCCCGTCGTCTCCGCCGCGCAGCGCGACCGCGTGCTCGGCTATCTCGACGTCGCGGCGCAGGAGGGCCACGCGCTGGCGGTCGGCGGGCGCGACGCGGTGCCGCCCGGCGACGGCTACTTCGTGGCGCCGACGGTCTACCGCGACGTCGACCCGGCGTCGCGGCTCGGCCAGGAGGAGGTCTTCGGGCCGGTGCTGGGCTTGATCCCGGTCGGCTCGCTCGAGGAGGCGGTCACGGTCGCCAACGGCGTCTCCTACGGCCTCTCGGCGTCGATCTTCACGCGCGACATCGCGCGCGCCTTCGCGTTCGTCCGCGAGGTCGAGGCCGGGATGCTGCACGTCAACTCGGAGACCGCCGGCGCCGAGCCGCAGGTGCCCTTCGGCGGCATGAAGGCGTCGAGCTCCCACTCGCGCGAGCAGGGCAAGGCGGCCGTGCACTTCTACACCGAGACGAAGACCGTCTACCTCGACATGCCCGCCTGAGCCGGGGGCGCGGGGGGGTCGCGCGCTAGCACGAGACCCCCCGCGCTAGCGCTCGAACACCTCGCCGTGCTCGGCGAGCACCAGCCGCGTGCGGCGGATGTGCGAGCGGATCCGCTCCGCGGCGTCGATCGGGTCGCGCCGGTCGAGCGCGTCGAGGATCAGGCGGTGGTCGAGGTCGACGAACGCGAAGTCGGCGGCCGAGAGCGTCTCGCGGTAGGCGCGGCGGTAGTGCTGGGTCGTGGTCCAGAGGTCGTCGATCATCGCCAGCAGCCGCGGCAGCGGAGCGGCTGCATAGCTGGCGAGGTGGAAGTCGCGGTCGAGCTCGAGCCAGCGGCGGGCGTCCTCGTGCGCCTCGCCGATCGCGTCCGCGAGGCGGTGCAGCTCCGACAGCTGCGCCTCGCTCAGCAACGGCGCGCTCTCGGCCAGCGCGACCGGCTCGAGCGCTTCGCGGATCCGGTACAGCTCCACGTGCTCGGCGCGGTCGAGTCGCGCGACGCGCGCGCCGCTGTGCGGTATGAGCGTCACGAGGCCCTCGCTCTCGAGCCGCCGCAGCGCCTCGCGCACGGGGATCCGGCTGACGCCGAAGCGCTTCGCCAGCGCCTCCTGGCGGATGCGCGTGCCGGGGCCGAGCAGCCCGTCGAGGATCGCCTCGCGGACGCGTTGCGCGATCGCCTGGCCGAGCGGCTCGTAGGGGCCGTCGAGCGCTGCGCCCGGCTCGCGCAGCGGCGCGGGGAGCGGCGCGATCGCCGCCAGCGCGGCGTCCTCCGAGTCTGACTGCTTGCTCACGAGTGCGTGCGATCTCCGAGGGCCGGCGCGAGAGCACCGATCGTATCCGATGAGAAGTCGGATCCAATCACTTCGGGGCGAGCGCGGCAGCGAGCTAGATTGGATCCGCATTCGCCATCTGGACGGGGTCTGATGGCGCATTCTGGCCAGAACGGATCCGAAATGGCTTGACGAGAGCAGAATGGATCCATTAGTTTGGACGCGTCGGCCGGGAGGCCGGTGTCCGTCCAGCCCCGCCGAGAGGACCTCTGCCATGCCCGGCAACCGCACGACCGACCCCGCCGCGCCGGCTGCGCTCGCCGCGGGCGCCGCCGGCGCCGCGCCCGCGCCGCTCGAGCAGATCCGGCGGCGTGCGGCGATCGTCCGGAACGAGACGCTGCGGCTGATCGAGGTCGCCAAGAGCGGCCACTACACGAGCGTCTTCTCGGCCGCCGAGCTGCTCGCGGCGCTGTACTCGGGCGTGCTGCGGCTCGCCGACGATCCCGAGTGGCCCGACCGCGACCGCCTCGTGCTGTCGAAGGGACACGTCGCCGTCGGCGTCTACCCGCTGCTGGCCGAGCACGGCTACATCCCGGCCGAGCTGCTCGACCAGTACACGCGCCTCGGCAACCCGCTCGGCGACCACCCCGACATGCGCCGCGTCCCCGGCATCGACTTCTCCTCCGGCTCGCTCGGCCACGGCCTCTCGATCGGCGTCGGGATGGCGCAGGCCGCGCGGATGCGCGGCTACGGCAGCCGCATCTGGGTGCTGCTCGGCGACCAGGAGCTGAACGAGGGCCAGATCTGGGAGGCGGCGCAGGCGGCCGGCCACTTCGGCCTCGGCAACCTCGTCGCGATCGTCGACCGCAACCAGATGGGGCTCGACGGGCTGACCGAGGACGTGATGACGGTCGAGCCGATCGGCGACCGGTTCCGCGCCTTCGGCTGGCGGGTCGTCGAGCTCGACGGGCACGACCCCGCGGCCGTGTGGGAGACGCTGACGGCGGTCCCCGCGACCGACACAACGACGCCGACCTGCCTCGTCGCCCACACCGTCAAGGGCAAGGGGATCGGCTACATGGAGCTGTCGCGCACCTGGCACCTCGGCTACCTCGCGCCGCCCGACGCGACCGACGCCGCCCGCGAGCTGGAGGGGTTCCATGCCTGACGCCCCGCCCGCCTTCCGCGCGCCGCTGCCGAGCGATCCCGCGAGCTGGGACATGGCTGCCTCCGAGCGCCTCGCGAACGCGGCCGTCGCCGGCGAGGTGCTCGCCGACCTGGCCGACGCCGACGACCGCATCGTCGTGCTGACCGCCGACCTGAAGTTCTCCAACCGCACCGTCGACTTCGAGCGCCGCCACCCGCGGCGCTTCCTCAACGTCGGCATCGCCGAGCAGCACATGGTGACGATGGCGGCCGGGATGGCGACGTTCGGCTACGTGCCGTACGTGGCGACGTTCGCGAGCTTCGTCGGGCTGCTGTGCGCCGAGCAGCTGCGCACCGACCTCGCCTACCCGGGCCTGCCCGTGCGGGTGCTGGCGCACCACGCCGGCATCTCGCTCGGCTTCTACGGCACCTCGCACCACGCGACCGAGGACCTCGGGCTGCTGCGCGCGATGGCGAACATGACGGTGATCTGCCCCTGCGACGCGGCCAGCACCGAGCGCGCGCTGCGCACGACCGTCGACCACGACGGGCCGATCTACTTCCGGCTCGGCCGCGGCCGCGAGCCCGACGTCCACGCTCCCGGCGCGCCCGCCTTCGAGGTCGGCCGCCTCGCGACGCTGCGCGACGGCGGCGACCTCGCGATCGTCGCCAACGGCGTCACGGTCGCGCCGGCGCTGGCGGCGGCCGAGCAGCTCGCAACCGAGGGCGTCGAGGCGACCGTGCTCGACGCCCACACGATCCGCCCGTTCGACGCCGAGACGCTCTGCGCCGTCGCCGCGCGCAGCGGACGGCTGCTCGTGGCCGAGGAGCACAACGTCGTCGGCGGCCTCGCGTCCGCCTGCGCGGATGCCCTCGTCGACGGCGGCGTCGGCGGCGTGCGGCTCGCCCGCGCCGGCATGCCGCCCGACGAGTACGCGCTGATCGGACCCCCGACCCATCTCTACCGCCACTACGGCCTCGACGCCGACGGCCTCGCCGCTCGCGCTCGGGCGCTGCTCGACCGCTGAGCCGACCCGGAGGAACCCACCGATGACGACGAACCCCGACGACCGCCGCTTCTGGCATCCCTTCTCCGACATGGCCGCGGTGCGCGACGAGCTCTTCACGCTCGCCCGCGGCGAGGACGTGTGGCTGTGGGACGACGCCGGCGAGCGCTACCTCGACGCGACCGCGAGCCTCTGGTATGCCAACGTCGGCCACGGGCGAGCAGAGATCGCCGACGCGGTCCGCGCGCAGCTCGTGCAGCTGGACGCGTACTCGACCTTCGGCGACACGACGAACGCGCCGGCCGAGACGCTCGCGCAGCGGCTCGCCGCGCTCGCGCCGGTGCCCGACGCCCGCGTCTTCCTGACGACCGGCGGCGGCGACTCGATCGACACCGCCGCGAAGCTCGCGCGCCAGTACTGGTGGACGAAGGGCGAGCCGCAGCGCGTGCAGCTGCTGAGCCGTACGAACGGCTACCACGGGACGCACGGCTTCGGCACGAGCATCGGCGGGATCGAGGCGAACCGCGCCGGCTACGGCCCGCTGCTCGAGCACACGACGCTCGTGCCGTGGGACTCGCTCGAGGCGCTCGAGCAGGCGATCCTGCGCGTCGGACCGGAGCGGATCGCCGCCTTCTTCGCCGAGCCGGTGATCGGCGCCGGCGGCGTGCTGCCGCCACCGGCGGGCTACCTCGAGGGCGTCGCCGCGCTCTGCGAGGAGCACGGGATCCTGTTCGTCGTCGACGCCGTGATCTGCGGCTTCGGCCGCCTCGGCAGCTGGTTCGGGATCGAGCGCTGGGGCGTGGAGCCGGACATGATCACGTTCGCGAAGGGCGTCACGAGCGGCTACCTGCCGCTCGGCGGCGTGGTCGTCTCCGGCGCGGTCGCCGAGCCGTTCTGGAACGAGCCCGGGAACTTCGTCCGCCACGGCGCGACGTACGCCGGCCATCCGGCCTGCTGCGCCGCCGCGCACGCGAACCTCGACGTGCTCGAGCGCGAGGGGCTGATCGCCCGCGGCGCCGAGCTGGAGGGCGAGCTGGCGGCGGTGCTGACGCCGCTGGCGGAGCATCCGCTCGTGGCCGGGGTACGCGCCGGGACCGGGCTGCTGGGCGCCGTCGAGCTCGACGCGGCGGCGCTGGCGGCCGGCGTGACCACGTCGGCGGTCGCGCTCGAGCTGCGGCGCCGCGGCGTGCTGGTGCGCCCGCTCGGCAGCGCGATCGCGGTCTCGCCGCCGCTGACGATCCAGCGTCCCGAGCTGGACCTGATCGGCACGGTCGCGCGCGACGCGCTCGACGCGATCCTGGCCGCCGCGCCGGCCGCCGCGGGACGCGCATGACGGCCGGCGAACAGGCGCGGGCGACGACGCAGCAGCCGCTCGCCGCGTCCGGCGCGGACGACGCCTTCGCCGCGGGCGCCGCCTGGATCGAGGGCGAGATCGTGCCGGTCGCGCAGGCCCGCATCCCGATCCTCGACACCGGCTTCGTGCGCTCCGACCTCACCTACGACGTCGTCTCCGTCTGGCAGGGCGCGTTCTTCCGCCTCGACGACCACCTCGCGCGCTTCGAGCGCAACTGGCGCCGGCTGCGACTCGTGCCGCCGCTCGCGCGCGAGCAGATGCGCACGATCCTGATCGAGCTCGCGCGCCGCAGCTCGCTGCGCGACGCCTACGTCGCGATGATCGCGACGCGCGGCGTCCCGCCCGCCGGCGAGCGCGATCCGCGCCGCTTCCCGAACCGCTTCTACGCCTACGCGGTGCCGTTCGTCTGGATCCAGCGGCCGGAGCAGCAGGCCGGCGGCGTGCACCTCGTGGTCGCGCGCGACACGCACCGGATCCCGCCGACGTCGATCGACCCGACCGTGAAGAACTTCCACTGGGGCGACCTCGTGCGCGGGCTCTACGAGGCCTACGATCGCGGCGGGGCGCTCGGCGCGCTGAGCGACGGCGCCGGCAACGTCACCGAGGGGGCGGGGTTCAACGTCTTCGCGGTCGTGGACGGCGTCGTGCGCACGCCGGCTGCCGGCGTCTTCGACGGGATGACGCGGCGCACGCTGCTGGAGCTGCTGGAGCGCGAGCCGCTCGCGCCGCTGCGCGTCGCCGCGCTGCCGCTGGCGGACCTCGCGCGCGCGTCGGAGGTGTTCCTCACCAGCACCGCCGGCGGGGTGATGCCGGTCACGACGCTCGACGGCGCGGCGGTCGGCGACGGCAGGCCGGGTGCGCTGACGCGAGCGCTTCGGGAGCGCTACTGGGCGGCGCACGCCGAGCCGCGCTGGGCGACGCCCGTCTCGTCATGAGCGCATTTTCGCCATTGGGCGAAAGAAGGATCCAATTTGCTGTACCACCGGAGAGATCGGATCCAACTAGGTGGTCTTATCGTGCCAGCATGCCCCGAAACGCGACACTTAGGATCCTATCTCTTGACTTGGGATTCCATTCATGAGTAGGGTCGGATCCGGAGAGCGCCTCGTCCCCGTCCAAGGAGACCCCGCTGTGACGACCCCTTCCGGGTACCTCGAACTGGCCGGCGTCGAGAAGCGCTTCGGTGAGACCGCCGTCCTGCACGGCATCGACCTGTCGATCGCCGAGGGCGAGTTCGTCTCGCTGATCGGCCCCAGCGGCAGCGGCAAGACGACGACGCTGCGGATCATCACCGGCACCGACGAGCCGACGAGCGGCGCGGTGCGGCTGCGGGGCGAGGACATCACGTTCGTGCCGGCCCACAAGCGCGGCTTCGCGATGGTCTTCCAGCACTTCGCGCTGTTCCCGCATAAGAACGTCTACGACAACGTCGCCTATGGGCTGCAGCTGCGCGGCACCGCCAAGCGGGAGCTGACCGAGCGCGTCACCACGATGCTCGAGCGCGTCCACATGCGCGAGTACGCGAGCCGCCGCGTGAACGAGCTCTCGGGCGGGCAGCGCCAGCGCGTCGCGATCGCCCGCGCGCTCGTGATCGAGCCGCGGCTGGTCCTGCTCGACGAGCCGACCGGCGCGCTCGACGCGAAGCTGCGGCTGCGGATGCAGTCGCAGCTGAAGGAGCTGCACCGCGAGCTCGGGCTGACGTTCGTGCATGTCACGCACAACCAGAGCGAGGCGCTCGCGCTGGCCGATCGCGTGTTCGTGATGAACGACGGCCGCGTCGAGCAGTCGGGGCCGCCGGCGAGCGTCTTCAACGCCCCCGCGACGCGCTTCGTCGCCGACTTCGTCGGTCGCAACAACCTGATCGACGGCACCGTCGAGGGTGGCGACTTCGTCACCGCGCTCGGCACGTTCGCGCTCAACGGCCGCGTCGCGCGCGACGGCCTGCGCGGCTCCTGCACGGCCGTCATCCGGAGCGACTCGCTGCGGCTGGGCGAGCCGCCCGAGGGCTGCCCGCGGCTCGAGGCCGAGCTGCAGGCGCTCGAGTACGGCGGCTCGTTCGTGACGTGGTTCCTGCACGCGGCCGGGACCGCGCTGCAGCTCGACCTGCGGGCTGAGGAGTCGGGCGAGCTGGAGCCGGCGATCGGCCGGCGCTACCGCGTCTGGTGGAAGCCCGAGGACGCCCACTACCTCTGCAACGACTGACGTCGCGCAGTCACTACGTACGGCACCAAGGAGAGGCATGACCCAGCTCAGCTATGAGGAGATGGCGCGACAGCGCGCGCTCCACGAGACGCGCTACTCGCGCCGCTCGCTGATCGGCGGCGGCCTGCGGGCGGCCGGTGGACTGGCCGCGACCGGCAGCCTCGGCGCGCTGCTGAGCGCGTGCGGTGGGACCAGCAGCAGCGGCGGATCGACCGGCTCCGGCGGCGGCACCGTGCGCGAGATCGGCCTCAGCCTGACGGAGGACCCGCGCATCTTCGGACCCGCGCAGAAGGCGCTCGGGATCAAGGTCCAGGGCAAGTCGGACAACCTCGGCAGCCAGATCACGTTCTGGAACCAGAACTACGGCCAGTTCGACGTCGACCAGCTCAACTTCAACCAGCTCGGCGCGATCGAGAGCACGCTCAGAACGATCCCGGTCAGCGACATCCCGGCGTGGAACGACCAGGTCCTGCCGCTCTTCCGCAAGCCCGGCGAGCCCGGCTACAACGAGAAGTCCGGCTGGCCGATCGCCGGCATCTACACCCCCGCGGCGATCAAGAGCAGAAGATACGACGAGTTCCAGGCCGTGCCGACCTGGTTCGGCTTCGACGCGTTCGGCTACCTGTCCGACAGAGCGAAGGGCGACCTCAAGTCCTACGGCGCGATCTTCGACCCGGCCAACAAGGGCCACGCGACGCTCCTGAACGAGCCGATCACGTCGGTCATGAAGGTCGCCACCTTCCTCGAGGGCTCGAAGCAGGCGAACTTCAAGGGGGCGGTCAACGACCTCACGAGAGACGACCTCGCGATCGTCTTCGCGTTCCTCAAGGAGCAGAAGGCGCGCGGCCAGTTCCGCCTCTTCTGGAGCGACTTCGGCCAGCTCGTCGACCTGCTGACGGCGGGCGAGGTGTGGGTCGGCGACTTCTGGGCGAGCGCCGTCGCGGCGGCCGTGCAGAACAAGGCGAAGGCCGTCTTCGTCAACGACCCGACGGAGGGTTCGAACGGCTGGATCCAGGGCTGCGCGGTCTCGAGAAGAACCACCAGCTACGCGACCGTCACGAGATTCATCGACTGGAACCTGACGAGCGGCGTGACCGGCGCGATCCTCGGGACGCAGGGGTACTACTCGCCGCGTCCCGACACGACCAAGCCGGTGCTGCAGAAGCAGAAGGCGCCGAGCGGCAGCGGCAGCGCGTGGGACTACTGGTACCAGGGCTCCGTGCCCGGCGAGCGGCCGTCGCTCGACGAGCGCCTCAAGCACGTCGCCGACTGGCAGGCCTACCCGCGCGAGTTCCCCGAGTACCTGCGCCGCTGGACGGAGTTCACGGCGGCCTGACATGCCGACCTCGATGCGCAGCCCAGCCCCGCCTCGCCTCGCGCGCGACGCGCCCGTCCCCGCCGTCGACCACGCGGCGCGGCTGCGCGCTCGCGCGCGCGGGCGCCGGTGCGAGACGGCGCTGCTGCTCGCGCCCGCGCTGCTGTGGGTCGTCGTGGCGGTCGCGATCCCGCTCGGCATGATCGTCTGGGTCAGCTTCTGGCGCGCCGACGGCGGCACGCTCGTGCACACGTTCGACCTCTCGACCTGGAAGAGCGTCGTCAGCGACGGCGCCTTCCGCTCGCTCGCCTGGCAGACGCTGAAGGTCGTCGTGATCGTGCTCGCGATCGTCGCGACGGTGGGGCTGCTGTCGGGCTACTTCCTCGCCCGCTTCGTGCGTAGCCGGCGGCTGCAGACGCTGCTGCTGATGCTCGCGATCCTGCCGTTCTGGACCAGCTACGTGATCCGCATCATCACCTGGCAGCCGCTGTTCGGCAACAGAGGCGTGCTGAACTGGCTGCTGACGACCACGGGCATCCTGAAGGAGCCGGCGAGCGCCTTCCTCTACAACCAGACCGCGATGATCTTCGCGATGTCGTCGCTCTACGTCGTGTTCGTGATCGGCCCCGTCTACTGGGCGCTCAGCCGCATCGACGACGACGTGGTCGCCGCCTCGCGCAGCCTCGGCGCGAGCGCGTGGCAGACCTTCTGGAGGATCGAGTTCCCGCTCGCCAAGGGCGGCCTCGTCGCGGGCTGCTTCTTCGCCGCGATCTTCCTCTTCGGCGACTACGCGACCGAGCGGCTGATCGGCGGCGGGACCCACCCGGCGCTCGCGGGCACGATCAACGCGATCGCCGGCTCCGGCCAGTGGCCGACCGCCGCCGCGCTGTCCGTCGTGCTGCTCGCGCTCGCCGCGATCGTGCTCGGCGTCTTCATGAAGATCCACGACCTGCGCCGCGAGCTGTAGGAGATGCGATGACCCTCACCACCGGCCAGCGGGCGGTCAAGGGACTCAGCGGGACGCTCTTCGCCTTCGTCCTGCTCGTCCTCTACGCGCCGTTCGCGATCATGCTGACGCTGTCGTTCGGCGAGCGCGCGACGGCGGTCTTCCCGCCCAGCGAGTTCACCTTCGTCTCCTACGAGAAGCTGCTGCACCCGAGCGACTACAGCCTCTTCACGATCGCCGGCGAGCCACTGACGAACTACTGGCCGCCGCTGCGCCTGTCGCTGATCCTCGGCCTGCTGACGGCGCTGCTCGCGACCGCGCTCGCGCTGATGGCCGCGCTCGCGTTCCGGCGGCGCTTCCGCGGCCGCGGCCCGCTCTTCTACCTGCTGCTGCTGGGGCTGCTGACGCCGGGCGTGATCCTCGGGCTCGGCATGCGGCTGTTCGCCGACCAGGTCGGGCTCGGCGCGCACTGGTACACCACCGGCCTGCTGCTGCACGTCGCCTGGACGATGCCGTTCGGCTTCATCGTCTTCCTGATCTTCCTGAACCGCTACGACGTCTCGGTCGAGGAGGCCGCCGCGGTGCTGGGCGCCTCCCGCTGGAAGGTCTTCCGCACCGTCACGCTGCCGCTGCTGGCGCCCGGCGTGATGGGCTCGCTGCTGTTCGGGTTCACGCTTTCGCTCGACGAGGTGCAGCGCAGCTCATTCGTGATGGGCCGCGACCAGACGCTGCCGATGGAGCTGCTGGCGGTCACCGGCGTGCGCATCACGCCGGTCGTCTACGCGCTCGGCTCGCTGATCGCGGTCGTCTCGTTCGCGCTGCTGGCGCTCTACTTCGTCGGCTTCGAGCGCGAACGCCGGCGCACGGCGATCGCCGAGCCCGACGAGGACGACGACTTCACGGCCGCGGCGCCACTCGCCGCGGCCGCCTGATCCGACCGATTCGAGAAGGGAACCACGTGGGCTATCGCATCTCCGTCGACACCGGCGGCACGTTCACGGACGTCGTCGTGTCAGACGACGACGGCGAGCTGCACATCGCCAAGGCGCTGACGACGTACGAGCGCGCGTTCGACGGCGTCGCGGCCGCCCTCGCCGAGGTCGCCGGCACGCTCGGCCTCGAGCTGCGCGAGCTGCTCGCGAGCACCGACGGCTTCACGTACGGCACGACGCGATCGACGAACGCGATCGTCGAGCAGAAGACGGCGCGCACCGCCTTCTTCACGACCGAGGGGTTCCCGGACATCCTGCTCATGCGCGAGGGCGGCAAGCTCGACCCGTTCCGCCAGCTGCCCTACCCGCCGCCGTACGTGCCGCGCCAGCACACGTGGGAGATCCGCGAGCGGATGGACGCGGAGGGGACGGCGTTCCTGCCCCTCGAGGAGGCGAGCGTCGTGGAGGCGATCGCCGCCGCGGGCGCGGCCGGCTGCGCGGCGATCGGCGTCTGCCTGCTGTGGGCGACGGCGAACCCCGCGCACGAGCTGCGCGTCGGCGAGCTGATCGCCGAGCACGCGCCGGCCATGCCGTTCACGCTCTCGCACCAGCTCAACCCGATCGTGCGCGAGTATCGGCGCGCCTCCTCGACCGTCATCGACGCGTCGCTCAAGCCCGTCATGCAGACGTTCCTCGAGGAGCTGGAGCGCGACCTGCGCGCCGCCGGCCTCGCCGGCGACCTCTTCATCTCGACCTCGTTCGGCGGCGCCTGGCGGCCGGCCGAGGTCGTCGCGCGGCCGATCTACTCGGTCGGCTCGGGGCCGTCGATGGCGCCCGTCGCGGCCGTCACCTACGGCGGCGTCGAGCTGGCGGGGGAGGGCGGCGCGCCGGTCGACATGCTCGTCTGCGACACCGGCGGCACGACGTTCGACGTCGGGCTCGTGAGCGGCGGCGAGGTCCACTACACCTCGGAGACGTGGCTCGGCGGCCGCTGGACGGGCCACATCACGGGGACGCGCGCGGTCGACGTCAAGAGCATCGGCGCCGGCGGCGGCTCGATCGCCTGGATCGACGCCGGCGGGCTCGTGCACGTCGGGCCGCAGAGCGCGGGGGCCGACCCGGGACCCGCCTGCTACGGGCGCGGCGGGACGCAGCCGACGATCACCGACGCCGCCCTGCTGCTCGGCTACCTCGACGGCGCGAACTTCCTCGGCGGGCGGCTCGCGCTCGACCGCGACGCGGCCGAGCGGGCGTTCGCGCCGTTCGCGCAGCGGCTCGGCATGAGCCTCGAGGCGGCCGCGGACGCCGCGCTCACGATCGCGAGCGAGAACATCGTCGGCGCGATCCGCGAGATCACGATCAGCCAGGGGATCGACCCGCGCGAGGTCGCGATCGTCGCCGGCGGCGGCGCCTCCGGCCTCAACATCGTGAAGATCGCCCGCGAGCTGGGCGTCGGGCGCGTGCTGCTGCCGAGCACGGCGGGCGCGCTGAGCGCGTGCGGCGCGCTCTACTCCGACGTGATCGCCGAGTTCTCGGTCAGCCGCTACGCCGAGACGCGCGCGCTCGATCTCGAGGAGGTCGACGGCGCGCTCGCCGACGCGGAGGCGCAGGCCGACGCGTTCCTCGCCGACCTCTCGGGCGTGCGCACGGTCGCGGAGCGCAAGGAGTTCTTCGTCGATGCGCGCTACCGCCAGCAGGTGTGGGAGCTGACCGTCCCGCTGCCGGCCGCGCGCGTGCGCACCGCGCAGGACGTCGCGGCGATCGAGGACGCGTTCCACGCCGCTCACCGCCGTATCTTCGCCGTCGACGAGCCGGGCCAGTACCTCGAGTGCCTCGTCTGGAAGGCGCGGGCGACGGCGGAGCTGGCGAAGCCGTCGGTCGCAGGCCGGCCGATCGCGGCCGACGCCGGCGGCGCTCCGGTCGCGACCGCGCCGGCCTACTTCCGCGAGACGGGAGCGCTCGACGTGCCGCGCTTCGACGGCGCCCGGCTACCGCGCGGCGCGGTGCTCGACGGCCCGGCGGTGATCCGCGAGCCGACGACGACGATCGTCCTGCCGCCCGGCGCGCGCGCGACCGTGACGGAGTCGGGCAACTACATGATCACGACCAGCGTCGAGGCGGCTCCGCCGCTCGGCGCCCAAACGAGCGAGGTGACGGTCCCGTGAGCACGTTCGACCCCGTCCTGCTGGCGGTGATCGCGAACCGCCTCGACACGATCGTGCGCGAGATGGAGAACACGCTCCTGCGCGCCGGCCGCTCCGCGGTCATCAACATGGCGCGCGACTTCTCCTGCGCGCTGATCACGGGCGACAACCGCCTGCTCTCGACCGCCGAGGGCCTGCCGGTCCACGTGATCGGGACCGAGTACCTCGGCGAGGCGATGTGCGACCTGCACGACGACATCGCCGAGGGCGACGCCTTCCTCCACAACGACCCCTACCTCGGCAACACGCATCCGGCCGACCACACGATCCTCGTGCCCGTCTTCTACGAGGGCGAGCACCTCTTCACGACCGCGGCGAAGGCGCACCAGGCCGACATCGGCAACGCGGCCCCGACGACGTACATGCCGTTCGCGCAGGACTCCTACGCGGAGGGCAGCCTGATCTTCCCCGCGGTCCGGATCCAGCGCGGCTACCGCGACGTCGACGACATCGTGCGCATGTGCCGCCGGCGCATCCGCGTGCCGGAGCAGTGGTACGGCGACTACCTCGCGATGATCGGCGCCGCGCGCACGGCCGAGGCGCGCCTGAAGGAGCTCTGCGACCGCTACGGGCCGGAGACGCTGAAGACGTTCGTGGAGGAGTGGTTCGACTACTCCGAGCGCACGATGAAGCACGTGATTCGCCGGATGCCGCGCGGCACGATCGTCGGCAGCGGCCGTCACGACCCGCTCGCGCCGGTCCTGCCCGACGGCGTCCCGATCAACGTGAAGATCACGGTCGACCCCGACGAGGGGATGGTCGAGCTCGACCTGCGCGACAACATCGACTGCGTCCCGCTCGGCATCAACGAGTCGCGCGCGTGCGCGACCAACAACGTGATGACCGGCCTGTTCAACTCGATCGACCCCGAGATCCCGCACAACGCCGGCACGTTCCGGCGCGTCCGCGTGCTGCTGCGCGAGAACTGCATCGTCGGGATCCCGCGCTTCCCCGCCTCCTGCTCGGTCGCGACGACGAACATCGGCGAGCGGCTCGTCGTCACGACGCAGCGCGCGATCGCGGACGCCTGGGAGGGCTACGGCCTGGCCGAGGGCGCGTGCGGCATCGGGCCCGGCTTCGCCGTCGTCTCGGGCGCGGACCCGCGGCGCGACGACGAGCCCTACGTGAACCAGAAGTTCCTCGGCTCGCAGGGCGGCCCCGCCGGCCCCGAGCACGACGGCTGGGTCACGTACGGCAACTCCGTCACGAACGGGCTGATGTTCCGCGATAGCGTCGAGATCGACGAGCAGAAGTACCCGATCCGGGTCCGCGAGATCCGCATGCGGATCGACTCCGAGGGCGCCGGCCGGCGCCGCGGGGCGCCGGGCGCCGTCGTGGCATACGGGCCGAAGACGGCGCCGATGCAGGCGGCCTACGTGACCGACGGCTTCGTCAACCCGCCGCGCGGCACGCGCGGTGGCGGGAGCGCGGCGCCGTCGGTGCCGTTCAAGCTCGACGCCGCCGGCATGCGCCATCCACTCGAGCCGATTGCGCAGGTCGAGATCGGTCCGGGCGAGCTGCTCGGCCATGCGCTCAGCGGGGGAGGCGGGTACGGCGACGCGCTCCTGCGCGAGCCCGAGCGCGTGCGCGAGGACGTCCTCAGCCGCTGGGTCAGCTTCGAGCGCGCCCGCGAGGTGTACGGCGTCGTCTTCGTGGACGAGCTGCTGACCGACGCGCTCGCGGTCGACGAGGCGGCGACCGCGCGCCAGCGCGCGGCGCTGCGGGAGGGGTGAGGGGGCGCGGCGGACGGGTCGCGCCGCGCACGCTAGCCCGTCGTGCCGGTGGTCCCCGTCGTGCCGGTCGTGCCGCTCGTGCCGGTGGTGCCGCTCGTCGCGATCACGCCGTTGTCGAGCGCGCTGAAGAACCGCGCCACGAGCGGCGCCGCGACGGCGCCTCCGGCGCGGCCGCCCTCGACGATCACGGCGACCGCGACGTCGTCGCGGTAGGCGATGAACCAGGCGTGCGTCGGCGGCGGGGTGCCGCTGCCGTACTCGGCCGTGCCGCTCTTGCCGTGCACGTCGCCGGAGGTGCCGGCCAGCGCCGTCCCGGTGCCGGACGTGATCACGTCGCGCGTCAGCGAGCGCAGCTGGTCGACGACGCCGCTCGGCAGCGGATCGCCGGCCGCTCTGGGGTCGGCGGGTACGAGTCGCGGGCTGTGCCAGCGGCCGTTCGCGACGGTCGCGGCGACGCCGGCCATCGCGAGTGGGCTGGCGAGGATGCGGTCCTGGCCGATCATCGCCGAGGCGCGCGCGACGAGGTCGGCCGGCTGCGGCACCTGCCCGCCGTAGGCCGCGACCGGCAGGGCGAGCTTCGCGCCGAGGCCGAAGCGGGTGCCGGCCTGCGTCAGCGCGTCGGGCGCGAGCTTCTTCGCGAGCGGCACGAAGGCGGTGTTGCAGGACTGCGCGAAGGCGGTCGAGAACGGCTCCGTCGTGCCGCCCTCGCCCTCGAAGTTCTTGTACGAGCGCCCGCCGACGTTCACCGTGCTCGGGCAGCCGACGGTCGTGTCCGGCGTCACCGCGCCGGCCTGCAGGAGCGCGTCGGTCGAGACCACCTTGAAGGTCGAGCCGGGCGGGTACTGGCCCGCGAGCGCGCGGTCGGAGGTGTCGGCGACGGGCCGGTTCGCGACGGCCAGCACGTCGCCGCTCGACGGTCTGACGACGACGAGTCCGACCTTCGCCTTGTCGCCGACGCCCGCGAGCGCGTCCTCGGCGGCGCTCTGCGCTCTCAGGTCGAGGAGCGTCTTGAGGTCCTGCGCGCGCGTGCCGGGACGTCGCAGCAGCTGCTCGAGCGGCGCGCCCTGGGCGTTGCGGACCACGACCGCGCGGTTGGGCGTGCCCGCGAGTCTCGCCTCGAACGCGGCCTCGAGCCCCCACTGGCCGCCGACGTCGCCGACCGCGTAGCCCGACCCGAGTCTCTTCAGCTGCTCGGCCGACAGCTCGCCGACGCCGCCGAGCAGCTGCCGCGCGAACGGCTTCGTCGGCGCCAGCTGCGCCGTGCCCTGCACCGTCTGGACGCCGGGGATCGCCTTCAGCTGGTCGGTGACGTTCGCGTAGTCCTCGGGGCGGAGCGTGATCGCCGTGACGAACTGCTGCTTGCCGCCGATTCTGATCGCGCGGGCGAACGGCTTCGCGTCGATCTGCAGCAGCTGTCCGACCGCCGTCGCCGTCGCGGTCGGGTCCGTCACCTTGCCGGCGACGACGCCGACGCGCACGACCGGGCGCGCCTCGACGAGCGGGGCGCCGGCGCGGTCGAGGATGCGCCCGCGCCGCTGCGCGGTGCGCGTCGTGCCCAGGCGCGTGCCCGCCGTCAGCTTGGGGTGGACGACGGTCGGCGCCCAGGCGACCCGCCAGCCTCTGCCGGCGACCTTGCGGAACCGAACGCTCACCGTGTAGCTCCACGCGCCGAGCTGCGGGACCTGCCACGTGACGCGCGCCCGGCCGGTCGAGCTGGCGCCCGAGCCGCCGTTCGCGACGCCGAGCGCAGCGACGCGGACGGGCGCGCCGTCGAGGCCGGCGCGGTTCGCTCTCAGGCCTGCGAGCGCGCGGGCGGGGGCGTCGGTCTCGCGCGAGGCGCCCGCGTCGTCGCCCTTCGTCCAGGCGGCCGCGAAGGCGTCGAGATGCTTGGCGGGCGTGTCGTCGGATCTGCCGACGAGGCCGAGGCCGACGACGACCGCGGCGCCGATCGCGAGCACGACGACGGCAAGCGTCCCGACCGCGATCACGCGCCCGCGCTTCGACGGCGCCGGCCGGGCCGACGGCGTCGGTCGCGGCGTCCGCGCGGGCGGCGTCGAGCGTGCCGGTCTTCCGGGCTGACGGCGTCGCGGCGGCTTGTCGGGACCACCCTCCACGGCTACTCGCCGAGGGCCTCGCGGAGCGCCGTCAGCTCGGCGCGCAGCTCCGCCAGCTCGCGCTCGAGGCGGGCGAGCCGGTCGTCGTCGGCGAGCGCCACCAGTTCGCGCTCGAGTCGCCCGATGCGATCGTCGTCGCGTTCCGCGGCGACGGCGGCGGCCGAGTTCGTCGACGGTGCCTGCGCCGCCGGGACGGGCGCGGCAGCAGCGGGGGAGGCGGCAGCCGCGGCCGCGGCGAGCGCAGCGACCGGCGCGGAACGCGCCACCTGCGCGCCGTCCTGCGCCCGCGACGGCGACGCGGCCGCGACGGGAGCGGACACCGCCTCGTCGTCGGCGCCGCCGAGCAGCTGCGCGTAGCGCTCCTCCTTCTGCCCCGGGCGGCGCGCGAGCCGCGCGACGAGGCCGCGCGCGATCAGGCGATCGAGCGTCGCCTGCGCGGCCGCGAGGTCGGCGAACGGGTGCAGCCGGTCGGTCCGCTGCTTCAGCTCGCCCGGCGTCTGCGCGCCCCGCAGCATCAGCACCGCCAGCAGCGCGATCTCGTCGCCCGCGAGGCCGAGCGCCTCGTCGAGCAGGTGGCGGTACTTCGCCGCGCGGCTGCCGTGGCCGCTCGCGAGGCGCGTCCAGCCGCGGCGGTAGAGGTGCGCCAGCGCGTCGCGGATCTGCGCCTCGTCGTAGTGCACGACGGGGTCGCGGTTGGTCGACTGGTTGCAGGCCAGGCGCAGCGCGTTGAGCGACAGCGGATAGGCGTCCGGGGTCGTCCGCTGCTTCTCGATCAGGCAGCCGAGGACGCGAATCTCGACGGCGGTGGGGTCCATCCGGGAGAGACTACGACAGCTCGGCGATACCGTCGCGGCCCGGGAGCGGTAGCGTTCCGGATCCATGGCACGCCGCGCCCTCATCCTCGCGCCCCTCGCGGCGCTCGTCATCGGCGGCTGCAGCTATGCCGCGCCGCAGAAGCTGACGGGCCAGCAGGAGACGGCGCGCAAGGCGTTCATCAAGGACCACCCGAACTTCACCGACCACGATCTGGCGAAGCTCTGCCCGGCGCTGTACCCGTCCACCTTCCTGACGGACAGGAAGAAGTACCCGCTCGAGAAGAAGGACAAGGACGGCACGATCCCGGCGGTCACGCAGGCGGATCGCGACCAGGCCGCGGCGGCGGGCTGCAACAGCACGCAGTGAGCCGGTGAGCGCGCCGGCCGCGGACACCCTCGAGCGCCTCGCCGACCTGCTCGTCGGCTTCGGCGCCAACGTGCAGCCGGGGCAGATCGTCGCCGTCTCCTCGGAGATCGGCAAGGAGCCGCTGACGCGCGCGATCGCGGCGAGCGCCTATCGGCGCGGTGCGCGCTTCGTCGACGTCGTCTACGCCGACGCGCACGTGCGCCGCGCCCGGCTCGAGCACGGCAGCGACGAGGCGCTCGCAACCGTTCCGTCGTGGTTCGGGGAGCGGCTGCTGGCGCTCGGCGAGCAGCGCTCCGCGCGGATCGCGCTGACCGGCCCGGTCGAGCCGCACCTGCTGGAGGACCTCGACCCCGAGCGCGTCGGAAGCGACAAGTCGGCGGCGCTGCGCGAGGCCGGCCAGGTCGTCAACCAGCGCACGACGAACTGGACGATCGGGCCGTGCCCGACGCCCGGCTGGGCGGCGCTCGTCCATCCCGAGCTGGAGCCCGACGCGGCGCTGGCGAAGCTGTGGGAGGAGATCGTCTACGTCTGCCGGCTCGACGAGCCCGATCCCGTCGCCGCCTGGCGTGAGCGGATGGCGACGCTGAGCGGCGCCGCCGAGCGGCTCAACGCCGCGCACTTCGACGCGCTCCACTTCGAGGGTCCGGGCACCGACCTGACCGTCGGGCTGCTGCCCAGCTCGACCTTCATCTCGGCCGCGTTCGAGACCGTCGACGGGATCGCGCACGCCCCCAACCTGCCGTCGGAGGAGGTCTTCACGACGCCCGACCCGGAGCGCACCGAGGGCGTCGTGCGCTCGACCAAGCCGCTGCTGATCGGCGGCGCGACCGTCGAGGGGCTGCGGGTGCGGTTCGAGGGCGGTCGCGCGGTCGAGATCGACGCCGACCACGGCGCCGGGACGCTGCGCTCGATGACGCAGCACGACGACGGCGGCGCGCGCCTCGGCGAGGTCGCGCTGGTCGACCGCGAGGGTCGGATCGGACCGCTCGGGACCGTCTTCTACGACACGCTGCTGGACGAGAACGCCGCCAGCCACGTCGCGCTCGGTCGCGGCTTCGACTTCGCCGTCGGCGAGCAGGACCTCGCGCGCGTCAACGACAGCCTGATCCACATCGACTTCATGATCGGCGGCGACGACGTCGACGTGACGGGCGTCACCGCGGCCGGCGAGCGCGTGCCGCTGCTGCGCGGCGGCAGCTGGCAGCTCTAGGGTCCCGGCCGCGCGGCGCGGGGCGGACGCGGACCTGTACCCTTCTCGGGCTCCATCGACCGCACGGAGAGGTGCCGGAGCGGCTGAACGGGCACGACTGGAAATCGTGTGACGGGGGTGACCTCGTCCGAGGGTTCGAATCCCTCCCTCTCCGCTTCGCCCGACGCCCATGCGCTTCGTTGGATGGCAGGACCTTGGCCATGCCGAAGATCTCATCCAAGCATCAGATCACCCTGCCGGTCGATGCGCTCGCACGCGCAGGATTCACCGTCGGCGACGACGTCACGATCGAAGCCGAGGGTCCCGATACGATCGTCGTCCGCAGGGCTCAGCGTGACCTCGACGCGGCCTTCGGCGTGTTCGACGGACTGTACGAGCCGGGGTATCTCGACACGCTGCGCTCAGAAGAGCGCGCGTGACGGTCTGCGTTCTCGACACGGATGTCGTGATCGCGGCGCTTGATCGCGCCGACGATCGTCCGGGCTGGATCGCCACGTATGACGGGCGGATGCGGCGATCGCTCGCGGCTGCCGGGGTAGACCTCGCGCCGGGCCTGGACTGAGGTTCCAAGGCGCCGGGACGCCGGCGCGGCCGGCCGATCCCGTCCGGCCTCGCCGGTACCTTCGCCGCGTGAACTGGCACATGCGCCGCCTCGCGGCCTTCGACATCGAGACGACCGGCATCGACTGCGCGTCGGACCGGATCGTGACCGCGGCGGTCACGCTGGCGGGCGGCGGACGGCCGCTCGAGAGCCACGCCTGGCTCGTCGACCCGGGGATCGAGATCCCCGCCGGCGCGACGGCCGTGCACGGCGTCAGCACCGAGCGGGCCCGCGCGGAGGGGCGCAGCCCCGCCGAGGCGGTCGAGGAGATCACGATGCTGCTGGCCGACCAGCTGCGCCACGGCGTGCCGGTGATCGCCTACAACGCCCGCTTCGACCTGACCTGCCTCGAGCGCGAGGCCGAGCGCCACGGCGTGCGGCCGCTGGTCGACCGCGTCGGCGGCGACGGGCTGCTCGTCGTCGACCCCTACGTGCTCGACAAGCAGCACGACCGCTACCGGCCCGGCAAGCGGACGCTGGGCGCCGTCTGCGAGCACTACCGCGTACGCCTCGACGAGGCGCACGCCGCCAACGCCGACGCGCTCGCGGCGGCGCGGGTCGCCTGGCGGCTGGCGCAGACGTTCGCCGAGATCGCCGGCGCCGACCTGCCGACGCTCCACGCGCGGCAGGTGCTCTGGGCCGCCGAGCAGGCCGCCTCGCTCGAGGACTACTTCCGCGGCAACGGTCGCGACGAGGTGGTCGAGCGCGCCTGGCCGATCATCCCCGCGCGCCTCGCCGCGGTCGCGGCGTAGCAGCGACCGCTACGCCGCCGTGCGCTCGCGGTCGCGCTCTCTGCGCACCGGCGTCCCGAAGACGTAGTCCCAGAACGGCGCGCTGACGCCGTAGGCGGCGTCGTGCTCCTTGAAGTGATGGCGCATGTGCAGCTCGTGCAGCTTGCGCGGGATCCACGCCTGCGGCTTGCGGCCGCCAGGAAGGTGGTGCATGTAGTAGTGGAGCATGTCGTAGGCGAGGTAGCCGCCCCAGAAGCCGGCCGAGGCGGCGTATGCGCCGGGGCTGCCGACGACGAGCAGGAAGCCGGCGAAGAAGATCGCCGCCAGCGGCACGCTGACCGACGGCGGCATCACGAGCCGCAGCGGGTCGTTCGGGTGGTCGTGGTGGACGCCGTGGATGATCCAGTGCAGCCGCGCTCCGATCCCCTCTTCCGGCTCGAAGTGGAAGACGATGCGGTGGAGCCAGTACTCGGTCAGCGTCCAGAAGACGTAGCCGCCGAGCACGTAGAGCGCCACCTGCCAGAGCGCCATGTCGGCGATCGCGTAGACGAGCGCGACGATGATCGCGGGCACGAAGATCAACGGGACGACGCTCCAGTGCACACGCGAGAGCTTGTCGAGCAGGTCCGACTCGAACATGCGCGGCGACGCTCTCAGGACGTCGGAGCGCTTCATGCCCGCGAGCTCTGAACGCCGGGGATATGTCGCCATGCTCACGATCCTTTCGGCGAAGAGGAGACCATGGTTTCGACCGAAACCGAACCGTTACGGCTTCCTACGATACTCGTCGCGCGCACGTTCCTCATCCTTCTCCCGGTCACGCGACTGACGCGGCGCCTGCGACGAGGTTGGTTCCCACCCTCTGCCCGGTATCAGGACCGGTACGTGCGTGTTGGGACGGCGGCGGTCGACTCGTACGCGGGTGAGCGGGCAGGTGCGCGAGCTCGCGGCGGAGCGAGCCGGCGAGGGGCGGGGGGATCGCGCCGCCTGATCACATAGCATCCGCGCCATGATCGTCGGAATCATCGGGTTGGGCTACGTGGGGCTCCCTCTTGCGGTCGCGTTCGCCGAGGAGGGCCGGCGCGTGATCGCGGTCGATCTCGACGCCGAGCGCGTCGCCGCGATCAACGCGGGGATCTCGACGATCGAGGACGTCCCCTCGTCGCGCCTCGCCGCCGTCGGCGACACGATCGTCGCGACGACCGACTACGGCAGACTCGCGGAGGCCGACGCCGTGCTGATCTGCGTGCCGACGCCCCTGACGCCCAACCGCGAGCCGGACCTCGGGCCGCTGCTCGGCGCCGGTCGAGCGCTCGGCGAGTCGCTCCGCGCCGGCCAGCTCGTCGTGCTGGAATCGACGACGTTCCCCGGCACGACGCGCGAGCATCTCGTGCCGCTGCTCGAGGCCGCCTCGGGACTCGTCGCGGCGCGCGACTTCCACGTGGCGTTCTCGCCCGAGCGGGTGGACCCCGGCCGCATCGACCACACGCTGCGCACGACGCCGAAGGTGCTCGGCGGCCTCACGCCCGCCTGCGCCGCCCGTGCCCGCGAGGTCTACGAAGTCGTCTGCGACACGATCGTCGAGGTCGCCTCGCCGGAGGCGGCCGAGATGTCGAAGCTGCTGGAGAACATCTTCCGCTCCGTCAACATCGCGCTGATGAACGAGCTGGCGATCCTCGCGGATCGCATGGGGATCGACATCTGGGAGGTCGTCGATGCAGCGGCGACGAAGCCGTATGGGTTCATGCGGTTCGAGCCGGGGCCGGGCATGGGCGGCCACTGCCTTCCGGTCGACCCCTTCTATCTCTCGTGGCGCGCGCGCCAGTTCGATTTCCAGACGGAGTTCATCGAGCTGGCCGGAAAGATCAACCAGCAGATGCCCTACCACTGCTTCGAGCGGATCGAGCGCGTCCTCAATGACGCCGGCAAGCCGGTGAAGGGCTCGCGCATCGCGATCCTGGGCGTGAGCTACAAGGCCGGCATCGGCGACGTCCGCGAGTCGCCGGCGCTCAAGCTGATGCAGCTGCTGGCGCAGCGGGGCGCGGACCTCGGGTTCCACGACCCGCACGTCGCGGAGCTCGCGGAGCTGTCACTCCGCTCGGAGCCGCTCGAAGAGCTGCTCGACGGAACGGACCTCGTGGTGATCGTCACGGCCCATCCGAACATCGACCACGTCGCGATCGCTCAGCGCGTGCCGCTCCTCTTGGATCTGCGCGGCGTCACGCGCAACAGCCCGGCGACCGCGGCCTTGCGCCTCTAGCTAGCGTTCGCGCGGCGGTTCCGAGCCGCTCGCAGCGTCGCGGCGCGTCGTCGCCCGACGCAACGCTCGGCCCAGCGGATTGGGCGATCTCGTACGCTCCACTTGGCCGGTCATCCATGCGTAGGATCGATCGCCCGGCGGCACCACCATCTGCACGATCGTGCGCCAGTCTCGCGTGACGACCCGCATGCGGGCGCACTCCTCGAACCCGAGCTTTTGCACCGCGCGGTGCGAGGCCGCGTTGTCGACGTCGATTCTCGTGACGATCGCGCGGACGCCGTCCCGAGGGAGGATGTCTCCGAGTTGCGTCAACAGCCCTGGAGCGATTCCTCTCCCGCGCATCTCGCGCGACGTCACCGTGTCCTCGAAGCCGGCGACGTCGTCCGGAAGCACGAGCTCGTAGCGACCACGGAGCGGGAGCGAGCGGGTGAAGACCCAGGAGAGGCCCGCGACTCGCCCGTCATCGCTGATCGCGAGCCACGGCTTCACGCCGTTCAGGACGCGCTCGCGCATGACCTCTTCCGTGATCGTCACCGTATGGGCGCTCGTCATCTGCTGCATCGAAGCGACGTCCGCGATGGTCGCCTCGCGCACCACGAATCCCTCGGGCAGCGGGTTCTGCGGGCGGTCCGCCCGCTCGAGGTCGATCGCGTACCAGACGTAGACAGCCGCGACGCGCTGGCGCGGGCCGACACGGTCGACGGCGAGGTGGGCCACCCCACGGAGCCCATGTCGGCGCACAACATCCCGCACGCGGCTCAGCACATCGTACCTCCGTCCCTGAAGAACACCAGCCGCGGCGACGCTACCACAGCTCGTCAACGGGTTGTCGATCATCGCCCGCGTCCAATCGCCGGTTCGACAGCTCCGCGAGCAGCACGACTAGACGCGCCGAGCGAGGTAGTGCAGCTCGGGGCAGGAGGCAGCGTCGTCCCCGGCGGCCACCGGCCGGCCGTCGAGGTCGAGGCACTCGAGCAGCTCGAAGCCGCTCTCGCGCAGCTGGCGCTCCTGCGTGTCGCGCCCGATGTAGTAGTGGAGGACGGAGAAGTCATGGCCCTCGTCGGTCAGGATCGCGTACTCCGGCTCGACCCGCTGGAGCGGCAGCAGGCGCCGCCGGTTGCGAATGCGGCGCGGGAGGCGTACGAGCTCGCGGAGGACTCCGACCGGGCGGCGCGTGCGCACCCGCAGCTGTTCGCGGATGCGCGGCGCGTACGCGAGGTTGTGCGTCGACATCAGCAGCAGACCGTCCTCGGCGAGGAGACGATGCAGGTCGCCGAGGACACGGCGACGCTCGGCGTCGCCGAGCACGTCGAGCACGGCGTAGGAGGCGACGATCGCGTCGAACGATCGATCCCCATGCGCGGAGAGGTCGCGCAGGTCGCCGACGGCGAAGGTCCCGGCGGGATACGCGCGCCGGCAGTGCTCGACCATCGACGGCAGCACGTCGATCGCGTGAAACGCGCCGGCGAGCTCGACGAGGTAGCCGGTGAGGCGGCCGGCGCCGCATCCCAGCTCGAGCACGCGTCCTGAGAGCGCCTCGCGCCGGCGGATCAGTGCCATCACCTCGGGCGGCCGCAGCGTGCGGTCGGCATAGTGCGAGACGAGGTCCTCGCGCGACCAGAGCGCGTCGTTGATGCGACGCTGCGGATCGGTGTCGGTCGCGTCCGCGCTCATCGCGGCATCGTCTCAGACTCGGGGGAGCTCGGGGCCAGGGCCTGCGGCGCGAACCCGCGCAGCTCGCGGTCGAGCGCGTCGCTCGCATCCTCCTGGATCGCGATTCGCTGGCGGCCCTGGAGGTTGAGCGCGGTCAGCGTGCCGGCGGGCGGCGGCAGCTCGTCTCCCGCCGGGCGCAGCGCCACCGTGCGGGTGGCGCCGGGCTCGAGCGTCAGCGCGTCGTCGCCCGGCAGGTACCCGGGGACGTGGATGCGCAGCCCGTACACGACCCGCGTCGCGCGCAGCTCGAGCAGGAGGCTGCCGTCCGGCGCTCGCCGGCCGTCGTTCTCGAGCCCGAGACGGTCGGCCGGCTCCTGGCGCAGCGGCCTGCCGGCCGGGAAGCGGAACGCCTGCGAGAGCAGCTCGGTGCCGCCCGCTCCGTCGCGCTCGAGGCTCGCCACGACCACGTCGTGGGCAGGCGGACCGAAGCGATACGCCCACGCGGCGTCGACGAACCGCCCGAGCAGCCCCTCCACGCTCCGACGCGTCGCGCTGTGAGCGTCCAACTCGATCGTCTCCGCCGCGGCGTCGACGCGGTGCTCGCCGTCGCGGTACAGCGCGACCCGCAGGCGCGCCACCAACCGCTCTGGACGATCGTTCGCGACGTGGACGTCGATTCCCCCGAGTCCCTCGTCGGTCGTCCACACCGCCACCGGCGCGAGCGCCCGGCGCAGGTGGTGATAGGCGACCTTCGGCGTGCCGGCCGCGTCGACGACGCCCCATCCGGCCCCGGGCGCGAGGTCCCGCAGCCAGAGGACGATGCCGCCGCCGCACGGCGAGCCGCTGCGGCGCCACTCGCCGAAGACCTCCGCCATCGCCTCACCCGTCACTGCCCGCGAGAGGTCGAGATAGCGCGCGTGGTCCACCCTCCGCAGCTCGCCGGGGTCGACGCCGAACAGCAGGGCGAGGTAGTGGTCGCGCACGTCGTCGAAGTCCCAGCCGCTGCCTGCGTCGCGCGGGACGCCGGCCTTCCAGCGCGGATGATGGACGACGACGTTCGCCGGGAGCTCGGGCATCAACGCTTCGACGCCCTCCTCGTCCGGCACGTTCGCGAACGCGAGGCATTCCGATGCGAAGCGCACGTCGGCGCGGCGCGCGTCCTCCAGCGGACGCCGGTAGCCGCCGACACCGTAGTAGTTGGCGACGCCGGCGCCGGGGCGGAACGGCAACTCGCCGCCGCACGGCGCGGACGGCACGTAGACGGCGTCCGTCGCAGCGCGCGACACCGCGCGTGGCAGCAGCTCGCCGAACAGCTCGCCGCGACCGAGCGCGGGATCGAGGCCGAGCATCGCGACCTGCTGCTCGATCTCGCTGTTGCCGCAGAACACGGCGACGCAGGGCCGGCCGGCGAGCGCGGCGAGCAGGTCGCGCGCCTCGTCCTCGACGGTCGCGCGGAAGCCGGCGTCGGCGACCGGGTAGTCGAGGTTGGCGAACATGAAGTCCTGCCACACGAGCAGGCCGAGCTCGTCGCACAGGTCGAAGAACGCCGGGCTCTCGTACGCGCTCGTCCCGGGCACGCGCAGCAGGTTCATGCCCGCGTCGCGCGCCTGTTCGAGCGCGGCGCGGAGTGAGGGCTCCGGCGGCGCGAGGCCGATCGGGTCGACCGGCGTCCAGACCGCGCCGCGTGCGAACACGCGGACGCCGTTGACGTGCAGGTCGAGCCCGTCGTGCTCGACGTCGTGGTCGGCCCGCGGCCCGGCGGCGAGCGAGCGGAAGCCGACGCGACCGGCATCGACCGACACCACCGTCCCATCGTCCGCAGCGACCTCGAGCACCACGTCGTGCAGGACCGGCGTCCCGTGCGTGTGCGGCCACCAGCGGGCGACCCGCGGCACGCGCAGCTCGCCGCTGAAGGTGACGGTGCCCGGACCGCGGGCCGTCGCGAGCAGCCCGCAGCGATGCGCACCCGACGGTCCCGCCAGCGCGACCTCGGCGGAGGTGATCGACCCGCCCTGCTCGCCTCCCGGGAGCGTGCGGAGCGTCGCCTCGACCGTCAGGAGACCGTCGTCCCGGTCGAGCCCTGCGTCCAGCGTCAACGCGTCGAGCGCCAGCCGTCGGCGGCGCTCGAGCCGCACCGGACGCCACGGTCCGACGGCGGCCGGGCCGGGCGCGAAGCCGGGCGCCCGGCCGAGCAAGGCGGTCCGGAACCAGCGAAGGCTGCCGTCGGCGACGAGTCTGGTGCGCCAGCGCGCACGCGGCTTGCGGGGCGTGCGCAGCAGCGGCGCCAGCGCTCGGCAACGGATCGCGAGCTCGTTCTCACCTGCCAGCAGCGCGCCGACGCCGACCTCGTGCGCGGCGAACATCGAGACGCTCTCGAGCACCCGTGTGCCGTTCAGGAAGACGTCCGCCACGGTCGCGATCCCGTCGAGCGCGAGCACCACCTCCTCACCCGGCGTCGCCGCGGGCGCAGCGAAGCGGGTGCGGAACCACCAATCCTCCGCGTCCAGGTCGCTCGGCTCGCCGGGACGCCAGCGCCCGGCATCGTGGAGCGCCGCCGCCGCCGTCCCGGGGACGCGTGCCGCGAGCCAGTCGAGGCCGTCGAGATCGGCTGGGTCGACGTGGGCGTCGGGCGGGCAGGACGTCGCCTCCCAGCCGGTCTCGAGTGCCCGGCGCTCGTGACCCCCCACCGAGGCTCGCGGAGACGTCGAGGGCGAGCGGAGCCCGTGCTCAGACAACGGCGTCGCCGAGCGCCTCGAACGCTTCCTCCCAGGCGCTCGCAAGCTCCACGATCGCCGGCTCGGGGTCGAACGCGCGACGCCGCGCGAGCTTGAACGACAGCACCTTGGAGCCGTCGACGATCCGACCCATCGCGGCCGCGGCGGGCGCGCCCGCCTCGCCCAGCAGCCAGTCGACGTGGGAGGCGCCGACCTCGAACGCCGAGCCGACCATCCGCACGGTTGCGAACGCGTAGTCGTGGTAGGCGGCGTGGTCGCCCTCGAGCAGCCGTGGCAGGTCGTCCGCCAGCTGCGCGCCGAAGCGCAGGAAGGGGTTCGGTGACGGCCGCCGCGCGAGGTTGCGCAGCAGCAGCTCGCGAGCGGCGCCACGCAGCTCCTCGCCGTGCAGGCGCGCGCCGGCGTCGAGCCGCACGAGCTCGGTGTAGGGCGGCAGGACGTCATCGGAGAAGGCACGGCCGAGGCGGAAGACCCCGCGGTAGTCTGCGCCCGCCAGCTCGTAGTACCCAGGACCGTGGAAGTAGCGCAGCCGCTCGCCCGCGAGGTCGATCGCCTCGGCGACGATGCTGCTCTTGACGTGCGCGGTGCGGTAGCTGGTGGCCGCGACGTCGGGCAGGTAGAACGAGTCGAGCTCGACGATGATCGTGCGTCCCCGCTCGAGCTGCTCGGCGATCTGCTGCGGCAACGGCCGGTAGGGCTGCATCTCGTGCACGTCGATGCCGTAGAGCCGCTCCAGGTCCTCCGGCAGCGGCTTGAAGAACGTCCACTGGTCGCCCTCGAAGTCGACCCCCAGCACGCAGCCCATCGTCGCGAGCGGCTCGTCGCCGCGGGCGTGCAGGAGCTCGATCAGGATGTCCGTGTAGCAGTTGGTCTCCTGGTAGGCGCGCTCGGCGCCGTGCAGAAGGTGCTGGCGGTGGGTCGCCGGATCGAGCCCGAGCAGGCTGACGTAGCCCGTCGCCGTGCTCATGTCAGCTGCAGCCGCTCCAGCACCGGCTCCGGCCAGGCGTCGACCTCGAGCCCGTGCGCGTGCAGCAGCGCGAGCGTGATCCGCTCGAGCCCGAACCCGAGACAGGCGGTGTGCGCGGTCCCGCCGCCGTTCTCCATCGCGATGCCGTAGGTGCCCGTGAAGTGGTCCTGGTGGTAGTTGAAGGAGGCGACCGCGGTCGGCTCCGGCCCGGCGATCTGCACGCGCACCTCGAACTTCAGCGTCTGCGCCCGCTGGCTGCGCGCGAGCAGCTGGCCGGCGCGGCCGAAGAACGGGTCGTTCGCGACGTCGAAGTCGGCCTCCAGCCCGACGCTGCGCAGCAGCCCGACGGAGCGGTCGCGCCACGCATCGCGCCAGGCGGCCACCGTCTGCGGCTCGCCGATCCGCACGATCTCGCGCTGGTGGAACATCTGCAGCCGCGCGGGATCGCCGGAGGGCTCGTGGCGGAAGACGTACGACCCACCGGCGTCGACGGTCACGCCGCCGGGGGCGAGCGGGCCGCGCGCTGCGATCGCCGGGTAGACGGGATAGCAAGCGGCGGGTGTCAGCACGAGCTCGGTCTGGGACTGGAACTCGCTCCAGTCGTCGTGCCGGCCGGCACGCTGCCCCTGCTCGGCCGCCTGCGCCTCGTCGCCCTCGAAGGAGAAGATCGCGCCGGCCAGGTGCGGGAACGACTTGAGGTAGCCGATCTGCTCGAGGTTGCGGCGCGGGAGCACCGGCGGGAACGCCATGTGCTCGGGTGCGTCGACGGCGCCCGTGCGTGTCACGAGCCCGTCGAACGCCCAACGCACGCGCTCGAACTCCGAGCCGCGGCCATAGACGCCCGACACCCCGCTGTCGATCAGCAGGCCGGCTGCGAGCAGCTCTTCGAGGAACGCCGCCTGGTCGGGGCTTCCGGGTTGGAACGCGGCCATCAGCTACGCGTCCGTCGCGATCGGCAGCCGACCCGTCGCGACCTCGCCGCTCGGACGTGCACCGTCCACGACGACTCTTCCGATCTCGTCATTCATAGAGAGGGGTATCGGCCGCTCGCGGCCTTTCCTGCAGTCACGATCGACGAGGCGCAGCCGTGCTCGTGCGTCAAGCTGTCGGCACGTCGATCACGCGCGGCTAGCGGACGACTCTGACGGTGCGCGACGTCGCGGTCGTCACGTTGCCGGCGGCGTCGCGCGCCCGTGCGGTGATCAGGAGGGGACCGACGGGCGTGCTGGAGGAGTCCCAGTCGAAGCTGTAGGGAGCCGTCGTGTCGATGCCGACCGTCTCGCCGTCGACGACGAAGTCGACCCGGCTCACGCCGACGTTGTCGCTCGCCGTGGCCTGCAGCGACACGGTCCCCGATACCTGCGCGCCGGCGGCCGGGGACGTCAGCGCGACGGTCGGCGGGCCTGTGTCGGGTCTGATCGCCAGCACCTGTGCGGCCGTTCTGACTTGGACGTCGGGTCGCGCGGCGATCCAGGTCAGGAGCGCGTCGAGCGTGGCGACGTCGACGGTGTAGTCGTCGGCGCCGGTGCAGGCGCCGGTGCACAGGTCGTGCAGCACGATGTTGACCGATCCACCGCCCGTGTCGCGGGCGCGTTGGATGACGTCCTCGAAGGTGGCCAGCGGCGTCGTGAACCGCGGCTCCCAGGCACGCAGCGCGAAGGCGTTCCGCGGCGGGGTCGTCTCGGCGTAGACGCAGCAGGGGTCGGGATAGTCCGTGCCGCCCGTCGTCCGCGCCGACGTGTAGCCGCAGCCGGCGGCGACGCCCTGCACGCCCGCGTTCGAGGCGCCGAACGGATATGCGAAGTCGGTCACGGCCAGCCCGTGACTCAACAGCGTCGTCCGGTCGTCGCAGATCTGGTGCTGCTGCTCAGCCGCGGAGACTGCGGTCAGCATCGCGTGGTCGACGGTGTGGCCGCCGATCTCGTGCCCCTCGGTCTGCATCTGCGTCAGCTGCGCCCACGTCACGTATCCGGGCTGGCCGACGTGTCCGCTGTTCGCGAAGAAGGTCGCGTGGACGCCGTGATCGCTGAGCACGCCGCGGTTCGCGTATTGCGACGCGAGGCCGTCGTCGAAGCCGAGGGTCACGTACGTCAGCGGCCCCGTCGGGGCGGGCGGTGCGAGGACGGTGACGGTGCGCGCTGCCGACACCGTCGCGTTCCCGGCTCTGTCGGTCGCGCGCGCCGTGATCGTCGCGGACGCTCCGGCTCTCGACGCGTCCCACGCGACGGTGTACGGCGCGGTCGTCGTGCTGCCCACCACGGTGCCGGCGACGAGGAAGTCGACTCTCGCGACGCCGACGTCGTCGCTCGCGTCCGCGCTCAGCGTCACGGGCCCGGGTGCCACGGTCGATCTGTCGACGGGCGCGGTCAGCGCCACTGTCGGCGGCGATCTGTCGGGGACGGGGGCGGGCGGGGAGGTCGAGAAGGCTTGGGCCGTCGAACGGACCTGCACGTCGGGCAGCGTGGCGATCCAGTCGAGCAGGCCGGAGAGGGTCGCGGTGCTGATCGCGTCGCTTCCGGCCCCGGCGCAGGTGCCGGTGCAGATGTCGTGGAGGACCAGGTCGAACACGCCACCGCCGCCGTTGCGCGCGGCGTTGATCGCGTCTTGGTAGACCGACAGCGGCGTGGAGAGCTGAGGCTGGATCGCCCGCAGTGCCCTCGCGTCGCGCGGCGGGACGGTCTCGGCGTAGACGCAGCAGGGGTCCGGGTAGTCGAGGCCGCCGGCGGTGCGGGCCGTGTCGTAGCCGCAGCCGGCGAGGACCGCCTTGACCGCGGCGTTCGTCTGCCCCCCGGGATACGCGAAGTTGCGGACGGTCAGGCTGTGGCTCTGGAGCGCGGTGCGGTCGTCGCAGGCCTGGTGCTGCTGCTGGGCGGTCGTCAGCGGGGGCAGCGCCACGCGGTCGACGCCGTTGGAGCCGATCTCGTGCCCGTCCGCCTGCAGCTGCGTCAGCTGCGCCCACGTCATGTAGCCCGCTCTGCCGACCTTCCCGCTGCTGACGAAGAACGTCGCGTGCACCCCGCGATTGGTCAGGACGGCGCGGTTCGCGTACTGCGACGCGAGCCCGCCGTCGAAGCCGAGCACGACGGAGGTCGTCGCCGCCTGGGCGGCCGTGGCGCCGACCAGCGTGATCACGAGCGCGAGCAACGCCACGCGTAGTGAAAATCGCGCGTGCGGAGTGGCATCCTGCCGGCGGCCTGACGATCGCATCGGTCGTTCCTCGATCGGGGTGCGCATCGGTGCGTACCCGAGTCCAACGCTCCAGATCGAGGATGGTAGCGGGTACGCGACACCGGCGCTCGTCGAACTTGGCAGACTCGCGGCGTGCACGCAGCCGACGACATCGATGACTGCGGCGACCGGACGGGATCCTCCTGGGGCGGTCGCCGGGCCGCCGCGCTCAACCGACCGCTGTCGTGGGGACCGGCCGTGATGATCGTGACGGCGCTGATGGCCGCCCTCGCCGCGACCAACCGTTGGATGAGCTGGGCGCACGGCTTCGTCTACGCGCACGCCGACGACGAGAACGCGTACCTCGTCATCGCGCGCGCCTCGCCACACCTGCCGGCCGGGCGGATCGCCGACCAGCACGCCCAGCGCTGGCCGCTCCATTGGCTGATCGGCGCCGTCGCCGACCTGACGGGCTGGCAGCTCGAGCTCCTCTACCGCTACGCGGCGATCGCGCTGGCGATCGCCGTCTGCCTGATGCTCGCCGCGGTCCTGATCCGGTTGGGGGCGAGCGTCGCGACGGGCGCCGTCTGCCTCGCGGCCTTCGCCTGCAATCCCTACGCGCTGCGGTACTACGCGCTCGCGCCCGGATACCTCGACGACCTCGTCTTCGACCTGGCGCTCGGCGTCCTGCTGCTCGGACTCCTCGCGCGGCGGCTTCCCCTCGTGCTGGGGGGCCTCGTGCTCGGCCTGCTCGCGCGTCAGACGATGCTGCCGGTCGCATCCGTCGTCGCGCTGTGGATCGGGCTGTCGCCCGCGTGGCGCAGCGGAGGCGTGCGCGCGCGCCTGAGCCGCGCCGGCGCGGCGCTCGTGGTCGCGATCGCCGTCTACCTCGTCGTCACGCGCGTCGCGAGCGGCTTCTCGGAGGCGGGAGCGCCCTTCGGACGGCTGACGATCCTCGACACCGTCGAGCAGCTGCCCGGCAGCGCGCACGACCTGCTCAACCATTTCGCGCACGTCGTGAACGGTCTGCTGGCGGTTGCCGCGCTGCTCGCCGCGACGCTGCTCTCGACCCGGTTCCGCGATCTCTCCTGGTCGTTCTGGGGGCCTCTCGCGATCGGGCTCGTGATCGTGCTGCAGGCGGCGGCACTCAACCCCGACCCCGTCTTCAACGACTACAACTCGACGAACGAGCCGCGGCTCGTCGCCCCCGCGCTCGTTGCGTTCGCCGTCGCGTTGGCCGGTGCTCGCAGCGGCGCCGCGCGTTCGCGCGTACGTCCGCTGGGCGACTCGCCCGTGGTCGTGACGCTCGCGCTCGCGCTGCTGGCGATCGGCTCGCTGCACCACACCTACACGTCGATCTCGACGGGCGGGAAGGGCGTCACGCTCGCGCTCGAGCTCGCCGTCGCGCTGGCGCTGTTCGTGCTCGTCCTGCGCTGGGACCGCAGCGGCCGCGCCGGCGGCCCGCACGACGCCGTCGCCGTGCGGTCAGGCGCCTGACGCTCTGCGATGCTTTCCGGCGATGGGGCTGCGCGTCGGCATCGATCTCGTCGCCGTCGCCGATATCGAGGCGTCGCTCAGAGCCCACGGCGAACGCTACCTGCGGCGCGTGTTCACCTCGCGCGAGGTCGAGGACTCGCGGACGGGCGAGCAGATCTCGGCGGAGCGCCTCGCGGCTCGCTTCGCCGCGAAGGAGGCGGCGATGAAGACGCTGCGGATCGGCGACGACGCGCTGTCGTGGCACGACATCGAGGTGCGTCGGGAAGCGGGCGGGTGGGTCGAGCTGGCGCTGCATGGCCGCGCGGCGGAGCTGGCCGCGGCGGCTGGCGTGATCGAGCTCGCCGTCAGCCTCACGCACGAGGGCGGATACGCATCTGCGGTCGTCGTTGCAGAAATCCGCTCGCCGAGCCGATACTCCCCGCATGAACGATGAGATCCGCACCATCATCCGCGAGCACGCCCGCCTGTCGGTGGACGTGGACTCGCTCTCCGACGACGCCGACCTCTACCAGGCGGGGATGACCTCGCACGCGAGCGTGAACCTGATGCTGGCGCTGGAGGACGGCTTCGACATCGAGTTCCCCGACAGCATGCTGAAGCGAAGCGTGTTCGAGAGCGTCGCCGCGATCGCGGCTGCCCTGGGCGAGCTCCGACGAGCGGCCGCGTGAGCGTCGCGACGGATCGCGACGGGCTCTTCCTCGCCGCGGTTCGCGCGATCGCCGACGACGTCGCAGGACCGCTCGCCGACGAGGTCGACCGCGACGCCCGCTTCCCCGTCGAGACCGTCGACGCCCTGCGCGCACAGGGGCTGCTGTCGGCCTTCGTCCCGGAGGAGCTGGGCGGCGCCGGCGTCTCGTTCGACGCGCTCGCGACCGCCTGCTTCGAGCTCGGCCGGCGTTGCGGGGCAAGCGCGATGGTCTTCGCGATGCACCAGATCCAGGTCGCGACGATCGTGCGCCACCTCGACGACGCGCCCTGGTTCGAGGGCTACCTGCGGGAGCTCGGCGAGCAGCAGCGACTGATCGCGTCGGTCACCTCCGAGGTCGGGACGGGCGGCGACATGGCCCGCTCGATCGCAGCCGTGACACCGGCCGGCGACGGGCGTGCGACGTTCGAGAAGCAGGCGCCGACGGTCTCCTACGGCCGCTACGCCGACGACCTGCTGACGACGCTGCGCCGCTCGCCCGAGGCCGAGCCCGGCGACCAGGTCTGCGTGCTCACGCGCGGCGAGCAGCACGCGCTCGAGCCGACCGGCACGTGGGATCCGCTCGGGATGCGCGGGACGTGCTCGCCCGGCAACATCGTGCGCGCCGAGTTCCCAGTCGAGCAGATCCTTCCGACCGGGTTCGCGAAGGTCATGAACGAGTCGATGGTGCCGATCTCGCACATCCTGTGGTCCCACCTGTGGCTCGGCATCGCGAGCGACGCCTTCGCTCGCGCCCGCGCCTTCGTGCGCGCGGCGGCGAGACGGAAGCCCGGCGAGCCGCTGCCGGCTGCGATCCGCCTCTCGGAGCTGATGAGCGAGCTGTCGCTGCTGCGGGCCGAGGTCTCCTCGGGCCTGCGGGAGTTCGTCGACGCCTCCGCCGAGGATCGCACGCGCCTGTCCCAGATGGCGACGATCCTGCGCTTCAACAACCTCAAGATCGCCGCCTCCGAGCAGACGCCGCGCGTCTGCCAGGCCGCCCTCGGCGTCTGCGGGATCGTCGGCTTCAAGAACGACACGCCGTTCAGCGTCGGACGGCACGTGCGCGACTCGCTGTCGGCTTCGCTGATGGTCGCGAACGAGCGCATCCACCAGACCAACGCGACGCTCCTGCTGATCGCGAAGGACGTCTGACGATGGCGGAGCTCCGGCCCCGTCGGGGACGCGACGCAGGCGGCCGAGCAGCAGGAGCCCGCATCGCGCCACGGCGGCTTCGGGAGACCGCGGCGCGCCGGTAGAGTGGCCGGATGCCAGACCCTCCCGCGCAACGGGCCTGCTACCTGACCACTGCGCGTGGGCCGGTCTTCGCGCTGCTCCATCCGGCTGCGCGCCCGTGCGGGATCGGCGTCGTGCTCTGCGCACCGTTCGGCAACGACGATCTCTGCTCCTATCGCAGCCGCCGCGAGTGGGCCGAGCAGCTCGCCGCCGCCGGCCATCCGACCGTGCGGCTGGACCTGCCCGGGACGGGCAACAGCGCCGGCGACGCGCACGACGACGACCTGCTGGAGGCGTGGACCGACGCGATCGCGGCCGCCGCCGCGTGGCTGCGCGAGCAGAGCGGATGTCCGCGCGTCGCCGCGGTCGGGATCGGCCTCGGCGGGCTGCTGGCCTACCGAGCCGTCGCGCTCGGCGCTGCGATCGACGACCTCGCGCTGTGGGCGACGCCGGCCCGCGGCCGCACGTTCGTGCGCGAGCTGCACGCCCTCGCGCGGATGGAGGCGTCCGCCGCGAGCGCGACGGAGCCCGGCGAGGAGGCGGCCGAGTCGGATGGCGAGATGGCGAGCGCGGGCTTCGTCCTCAGCGCGCAGACGCTGGCGGCGCTCGAGGCCGTCGACCTCGGCCAGCTGCCGCTGCCCGCGCCGGCGGGCCGGCGTGTCCTGCAGCTCGAGCGCGACGGGATCGCGCCCGACGCACGCCTCCGGCGCGCGCTCGCGGCTACCGACGTGGAGCTGACGCTTGCCGCTGGCCCCGGCTACGGCGCGATGGTCACGGCTCCGCAACGCTCGCAGATGCCGGCCGAGGTGGTCGAGACCGTGATCGCGTGGCTGGGGCACTCCGCGCCCGCGCCCGTGATCGCGGGACCGGCGCCGCCGGCGGCGGCGCCGACGGCGCCCGTCGCCAGCCTGTCGGTCGACGGCGCGCCGATCCGGGAGACGCCGATCACCGTCGCGCTCGAGCGGGGCGCCCTCTTCGGCGTGCTGAGCGAGCCGCTCGACGAGACGGCGCCGATCTGCGCCGTGCTGCTGAGCGCCGGCGCGGTGCGCCACATCGGACCGAATCGGATGTGGGTGGAGCTCGCGCGCCGCTGGGCCGCGGACGGCGTGCCGACGCTACGGGTCGACCTGGCCGGGATCGGAGACGCGGACGGCGAGGGGTATCCGATGCACGAGGACGGGAGCTTCCACGCCACGCGCTTCGTCGACCAGGTCGGCGCGATCCTCGACACGCTGGCCGCGCGGGGGCTGCCGCAGCGCTTCGTCCTCGGCGGCCTCTGCTCCGGCGCCTATCTCGCCTTCCATGCCGCCCAGCGCGACGAGCGCGTGGCCGCCGCGCTGATGGTCAACCCGCGCACCCTCTTCTGGTCGCGGCGGCTCGACCGCGTGCGCGACGCGCGCGACGTCCGCAAGATCCGCCGGCTCGAGACGTGGCGCAAGCTGATCCGCGGCGACATCAGCCGCGCCCGCCGGCAGGAGATCTGGCGCGGCATCGCAGCGGCCGTGTCCGCGCTGCCGAGCGAGCTGCGCGAGCGCCGACGACGGGGGCGGGCCGGCGACCCGCTCGAGGACGCGCTCGACGCGCTCGAGCGCAACGCGACCCGGCTCGTGGCCGTCTTCACGGCCGGCGAGCCGTTGCTCGAGGAGATGCAGCGCGACGGTCGGCTGGAGCGCATCCGGCGTCGGAGCATGCGCGTCGAGTGCATCCCCGGTGCGCTGATCTCGCACACGCTCGAGCCGCTTCCGTTGCAGCGGGCCGTCGCGGCCGTGCTCGACGAGGAGATCGCGCACGAGCTGGAGCGCGCTGCGCCGCTCGCGCCCCAGATCATCTAGCGCCCCGTCGCGGCCTCGGTCGTCGGGCCGCCGCCGGGAAACGCGATCCGGACGAGGCGGCGGAGGTGCTCGCGCGCGACGAGGGCCAGCACCGCGAGGTAGACGGCGGCGCCAGCCGGGATCCCGACGAGCAGCGCGACGACCGGCGATCCGATCAGGTGGTCGATCGGCACGAGCACGGCGGCCATCGCCGCGGAGGCGAGCAGCGGCGGTCCGAGCAGCCGGACCGAGGACCAGAAGGAGACGTCGAGCTGCCGCGAGACGACCCAGGTCTGAATCGGGACGACCGATGCCTGCAGCGCGGTCGTCGTCAGCGCGACCGCGAGGATGCCCTCCTTCGTGACGACGGTCAGCAGTCCGGCGAGGAGGAGCACCGCGGGGATCGAGAAGATCACCATCATCTTCGCGCGGCGCGTCACCTTCAGCACCGTCCCCGGCGGGATCGAGAGCGTCGCGCAGAGCGTGTAGGCGGCGATCACCTGCGTCACGTGGATCGAGCCGCGCCACTGGTCGCCGAAGACGACGAGGATCACCGGACGCGCGAGCGCCGCGAGGCCGACCGCGAGGGGCACCGTCAGCATCGACACGTAGCGCACGGCGGCCAGGTAGCCCTCGCGCAGACGCTCGCGATCGAGCGCCGAGTAGGCGGGGAAGAGCACGTCGGCGGCGACGTGGGCGACGTTCAGCACGAGCAGCTCGGGGATCCGGAAGCCGATCGAGTAGAGCCCGAGCTGGACGGCACCGAGGACCCGCCCGACGAAGATGTAGTCGAGGTTGTAGAAGATCACCGCGCTGATGTCGAGCAGCGTCAGCACGCCGCCGAAGCTGAGCAGGTCGCGCAGGTGCGTGTGGGTGAGCCTCGGCTGCGGGCGGAAGCGGACGAGCGCCCAGAGGGCGATCGTGCTCGCCGCGACGCCGGCGACGAACCCGAGCACGAGGCTCCACGCGCCGAGCCCGAGCAGCGCGAGGACGATCCCGACGACCCCGCGGACGGTCACCTCGGTGATCTCGCTGACGGTCCGCACGCGGTAGTCCAGGTGCTTGCGCGCGAGCGCGTAGTGCGTCGTGCCGAGCGACCGCAGCAGGAAGGCGCTGCCGAGCACGGGCAGCAGAGCCGTCAGCTTCGGCTGGTGGAAGAACGCGGCCGCCAGCGGCGACAGCGCCGCGGTCACGAGCGTCAGGATCAGGCCCAGCACCACGCTCCAGCTGAAGACCGTCTGGGCGCGCGCGCTCTCCTCCTCGGGGCTCGCGACGATCAGCGCCTGGCCGAGCCCGAGATCCTTGATCGCGTCCAGGAACGTCGTGAAGACGAGGGCGATCGCGACGACGCCGAAGTCGCGCGGCGTCAGCAGCCGCGCGAGGATCGCCGTCGAGATCAGCACGAGCGCGCGGCCGCCGATGTAGGCGCCGTACGCCCACGCCATCCCGCGAACGGCTCGCGTCGCGAGCCCGTGCGGACTCATCTAGGGATGCCCTGGAATACGGCCGGCGCCGGGAGAAACGCGGACATTCGCTGCAAGCACCCCGTCGGAGACGTTCGATTTCGCCATGGGCGCGGGTGGTTTCGAACCACCGACCTCTCGCGTGTGAAGCGAGCGCTCTCCCACTGAGCTACGCGCCCTGCGACGGCGCAGTCTACCGGGACACAGCCGGCGCGGCGTCCCTCGCAGTATGGTGGTCGGCGCCGTGGTGGACGCCATCTCACGCATCGCACGCGCAAGGCGCACACGCGGTCCTTGGGGCGCCGCACGCGTCGCGCTCGAGCGCGTGAAGCCGCGCCCGCGTTTCGCCGCCGACTACGTCTGGTTCCTCCTCGACCTCACGCAGGACACGCGGCCCAGACCGGCCCTGCCCGACGGGTTCGAGCTGCGCGCCGGCACGCTCGGGGACCTCGCCGCGATCCAGGAGCTCGACCACGAGCTGGTCTCGACGATGACGAAGCGTCTGATGCGCGATCGGCTCGCGCGCGGCGCGACGCCGTGGCTCGTCGTCGCCCCCGACGGCCGCCTCGCGTGTTACACCTGGTCCTTCGAGGGCTCGCTCCCGGTGCACGGCGACCATCGCCTGACGCTGCCGGACGGCGTCGTGGGCTTCGAGGACGCCGTCACCTCCGCCGCCTTCCGCGGTCGCCGGATCGCTCCCGCGACGTGGTCGGCGGTGGGGACCCGCCTCGTCGAGCGCGGCGCCTACGCGATCGTCGGCAGAGTCGACGTCCTCAACGAGTCATCCGCGCGCGCCTGTGGTGCGGCCGGCTACGTCGAGCGCGCGAGGATGCGCGTCGTCTGGCGAGACTGGCGGATCCTCGTCCAGGTCGCGCTGCCGCCCGGGGACGAGTCGCACGCGTGGCTGCGCGACGTGAAGCGCGCAGGCCCGCGGCTTCGGCGCTGCTAGGGTGCCGCGACGTGAAGGCGCTCGTCACCGGCGGAGCCGGGTTCATCGGTAGCAACGTCGTGGACGGGCTCGTGGACGCCGGCCACGACGTGGCCGTCGTCGACAACCTCTCGACCGGTCGGCGAGCGAACCTGCCGGACGGCATCGCGCTGCACGAGGTCGACGTCGTCGACGGGTCGGCGATCGAGACCGCGTTCGCGGCCGAACGGCCCGACGTCGTCTTCCACCTCGCGGCGCACATCGACGTCCGGCGCTCGGTCGAGGACCCCGGCCATGACGCGCGCGTCAACGTCGAGGGAACGATCAACGTGCTCCGCGCCGCGCATCGGAGCGGCGCGCGCCGCGTCATCTTCTCCTCCACCGGCGGAGCGATCTACGGCGACGCCGAGGCCGTCCCGACCGGCGAGGACGCGCCGATCCGCCCGCTCGCGCCCTACGGGGCCTCCAAGCATGCGGCAGAGGGCTACCTGGCGCTGTTCGCCTCGCTGCACGGGCTCTCGACGATCGCGCTGCGCTACGCCAACGTCTACGGACCGCGGCAGGACCCGCTCGGCGAGGGAGGCGTCGTCGCGATCTACTGCGGCGCGCTCGCGAGCGGCGCGACGGCGATCGTCTACGGCGACGGCGAGCAGACGCGCGACTACGTCTACGTCGGCGACGTGGTGCGCGCGAACCTGCTCGCCGCCGAGTCGGCGGCGACCGGCTCGTTCAACGTCGGCAGCGGCGTCGAGACGACCGTGCTCGAGCTGGCCGAGCGCCTACGCGAGCTCGGCGACGGCGCCGACTTCGTCCCGCGCCATGCACCCGAGCGCGCCGGCGAGGTTCGCCGCAGCTGCCTCGACGCGACCCGCGCGCGGTCGGCGATCGGCTGGCAGCCGCAGGTCGAGCTGGCCGAGGGCCTGCGTCGGACGCTCGCGCACGTCGCCGCCGGCATGCGCTGATCGCGTAGCGCCGCTATGATCGACCGCGGATCGTGCTAGGCGGGGAGGTAGCGGTGCCCTGTATTTGCAATCCGCTCTAGCAAGGCTGAATTCCCTCTCGAGGGTCGCTGGCTTCCGAGGCCGGCGTGCCGTTCGGAGGCGTTGATGGTCAGGTCCCGCGCGATGACGGCCCGCGAACCAGGTCAGGTCCGGAAGGAAGCAGCCTTAACCGGTCACCGTCATGCGTTGCGGGAGTGCCTGGCCGGAGCCGACCGGCGGTGACGCGCTCGGGAACCCGTCTCGACGGAGGGTGCACGGTCCGCTTTTCACCACATTCCAACGAGGGTGATGCGAACATGGGGGGTGTGGCAAGCACGACCGTGGTCCCCGGCCCGATGGTCGTGCGCATGCTCCCCTCGCGCGAACGCGACGAGGCCCGACGGCTCTGGCTCGCGCTCGAGGCCGAGATCGCCGAGCCGGCGCTGAGCTGCTCGTGGGTGTGGACCGGCACCTGGCTCGAGCACTACGGCGACGTCGTCGCCCACCGCTTCCTGATCGCGGAGCGGAGCTCGCGTCCGTGCGGGATCGCGCTCGTGACCGAGGCGCCGCCGCGCCTGATGCGTCCGCGCGCCTGGCATCTCGGCACCGCCGGCGAGCCGCCCGGCTCGACGGTCTTCGTCGAGCGCAATCGACTGCTGGTCGGCGACGGCGAGCGCGCGGGGTTCGCGGCGGCGTTGATCGAGGCGCTCGAGGCCGAGCCGGGCTGGGATCGTCTGCGGCTCGACGGCCTGCACGCAGAGGACTCGGCCGCGCTGCTGGCGGCCTGCCCGGCGGCGGTCCCGAGAACGCTCGAGAGCCCGGTCGCCGACCTGCTCGCCGGCGACGACGTGCTCGCCGGCCTGAGCGGCAGCCGGCGCCAGCGCGTGCGCCGCACGCTGAAGGCGTTCGGCGAGCTGGAGCACGACTGGGCGGCGACGGTGGGGGACGCCAACGCGATCCTCGACGAGCTGATCGTCCTGCACCAGCAGCGCTGGCAGGAGGCCGGCGCGCCCGGGGCGTTCGCGAGCCCGCGCTTCGTCGCCTTCCACCGGGCGTTGATCGCTCGGCTCGTGCCGGAGGGGCGCGCGGCGCTCGTGCGCGTCCGTCGCGGGGAGGAGACGGTCGGCTGCCTCTACGGGCTCCTCGACGGCCGGCGGATGCTCTTCTACCAGAGCGGCCTGCGCCTCTACGAGGACAACCGCCTGCGCGCGGGCACGGCCGCGCACGTCGAGTTCATGCGCGCCTGCCGCGCGCGCGGAGTAGCGGAGTACGACTTCCTCGCCCCGGCGGCTCGCTACAAGGAGGAGCTCGCCACGCGCAGCGACCAGCTCGTCTGGGCGGAGGTGGCGCGGCCGACGTGGCGGACGCGTCTCGCCGGTGCCATCCGTGGCGTTCGCGGCACCCGCTAGAGTCCCGCCGCTCAACGACTCGGGCCCGTCGTGCGACTCGCCGTCTACACCGACTACACCTACAGACGACACGACGGCGAGGTCTACGCCGAGCGCGCCTTCGCGCTCTTCCTCGACGCGCTCGCCGAGCGCGTCGAGCGGCTGACGCTCGTCGGGCGGCTCGATCCGCGTCCCGGGGCCGTCGGCCCCTACCGGATCGGAGGCCATGTCGCGTTCATCGGCCTGCCGTTCTACGAGACGATCACCGCGCCCTTCGCGGCGGCCCGCGCGATCGCCGCCTCGCTGCGTCGCTTCTGGCGCGTGCTCGACGACGTCGATGCCGTCTGGCTGCTCGGCCCGCATCCGCTCGCGCTGCTGTTCGCGGTCGAGGCGCGCCTGCGCGGGCGCGCGCTCGTGCTCGGCGTGCGTCAGAACATGCCGGCCTACGTCCGCAGCCGCCACCCGCGACGGCGCTGGCTGTGGGCGGCCGGAGACGCGTTGGAAGGAATCTGGCGGCTGATCGCGCGCCGCGTCCCGGTGATCGTCGTCGGGCCCGAGCTCGGGGCGCTCTACGGCCGCGCCGCGAGGCTGCTCGCAGTCGCGATCTCGCTCGTCCGCGAGCGGGACGTCGACGGCGGCGCCCGCGATCGAGACTACGAGGCGGGCGATGTCGAGGTGCTCAGCGTCGGGCGGCTCGAGACGGAGAAGAACCCGCTGCTGCTGGCAGACGTGCTCGCCCGCCTGGTCGCGCGCTCGCCCCGTTGGCGGCTGACCGTCTGCGGCGAGGGTCCGCTGCGCGGCGCGCTCGCCGCGCGACTCGCGGAGCTCGGCGTCGCCGACCGTGCGCGGCTGCTCGGCTACGTCCCGCTCGACGGCGGCCTCTTCGACGCCTACCGCTCCAGCCACGTGCTGTTGCACGCCTCCTGGACCGAGGGCCTGCCGCAGATCCTGTTCGAGGCGTTCGCCGCCGGGCTGCCGGTCGTGGCGACCGACGTCGGCGGGATCCGCGCGGCCGTCGGCGACGCGACCGAGCTGATCCCGGCGGGCGACCCGGAGGCGGCGGTCGCCGCGCTCGAGCTCGTGCTCGGCGATCCCGTCCGCCGTGCGGCGCTGGTCGAGGCCGGCCTCGACCACGCACGCGCGCACACGCTCGAGGCCGAGACCCGCCGCGTCGCCGACTTCATCGAGGCGGCGGCGCGATGAGCGACGTGGTCTCGCTCTGCTACCACGGCGTCAGCCCGTCGTGGCCCTCGACCCTCGCGGTCACGCAGCAGCAGCTGTACGCGCAGGTCGCCTGGTTCGTGCGCCGCGGCTACCGGCCGACGACGGTCCGCGACGCCGTCCGAGGCGCGCCCGAGGGGAGAGTGCTGGTGATCACGTTCGACGACGCGCTGCGGTCGGTGCACGGCCTCGCGCTCCCGGTGCTGGAGCGACTGGGCGCGGTGGCGACCGTGTACGCGCCGTCACGCTACGTCGCGAGTGGAGAGCCGATGGCGTGGCCGGAGGTCGCCGCGCATCTCGCCACCGTTCACGCCGGCGAGCTCGAGCCGATGTTGCCGCGCGAGCTGCAGGCGGTCGCACGGCGGGGCTGGGAGGTCGGCTCGCACACCTGCACGCATCCGTGGCTGCCGCGCCTCGACGACGCGACGCTCGCGTCCGAGCTGTCGGCCTCGAAGGCGGAGCTCGAGGCGCTGCTCGAGCTGCCGTGCGACACGCTCGCCTACCCCTTCGGCGCGCACGACGACCGCGTCGCGACGGCGACGGCCGTCGCCGGGTACGAGGCGGCCGTGACGCTGCCGACCCGCGTCGGGCGATGGCCCGAGGCGCCCGGTGAGCGCGAGCGGATGACGCTGCCGAGGATCGGCATCTACCGCGCCGACGAATGGCGGCGCTTCCGCTTGAAGGTCGCGCGCCCGCTGCGTGCGCTGCGCGCGGGCCCGGCGTGGGACCTCGTCACGGCGCTGCGAGGCAGCAGGTGATCGCACGCGCCTCCCACCCAGGGGTGAAGGAACGACCGAGATCTGCCGATGATGCTCGAATGCGACTCGCCGTGATCGAGCCCGTGCCGTTCGGCGGCCTGCTCCACTACGCCGTCCAGCTCGCCGACGCGCTCGCCGAGCGCGGCAACGAGGTCGACCTCGTCGTCGCCGAGGGCAACGAGCTCGAGGGGCGCGACGGGCCGGCCCGTCGCCGTGCCGTCCTGCCGTCCGGCAACGCCGCCCACGGACCGAGCCAGACGCGCTTCGAGACGGTCGCGCGGCGAGCCCGCACCGCGCGCCGCCTCGCGCTCACCTGGGGCAGGATCGCGCGGATCGTGCGCTCCGGCGGCTATGACGCGGTGCTGCTGAACGGCAGCCTCGACCTCGCGCTGACCGCCGGCGGCGCGCTCGCGGTCAACCTCCTCAAGGGCGACACGCCGGTCACGCACGTCTGCCACAACGTGCGCCCGTTCAACCGCTGGGGTGGCAGCGAGCTGTTCGTCAGCTCCGGTCCGACGATGGCGCTGCTGCGGCGCGCCTACCCGAGCTTCGACCTGCTGTTCGTGCACGGCGAGCGCAGCCTCGCCGAGTATCGGGAGACGTGGCCGCCGACGCGGCTCGCGGTGATCCCGCACGGCGACGAGGGCATCTTCTCGGACGAGCCCCCGCCGGCGGCGACCGAGCCGCGCATCCTCTTCTTCGGCGCCTGGCGCAAGATGAAGGGCCTCCCGGTGCTGATGGAGGCCTTCGACGCGCTTGCGAAGCGGCGTCCCGACGCGCGTCTGACGATCGCGGGGCCCCCGGTCCCCGAGGAGGGCGAGGCCGATCGCGTGCTGCCGTGGGCCGCCGACCGCGCGGGCACGGTCGAGGTCCGGCCCGGCTACGTGCCCGTGGACGACGTGCCCGAGCTGTTCGCCCGCTCGCGCGTCGTCGTCATGCCCTACCTCGCCGGCTACCAGAGCGGCGTCGTGCACCTCGCGATGACGATGCAGCGCGCGGTCGTGGCGAGCGACGTCGGCGATCTCGGAACGGTCGTCGACGACGAGACGGGCCGCCTGATCCCGCCCGGCGACGTCGGCGCGCTCGTCGAGGCGCTCGACGCCGTGCTCGGCGACGCGGCGCTCGCCGACCGGCTCGGTGCCGCGGGCCGGGCGCGAATGTTGAACGGATCCGGCTGGCCGACGGTCGCCGAACGGGTCGAGGCGTCGCTGCGAGAGCTGGCGTCCGAACGGAGCACCACGAGCGTGGGCAGAGCGGAGGCAGCATGAGACCTGAACGTCGTGGCGAACCGACACCATCGAGCCTGATCTCTTACAATCGCGGGAGAACGCCTGTGCCGCCGAGCCTGCTTCTTTCCTCGACGGGCCGCGACGAAGGCGCGTTCCGTCCGTACGTGCGGGCGGTCCGGCACCATCCTTGGCTCGTCAGCATCATCATCGTGCTCGTCGTCGGCGCGAGCGTCGCCTGGCTGTCGCATCGGCAGGTGAAGTACGAGGCGACCGCGCAGATCCTCGTCACGCCGATCACGACCGACAGCGCGATGTCCGGCCTGCCGCTGCTGACCGATTCGATCGACCCGACGCGCACGCTCCAGACGGCGGCCACGATCCTCAACTCACCGCGAGCGGGCGTCGTCGCGTCCGGCAGACTCGGACAGGGAGCGGCGCCGCTCGCCGGCGTGAAGGTGAACGCGCTCGGCGACAGCAACATCATCGGCGTGACGGCCCAGGCGTCCAGCGCGAACGCCTCCGCGGCGGCCGCCAACGCCTATGCCGCCGCCGCGCTCTCGGTTCGCTCGGAGTCGTTGAGAACGCGCGTCGCGTCGCAGCTCGTGGGGCTGCGGGCGCGCCGGGCCGCGTTGGGCACGTCCGATCCGACGACCGCCGCCGCGCTCGCCGGCGACATCGCGCAGCTGCAGTCGATCATGAACGGGCAGGATCCGAACTTCTCGCTCCTGCAGGCCGCGGGCCCGGGCCTCGCGATCGGCACGAAGTCGTGGGTCATCGTCGCGCTCGCGCTGCTTGGCGGCCTCGTCATCGGGATCGGCGCGGCGCTCACGCTCGAGCACCTCGACCGGCGCCTGCGCGACGAGGACGACCTGACCGAGGCGTATCCGCTTCCGGTCCTCGCGCGCGTGCCGCTGACGAAGCGCCGGAACGATCCGCTCACGCCGCCGCCTGCGATCGAGGAGGCCTTCCGCACGCTGCACGTCCAGCTCGAGATCGACGACCGCGACCACCGCGTGGTGATGCTCACCAGCGCCTCGGTCGGCGACGGCAAGACGACCTCCTCGATCGATCTCGCCGCCTCGCTCGTCTCAGCCGGCCAGAGCGTCGTGCTGCTCGACCTCGACCTGCGCAAGCCCGACGTCGGCGATCGGCTCGGAGTCAGCTCGGACGTCCTCGGGCTGCTGCGCTCGAACATGCGGCTCTCGGCCGCGCTCGTGGACGTCCCCTCGCTGCCCGGACTGCGCGTGCTCAGCGCGCCGCCGCGGGCCGACATCTCGGCCGTGCTCGAAGCGCTCACCCGTCGCCTCCCGGAGCTGCTCGCGCAGGCGCGCGAGCTGGCCGACTTCGTCGTGATCGACACCGCACCGCTCGGCCGCGTCAGCGACGCGCTGCGGATCGCGGCCGCGGCCGACGACGTCGTCCTCGTCGTGCGCCCCGGCAGCACGAACCGCCGCGACCTCGGCGTCACGCGTGAGCTGCTCGAGCGCATGGGGATCGTCCCAACCGGAATGGTGATGATCGGTGGCTCCGGCGGCTCCGCCGGCTACCACAGCTACTACGGGCCGCCTGAGCGCGAGTTCCGCGGCTCGCACGTGGACGCGCTCGACGCCGGCGCTCGGCAGGGCGAGCTGGGCCCGCGCGCGTAGGAGCGCAGATGCCGGTTCGCTCCCTGCGTCTCCACCCGGCGCACCTGCTCGTCACGGCGGGCGCGCTGCTGCTGGCCGTCGCGACGGGCGTGCTGATGGCCCGCAGCACGAGAATGGGCCTCGAGCTGGTCGGCGCGCTCATCTTCCTGCCGCTCGCCTTCGCCAACCCGCCGTTCGCGCTGGCGCTCTGGATGGTGACGCCGTTCGTCTCGTCCCTGCACGGGATGGGTCCCGTCTCCAATCGCTCCGTGCTGCTGCTGTTCGCGATCTGGGTCGGCTCGCTCGGCTCGCGCGAGTTCCGCGAGCGGGCGGCCGGCCGTCAGTGGCGGCTGCAGTACACGGCGATCGTCCTGTTCGTCCTCTGGATCCTGATCACGACGATCTGGGCGCCGCTCCCGAGCCACGCGAGCGACCCGATCACCCACTACATGAAGGCCGCGATCGTGCTGCTCGTCGTGACGGGTTTCGTGACCGAGCCCAAGCACGTGCGCTGGCTGGCCGCCGGCTTCGTCGCCGGTGCGGTCCTGTCGATCCTGATCGGCGCCGTCGACGGCGGCCTGCACACGGCCGCGAGCGCGGCGACGAGCACGACGAGCAAGCAGGGTCGCCTCCAGGGCGGCACCAGCGATCCGAACTACCTCGCCGCGGCGATCGTGCCGGCGATCATGTTCGCCGCCGGGCTGGCCGCCCAGAAGAGCCGGCTGCTCGTGCGCGTGAGCCTCGGGATCGCGCTCGCCGTGCTGGCCGTCGGGCTGGCGGCGACCGAGTCGCGCGGCGGCGCGCTCGCCGCGATCGTGGTCAGCCTGCTGGCGTTGCTGTTCTGGCGCGGCCGCCGGCGCACCGTCGCGATCGCGATCGCGGTGGTGGTCGTCGCGGCCGGCGCGTGGTTCAGCGCCTCGCCGAGCTCGCTTCAGCGCGTCACGAGCAACAGCGACGGGGGGAGTGGGCGCAACGAGATCTGGCTGGTGGCGTGGCGCGTCGTCGAAGCGCATCCGATCGTCGGCGTCGGCCTCGGGAACTTCTCGGCCGTCTCGCCCGACTACATCCGGCGGCCGGGAGCGCTCACGCGCGCGGACCAAATCGTCGACCAGCATCTCGTCGTCCACAACTCCTACCTGCAGCTCTGGGTCGAGACGGGCCTGATCGGCCTGCTCCTGTTCCTCTCGATCGCGGCCACCTCGATGCTGGCGGCGCGCGACGCGGCGCGACAGTTCGACGCGCGCGGCGATCCCGAGATGGCGACGCTCGCGCGCGCCGCGATGCTCGCGCTCGTCGGCTCGCTGACCGCGTCGTTCTTCCTGACGAACGTCGACGACCGGCGCCTCTGGGTGCTGCTCGCGCTCGGGCCCGCGATGCTCGGTATCGCGCGTCGTGGCGGCGCGATACGGAAGAATCTCGCGGCATGAGCTCACAACCGGACATCAGCGTGCTGGTCCCCGTCCTCAACGAGGAGACCCACATCCGCGAGACCGTCGCCGCGATGCAGTCGCAGGAGCTCGGCGACCGCACGCTCGAGCTCGTCTTCGCGGACGGCCGCTCCGACGACCGCACGAAGCAGATCCTCGAGCAGATGGCGCAGGACGACGATCGCATCGTCGTCGTCGACAACCCCGCTCGCACCACGGCGGCCGGGCTCAACGCCGCGCTCGGTCATGCCCGCGGACAGTACGTCGCCCGCATGGACGCGCACGCGTTCTTCCCGCCCCGCTATCTGGCCGCCGGCATCGAGCGGCTGGAGCGCGGCGACGACGTCGTCTGGGTCGCCGGTCCGGTCGTCCCGCGCGGCAACGGCGGGGTCTCGAGCGGCGTCGCGCTCGCGCTCGGCACCCGCCTGGGCGTCGGCGCCTCGAAGAAGTGGCGCATGAACGATCCGAACGCGCGGGCGAGCGACGAGATCGAGCTCGACACCGGCGTCTTCGCCGGCGTCTGGCGGCGCGAGACCGTCGACCGGCTCGGCGGCTGGGACGCCGACTGGCCGGTGAACCAGGACTCGGAGCTCGCGGCCCGGGTCCACGCCGAAGGCGGCCGGATCATCTGCCTGCCGGAGATGGCGGCCGAGTACATCCCGCGCGACCGCCTGAAGACGCTGTGGCGGCAGTACTGGCGCCACGGCTTCTACCGCGCGAAGACCGGCAGCCGACATCCGACCAGCCTGCGACGGACGCATCTGCTGCCGCCGAGCGTCGTCGCAACCGCCGCGCTGTCGATCGCGGGTCCGCGACCGCTGCGCCGGCTCGGGCGCGTCGGGCTCGTCACCTACGGCGGGGCGCTCGCCGCCGCCTCGCTGGCCGAGGCGCGGAACGCGCCTCCGCGGCACGCGGCGCTGCTGCCGCCGGTCCTCGCGACCATGCACCTCGCATGGGGCATCGGCTTCATCACGGGCCTCGCGCGCTTCGGCACGCCGTGGGCAGCGATCCTGCGGCTGCTGTCGTCGCGATGACGCCCCGCCCGAGCATCGTCCAGGTGATGGGCTGGAGATCCCAGCAGTACGGCAGCTTCGAGCGCTTCCTCGTCGCGCTCACGCGCCGCTGCGCGGAGGCCGGCGCCGTCTCGCACCTCGTGTTCCACGAGCCGCCCGCCTCGCGCAGCTTCGTGGCCGACGTCGAGGCCGAGATCCACGTCGTCCCGGAGGCGCGTTACGTCGGCGACGTCGCCAACGTCCTCGAGCTCGGCCGCGTGCTGCGTCGCACCCGGGCGACCCACCTGCACGCCCACTTCGGCTACGACTCCTACAACGCCCTCGCGATCGGCCACGCGCTCGGCGTGCGGCGGCGCTTCACGACGAAGCACATCACGCCGTCGAGCTCGTGGAGAGAGCTGCCCGGCATTCGCCACCGGCTGCTCGCGCGCGAGGTGGAGGTCTTCTGGGCCGTCTCGGAGTGGGTCGCCGCGCGGCTGCGTGCGCTCGGCGTGCCCGCGGACAAGCTCGAGGTCTGCTACCTCGGCGTCGACCCCGCGGTCTACCGGCCCGATCCGGTGGTGCGTGCACGTATGCGCGCCGAGCTCGGCGTCGGCGACGGGACGCGACTCGTGCTGGCGGCCTCGCATCTGCGACCCGGCAAGGGCACCGAGGCGCTCCCGCGGCTCGCCGCGGAGCTGGCAGCCGATCCGGGCGACGTCGCCCTGCTCGCCGCCGGCGACGGCGCGCTCGCCGACGCCCTGCGCGCCGAGGCGCGCGAGCTCGGCCTCGACGCCGACCGCTTCCGCCTGCTCGGCGTGCGCGAGGACATCCCGGCGCTGCTGGCCGCGGCCGACCTCTTCGTCTTCCCCACGAAGGCGAACGAGGGCATGCCGCTCGGGGCGCTGGAGGCGCTCGCGGCGGGCGTGCCGCTCGTCGCCTCCGCCGTCTCGGACATCGCGAAGCTGCCGCAGGACACGGCCCGGCTCGTCCCCCCCGGGGACGTCGCGGCGCTCGTCGCGGCGTGCCGGGCGCTGCTCGCCGACCGCGCCGATGCCGCCGCCCGCGCCGAGCGCGGACGGCGGCTGGTGACCGAGCGCTTCTCGGTCGACAGCGCGGTCGACGTCCACGTGCGGCGCTACCTCGCGCCGCGCGTGAGCGCCTAGGTGCGCTGCTCGCGGTCTTGGTGAACGCGGGTGATGGGTGGTCGGCCGCCGGCGGCGGTGTGTGGTCGTTGGCGGTTGTAGAAGCGGATGAACGATGACAGCGCGCGGTCGCGTTGGCGAGAGGATCGCCAGACGCGGCTGTGTGCCCAGTCGCGATCGAGGGTCTGAAAGAACCGCTCGATCTTCCCGTTCCAGCGGGGTGTGAACGGGGGCGTGAGGATGTGCGTGGCGCCGAGCTCGGCGAGCGTGTCGCGGAACTCGTGGCTGACCGAGTAGCACTTCGCGTTGTCGCTCATCACTGCTTGGACCGGGCCGCAGCCCTGTTCGCGGAACCACGTGCTGGCGCGTCGCAGCGTCGCTGAGACGGCTGCGGCGTTCTCAGCGGCGTGGATCTCGCTGTAGACCAGGCGGGTGTGGTCATCGATCACGCCGATCACTTTGATCTTGCCGGCGTTGCGCGTCCGGTGAGGTTGCGAGCGATCGCCGTGTGCCCAGTGGCCGGGCTGGTCGAACTTCGGCAGCTCGAACGCATCGATGTGCAACAGCGCCCCAGCCTCTGCCCACTCGTAGCGACGCGAGCTTCTTGGCCGATCGGTGCGGCGCCGGCGACTCTCGCCATGGCGTGCGAGCACTTTCCAGATCGTCGAGCGATGACGGCCGGTCAGGAACTGCAGCTGCATCGGCCCCCAGTTCGTCCTGCGCCGCGCCTGCAGGATCGCCTGCTCCTGCTCGACACTCAGCCCCCACGGACACGACCGCGGCACCGGCGGCCTGGCCGCCAGACACCGTCGCGAGACGCGCTCCTCCTCACTGGCGGACTGCCAACGATGCCACCACCGATGCGCGGTCGCCGGCGCGACGCTGAGGGCCGCCGCGGCGGCCCTCAG
>JAOPZA010000068.1 GCA_025964325.1 Conexibacter sp.
CGGCGCACGCGGCGACCGTGCGGCTCGGCGAGCAGCCGCTGCGGACGGAGATCGAGGCGCTCGCGCGGCGCGCGCGCGTGGCGCTCGGCGCCCAGGAGCCGCCGCCCGATCCCGCCGCCGAGCTGGGGATCACGGCGCGCGAGCGCGAGGTGCTGGCGCTGCTCGCCGAGGGGCGCACAAACCGCGAGGTCGCGGAGACGCTGGTGATCAGCCAGAAGACCGCGAGCGTCCACGTCTCGCACATCCTCGCGAAGCTCGACGCCCGCAACCGCGGCGAGGCGGCGGCGATCGCGCGCCGGCTGGGGCTGACGTAGCGCGGCGCCCCGCCGGCCGCCATATCTACTTCGCTACGATGTTTCGATCGAAGCAATCGATCGAATGGATGGCGATGAGCGATGGATGAGATGAAGCTGGTCGACCGTCTGGTGAGCGTCGCGACCCACGTCGAGGCGGAGCTCGACGAGGCGCTCGCCGGCCACGGCCTCAGCCGGACGAGCTACGGCGTGCTCGACGCGCTCGCGCGCGCCGAGGGCGAGGCGCTCTCGCAGCGCGCGCTGATGACCGCCGTGCGACGCACCTCGGGCGCGCTCAGCGTCCGGCTCGGGCGACTCGAGCGGGCGGGGCTGATCGCGCGCGCGGTCGACCCCGGCGACCGCCGCAGCGTCACGGTGACGCTGACCGACGCCGGGCGCGAACTGCAGCAGGCGGCGGCGCCGGCCTACGAGGGGACGGCCGAGCGGCTCGCGGCGGCGCTGCCCGACGTGGCGCTGGCGCAGCTCGACGAGCAGCTCGGTGCCTGGCTGGCGTTCTTCGAGCCGAGCGAGCGGATCGCGCCGCAGCTCGGCGTCGCGGTCGCGGGTGCCGCGGTCGCGGCGCGCATGCGCCGCGACGTCGGCCTGCCCGAAACGCCCGGCGTGATCGTCCGGCGCGTCGCGCGCGGCAGCGCGGCGGAGCGCGCCGGGATCGCGCGCGGCGACCTGGTCGTCGCGGCGGCGGGGTCGCCGGTCCGCAGCGTCGGCGACCTCGAGCGCGCGGTGCGCGGCGCTGACGGCGCGCTCGACGTCGAGCTCGTGCGCGGCGTCGAGCCGCTGCGGCTGGCGGTCGCCCTGACACGGGAGCCGGCGAGATGAGCGCGACGCATCCCGACCTCCCCAGCGCGGAGACGGAGGCGCTCGACGCCTACTCGCGCACCGTCGTGGCGGCCGCCGAGACGCTCGGCCCGAGCGTTGCGAACCTGCGCATGACGCGCCGCACGCGGCGCGGGCGCGCCGAGGGCGGCGGCAGCGCCGTCGCGATCGCGCCGGATGGCTACCTGCTGACCTCGGCGCACGTCGTGGAGGGCGCGCTCGACGGCGTCGCCGCCTTCGACGACGGGCGCGAGACGCGAATCGCGGTCGTCGGCGCCGACCCGCTGTCCGACCTCGCCGTCGTGCGCACCGACGCGCGCGATCTGCACGCCGCGCAGCTCGGCGACGCCGAGCGGTTGCGGGTCGGCCAGCTCGTCGTCGCGATCGGCAACCCGAACGGCTTCGCCAACTCGGTCACGGCCGGCGTCGTCTCGGCCCTCGGCCGCTCGCTGCCGGTCGGCCGGCGCGGCGGCCCGCGCCGGCTCGTCGAGAACGTGATCCAGACCGACGCCGCGCTGAACCCCGGCAACTCCGGCGGCGCGCTCGCGGTCGCGAGCGGCCGCGTCGTCGGCATCAACACCGCGCTCGCGGGCATCGGGCTCGGGCTCGCGGTTCCGATCAACGACGCCACGCGCGCGCTCGTCGCGGCGCTGATCGCCGACGGCCACGTGCGCCGCGCGCAGCTGGGCGTCGCGGTCGCGCCGCGGCCGCTGCCGCCGGCGCTCGCCAAGCGACTGGGCCGCAGCCACGCGCTCGCGGTGCTCGACGTCGTCGAGGGCGGCGCGGCGGCCCGCGGCGGCATCACGACCGGCGACCTGCTCGTCTCGCTCGACGGCGTCGCGCTGACCGACGCGACCGACTTGCAGCGGCTGATGATCGCGGAGCAGATCGGCCGACCGCTCGAAGCCGTCGTCGCGCGCGCCGGCCGCGAGCGCCCGTTCACGCTCACGCCCGACGAGCTGGAGGGCTGACTCGCGCTACGGCGACGAGCTGCTGCGTGATGCTGCTCGCCACCACGCTCGCCGCAGTCGGTGCGAGACGGATCCTCGGCGCGCGCCTGGCGGCCCCGTCGACCCGTAGTCAAGTCACGGGCGCGGCCCGGGACCACCTCAGCCCGGACGAGCTCGCTCCGCGACGGGCGCCGCGGTGGCGAGCGCCGCGAGCGGGAAGCCGGGCGTCCGGCGGATCGTCTCGTCGGCGAGGATCGTGAGCGCCTCGTAGCCGTCGAGGCCGGCGGTCCAGGCGGGGCCCTCGCGGCCGAGCGCGAACGCCGCCGTCGCATAGGCGTCGGCGCGGCCGAGGTCGGATCCGACGATCGTGACGGACAGCACGCCGTCGGGCGCGCGTCCGCTGCGCGGATCGACGATGTGGGCGCCGCGCTCGTAGGCGCCCGAGGTCGCGACCGCGCCGTCGGTCACGGCGGCGACGGCGGCGAGCCGGTCGGACTGCAGCGGATGGCGGACCCCGACCCGCCAGGCACGCTGTCCAGGCGGCGGGTCGCCGAGGCGCACGTCGCCGCCCGCGTTGATCGCGAATCGTCGCGCGCCGCCGCGGCGCAGCAGGGTCGCGGCGCGCTCGACCGCCCAGCCCTTCACGAGACCGGTCGGGTCGACGGCGCCCGGCGTGACCGACCAGGCGTCGAACGCGCCGCCGGTCTCCTCGCGCAGCTGTGCGCAGCGGTCGAGCACCTCGCGCACGAGCGGGTGCGCCGCCGCGCTCGCGAGCGTGCCGGCGTTGAGGCGGCAGATCTCGCTGTCCTCGCGATAGGTGGAGAAGGTCGCGTCGACGAATCGCAGCCAGGCGAACAGCGCGTCGAGCACGCCGGGGTCGACGTCGACGTCGCGCACGTCGACGCCGACGGGCATGCCCATGACGTGCTCGACGCGCTGCAGACCGCGCTCAGGCACCGCGCGCCCGGTCGATCGCCGACTGCAGCGACTGCGCATACGCCTGGCTCGTGTAGGTCGCGCCGGAGACGACGTCGATGTTCGCGCTGTGCGCTTGGAGCGCCTCCTGGCGCAGCAGCGGCTCGACCTGCGCGTCGATCGCCTGCGAGCGGCCGCTGTCGGGGTTCAGCACGACCGTCTGCACCGCCCTCAGCTGTCCGCCGCGCACGGTCGCTCTGACCTGCACGACGCCGTATTGGTACTGGATCGCCTGGCCGACGGCCGAGCGGGTGGCGGCGGTCGTGCTCGCGCTCGAGCGGCGCGTGGTCTTGCGCCGCGCGGCGGCGGATCCGGTCGACGTCGCCGTGCTCGTCGACGGCGCGCTCGTCGCGGTGCCGCGACCGTGTGGCAGGACGCCGGCGCTCAGCGCCGGCACGCGCGCCTTGAAGTCGACGAGCAGCATGACGACCGCGACGGTCACGACCAGGGCTGCGATGGCTCGGCGCATCGGCGCTCCTCTCAGAAGGCGAACTGCTCGGTGACGATCTGGCGCCGCGGCACGCCGGCGCGGCGGAGGCTGCCGTGGACCGCGGCGGCCATCGCCGGCGGCCCGCAGACGAACACGTCGCGTGCCGCGAGGTCCGGCACGAGCTGCCGCAGGTGCATGGCGCCGAGGACGCCGCGGGCGGCCGGGTCGCGGTGGTCGCCGAGCACGTAGTGCAGCTCGGCGCCGCGGCGCGCGGCGAGCGCGTCGAGCTCCTCGCGGAAGATCACCTCGCGCAGGTCGATCGCGCGGTAGAGCACCGTCAGCTCGCCGGGCGCGGCCGGCATGTCCTCGAGCAGCGCGCGGATCGGCGTGATGCCGACGCCGCCCGCGATCAGCACGGTCCTCCGCCGGCGGCGCGCGGCGGCCGTGAAGGCGCCGTACGGTCCCTCCGCGATCACGCGCGTGCCGCGGCGGACCTGGCCGATGCTCGCGGACGAGTCGCCGAGCGCCTTGACCGTGATCCGCAGCGAGCGACCGTCGGGCGCCGCGGAGAGCGAGTAGGGATGGGCCTCCCACCAGCGGTCGCGCGTCAGGAAGCGGAAGAGGAAGAACTGGCCGGAGCGGGCGGCGAGCCGGTCGAGGCGGTGGCCGCCGATCCGCAGCGTCACGACGCCCGGTCCCTCCTGCACCACGTCCACGACGCGCAGCCGGTGGTAGAGCGCGCGCGCCGCCGGCAGCGCGATCCGGAATCCGGCGAGCGCCGCCAGCGTCGCGACGTAGAGCGCCTTCCAGTAGACCTGTGCGACCGGGTTGCCGGAGAAGACCTGGCCGGTCGCGATCTGGTGGCTGAAGGCGAGCGCGATCCCGAGGTAGCTGTAGAGGTGGACGAAGTACCACGTCTCGTAGCGCATCCGCCGCCGCACGATCACGATCGACGTGACGACGACGGCGACGAGCAGCAGCAGGCCGACGGTCGCGGTCAGCACGCCCGGGAACGTCGTCAGCAGGCTCCAGACCTCGTGCGGGAGACCGCTGCGGTCGGTCAGCGTGTAGCCGGCGGTGATCAGGACCGCGTGCGCGAGCAGCAGCAGCAACGCGACGCGGCCGTTGATGCGATGCCAGCGCGTGAGGCGGTCGAACCCCGCGACCCGCTCGAGCGCCGGGATCCGCGCGAGCAGCAGCAGCTGCACGAGCACGAGGTAGGTGCCCAGCAGCCCGGTCAGGCGGCCGCCGCTGGTCAGGATGCTGCCGGTCGTGCCGAGGTCGGCCAAGCCGCCGCCGCGCCACCACAGGCCCGCGACCAGCACGACGTTGCCGAGGAAGACGAGCAGCAGGTCGAAGCCGGTGACGCCGCGGCGGGCGGCTCGCGGCGCCCGCACGCGGCGCTCGGGCGCGGCTGAGCGCCGCGGGGCGGGGGCAAGGGCGTCGCGGGAGCTCATCGCTCCTCCAGCGTGCGACACGTGCGTAAGCCGAACGTAGGAGCCGGGGGATCGGCCTGGCGGCCGATCCCTTGGGAGTTGGCTGCGGGGCTGCGGCGGGCTCCAACCGCGCCGGGCCAACTCCCGGGTGTGGGGATCGGCCTGGCGGCCGAACCCCGGCCTGGCGGCCTGGCGGCCGATTCAGGGGCCGAAACGGACGCGCATCAGGGCGCCGCCGCCCGCCGCGTTCGCCGCCTCGACGCGGCCGCCGTGCGCTTCGGCGGCCTGTCTCACGATCGCCAGTCCGAGCCCCGAGCCCGGCATCCCGCGCGCCCGGTCGGCGCGGAAGAAGCGCTCGAAGACGTGCGGGAGGTCGGCCGCGTCGAAGCCGGGGCCGTGGTCGCGGACCGACAGCGTCCCGTCGCGCAGCTCGAGCTCGACGACGCCGCCGGGCGGGCTCCACTTGATCGCGTTGTCGAGCAGGTTCGAGACGGCGCGCTCGAGACGGTCGGGCTCGCCGCGCACGACGGTCGGCTCGAGCGCCAGCCGGACGTCGGTCGGCCCGACGGCGCGGGCGCGGGCGCGCTCGACGAGCGCTTCGACGATGCGGTCGAGCCGCACGTCGTCGAGCACGCGCGCGCGCTTGCTGCCGCGCGCCAGCTCGACCACGTCGCCGACGAGCGCGGTCAGCTCGTCCAGCTCGGCGACGATGTCGGCGCGCAGCGCGGCACGATCCGCCGGTGGCAGGCGATCGGCCTCGTCGAGCGTCTGGATGTTCGCGCGCAGGCTGGCGATCGGCGTGCGCAGCTCGTGGCTGGCGTCGGCGACGAGATGGCGCTGCGCGTCGACCGAGCGCTCGAGCGCGTCCAGCGTCGTGTTGAAGCTGCGCGCGAGACGCGCCAGCTCGTCGTCGCCGCGCACCGCCATCCGCTCGGTGACGTCGGGATCGCGCGCGAGCGCCTCGCTGCGACGCGTGAAGTCGCTGACGGGCGCGAGCGCGGTCCGTGCCACGAGCGCACCGAGCCCGGCGGCCAGCGCGATCCCGGCCGCGGCGACGACCGCCAGCACGACGAGGATCCGCTCGAGCTCGTTGTCCGCCTCCGTCAGCGGACGCGCGACCTGGAGTGCGCCGCTGCCGCGCGCCCGCAGGGTCAGCACGCGCAGGCTCGTCCCGCGGACGGTCAGGTCGCTCACGTCCTCGCCCGCGCCCCGGCGGGCGATCTCGCGGGCGCGCGCGCTGACCGGCAGCGACGCCGTCGCCCCGGTCGCGCGCACGACCGTGCCGTCGGGGCAGACCACCTGCGCGTACCCCTCGGCGCCGCCGAAGCGCAGGTCGTCGTTGCCGCTCGGCGGCTGCGGGAACGAGTGCTCGACGTTGCCGTTCGCGTCGCGGGAGCAGATGCGGCCGCGGTCGTGGTCGGGATCGGGGCCGGTCACGAACTGCGCGGCCCGCGCGCGCAGCGCGGTGTCGATCTGGCCGCGCAGCTCCGAGCGCACCGCGATGAACACCACGGCGGCCGCCGCCAGCACGGTGACCGCGACGGCGCCGCCCGCAACCGCCGCGATCCGGTGACGCAGTGTCACGGCTCGCGCAGCACGTAGCCGACGCCGCGCACGGTGTGGATCAGCAAGCGCGCGCCCGCCTCGTCGAGCTTGCGTCGCAGGTATCCGACGTAGACGCGCAGCGCGTTCGACGCCGGTCCGAAGTCGTAGCCCCAGACGCGGTCGTAGAGCAGCTCGTGCGGCAGCACGCGGCGGGGGTTGCGCATCAGCACGTCGAGCAGGGCGTACTCGGTCCGCGTCAGCTCGACGAACGCCTCGCCGACGACCACGCCGTGGCGCGCGCCGTCGAGCCGCAGCTCCGCGAAGCGCAGCTCGGCCGTCTCCTCGTCGCCCGCGCCGGCGCGGCGCAGCAGCGCGCGCAGTCGCGCCTTCAGCTCGCCGACGTCGAACGGCTTGACGAGGTAGTCGTCGGCACCCGCGTCGAGCCCGTCGATGCGGTCCTCGACCGCGTCGCGGGCCGTCAGCATCAGGACCGGGACGCGCTCGCCGCCGGCGCGCAGCCGCCGGCACACCTCCAGCCCGTCGACGTCCGGCATGCCGACGTCGAGCACGATCGCATCCGGCGGCGCCTCGGCGACGAGCGCGAGCGCCTGCTCGCCGCCCGCCGCTAGATCGATCGCGTAGCCGGCCAGCATCAGCGCGCGTCGCAGCGCGTCGCGAAGGGCGCGGTCGTCGTCGACGATCAGGAGTCGCACAGCGATCATTGTGGTGCTTGGCGCTCCGCGCCCGGCCCAACTCCTACGTTCGCCTTACGCGGGGGCAGGCGCGGCGCCCGCGGGACGCCGCTTGAGCGGCCGCGGATCGGGTACCGGCGCGAGCATGGCGGCGGCGCGTCTCGGCACCGTCCTGGTGAACGCGGGCCCGTGGCTGGCGGTACCTCCGCGGGGCTACGGCGGGATCGAGAACGTGCTGGCGACGCTGATCCCCGAGCTGCGGGCGCGCGGCGTCCGGGTCGCGCTCGCGACCGTCGGCGAGAGCACGATCGCGGTCGACCGCACGGTCGCCGTGTTCGAGCGCGGGCAGTTCGAGCAGCTCGGCGGGCCGTACAACCGGGTCGTCGGGATCGCGCACGCGCACATGCACGGCGTGCTCGCCGAGCTGCGCCGCGCGGCCGACGTCGATCTGGTCCACGACCATCTGGAGGTCGTCGGGCCGAGCATGCTGGCGGCGCTCGAGCGGCCGCCGCCGACGCTGCAGACGCTGCACTGGGCGCTGTCCAAGCACGCTGGCTTCTACGGCACCTTCGACGGCCGCGGGCGGATCTTCTTCAACGCGCTCTCGCGACGGCAGCTGGCGGAGGCGCCCGCCGCGCTGCGCCGCCAGGTGCTGGCGAGGATCCCGCTCGCGACGCCCGCCGTCGCCCCCGACGCGGCGCACGAGCGCGACCGCGGCGGCTACGTCGCGCTGCTCGGTCGGCTCTGCTGGGAGAAGGGCGCGGACATCGCGGCGCGGACCTGCCGGCGGTGCGGGCGCGAGCTGCGCATGGCAGGTCCGGTCGCGGGTGCGCTGACGGCGCACGACCTGACGATGCGGATGGCGGAGCCCGCGTGGCGCGCGCGGGCGGACGCCGCGTTCTACCTGGAGCGCGTGCGGCCGCTCGAGGACGAGCGCGTGCGCTGGATCGGCACGCTCGACGCCGACGCCACGCGGCGGTTCCTGAGCGGGGCGCGGGCGCTGCTGTGCCCGCTGCGCTGGGAGGAGCCGGGAGCGACCGCGGCGATCGAGGCGCTCGCGTGCGGCACGCCCGTCGTCGCGATGCGGCGCGGCGCGCTCCCGGAGGTCGTCGAGCACGGCGTGACGGGATTCCTCGCCGACGACGAGGACGAGCTCGCGCGTGCGCTCGAGCGCGTCGACGAGCTTGATCCGGACGCGTGCCGGAGTGCCGCGCGGGAGCGCTTCGCGCCCGGCGTGATGGCGGAGCGCTACCTCGATCTGTACGGCCGCGTGCTGTCGCTCGTGGCGGGCGCGGCGCTGCCGGCGTGACGGTCGTCCCGATCCGGCGCGTCCCGATCGGGCGCGGCGCGATCGAACGAGAACACGACCTGGAGGGCGTCGCGCTCGCGCGCGGCGAGCTGCGCGAGCAGCCGTGGCGCCTGCTCGAGGGCGACCACGTCGGACACGAGCGCGGCGCGGATGCGGTCGCCGCGCGCGATCAGCAGGTCGATCGTCTCGCGCGAGAGCCGGTCGCGGTCCCAGCTGCCGGCGAGCGGTCGCGGGACGCGGCGGATCTGCGCGCAGCGGATCGTCAGCCCGTTGTGATGGAACTCCTCGCCGAGCCGCAGCGCCTCGGCGCCGTGCTGGTAGAACGCGAGGTCGATCACGGTGCCCTGCGGGCGCAGGCAGCGGAGCGCGGTCGCGAGGCTGGCGGCCTCGCCGCGGCACTGGAAGACGACGTCGGCGCCGCGGTCGCCGGCGCCGTGGCGCCACGCGTGCTTGAAGCTTCGCCAGACATCCGGCGCGGCGCGAACCGGCGTGAGGCCGAGCGTCGCGGCAGCGGCCAGTCGCGACGGCGAGGGGTCGACGACCGCGACCTCCGCGGCGCCGTGGTGCAGGGCGAAGCAGCCGGTCAGCAGCCCGACGACGCCCGCGCCGGTCACGACGACGCGGCGCGCGCGGACGCCGTCGCCGAGCTGCGCGTCGTCGGCGCCCGCAGTCGCGTCCGCGGCCGCGTGCAGCAGGCCGTTCGCGCAGATCGGGCCCATGTGCGCGACGAAGATGCCCAGCAGCGGGTCGAGCCCCGACGGCAGCGGCACGAAGCGATCGCGGACGGCGTCCGCGGTATGGAGGCTGACGTGACCGTAGGCCATCGCGACGAGCTGTCCCTCCTGGACGCGTTCGCTGCGCGACGCGCGGACTTCGCCCACCTCCATGTAGCCGAGTCGTCTGACCGGGAAGGCGGCCGCGGCGGCGCCGGGCACGAAGACGCCGAGCTCGGCGTCGAAGGCGGCGTGCAGCGCCGGGTTCGTGCCCTTGTAGAAGCTCAGCTCGGTGCCCGCCGAGAGGCCGCTGTAGGCGGTCTCGACGAGGAACTCCCCGGCGCGCGGCGGGTCGATCGGGCGTTCGACCACGACCGGATCGTGGGGCGCGCGGAGCTCGAGCGCCCGCGCGCGGGTTCCGTCAGCCATCGAGCGCCTCGTCGCTCACCTCGACGCTCCCGCCGTGCTCGGCGGCGCGGGCGAGTGCGCAGGCGAGCCGATGCGTCGCGAGCGCCTCGCGATAGTCGACGCACGCACGCGCGCGCTCACCACGGACCGCGTCGAGGAAGTCGCGGTCGACGGCGCGTCGCGCGTCGCGCGCCGGCACGATCGCCCGCGGGCCGTCGCCGCGGTCGAGCGTCAGCTCGCGCTCGTCGAGCGTGACGGCGAGCCCGTCGGCGAACAGCTCGACGCCGGTGCGGTGCTTGGCCGCCAGCACGCAGGTGCAGACGAGCGATCCGACCGCGCCGGATGCGAACGCCAGCGTGGCGGCGGATGCGTGGTCGACCGCGACGTCCGCGCGTGCGGGATCGGCGGACGGCGCCCCGAGCGCGGTGACCACGGTGACCTCGCCGACGAGCAGGCGCAGCAGATCGAGCACGTGGGTCGCCTGCTCGACCGTCTGCCCGCCGGAGCGACGACGATCCAGCCACCACGGCGGCGGCGGGGCGCGGTCCAGCCAGTAGCCGACCGCGAGCCGCGCAGGGTTGGCGCGCAGCAGCTCGCGCGCGTGCGCGACCGTGTCGAGCTGGCGCCAGTGGTAGCCGACGCCGGTCGGCACCCGGGCGCGAGCGACCTCGTCGGCGAGCGTCCGCGCCGTCGCCCAGTCGGCGGCGAGCGGCTTCTCGACGAAGAACGGCAGGCCCGCGGCGAGCGCGGCTCGCTCGGGCGGCCCGTGGGCGAACGGCGGCACGCAGATGTAGAGCGCGTCGAGCCGCTCGCGCTCGAGCAGCTGCTCGAGGTCGGCGTAGCAGCGCGCCCCGGTGCGCGCTGCCAGCTGCGCGGCGCGGCCCGCGTCAACGTCGGCGACGGCGACGAGCCGCACGTCGTCGAACGCGCTCAGGACCGTCGCGTGCCGCTGGCCGACCGACCCCGCGCCGACGAGCGCGACGTCGACGGTCTCCGCCGCGCTCACCCCACCACCGCGCGCAACGACGCGACCGGTGGCCGTTCCAGGCACTCCAGCGTCTGCGGAGCGACGCCGCCGTGGAAGGGCAGCAGGAACACGCGGTCGGTCGCGAGCGGCAGCCGCCCCTCGCGCACCAGCCGCGCGGTGACCGCGGCCAGCACCGCGACCGACATCGGCACGAGATCGCGCAGCGGGCGGTGGCGGTTCTGGCGCACGTCCAGATCGACCTGCGCGAGCCGATCGAGCCCCACGCTGCGCCACGCGTCGATCAGCATCGCGACCTCGACGCCGTAGCCGGTCGCGAACGGCAGCTGCTCGAGCAGCCCGCGGCGCGCGGCGACCTCGCCCGCGAGCGGCTGCAGGAAGCCGGCCAGCTCCGGATAGAAGGCGTTCAGCAGCGGTCGCGCCATCAGCTCGCTGACGCGCCCGCCGCCCTCGGCCAGCGTGACGTCGCCGATGCGGAAGGGCCGGCGGTAGAAGCCCTTCGCGAGCTCGACGCCCTCGAACAGCACCGGCCCGACCAGACCGCAGGCGAAGTGCGGGCCGAGATCCTCGGAGTCCGCGTCGAGGAAGCACACGACGTCGCCGCTGAGGACCGACAGCGCGCGCCACATCGCGTCGCCCTTGCCGTCCACCGGCCCGAACTCGGGCCGCAGCGCCGACTGGTCGTAGACCTCCGCGCCGAGCGCCCGCGCGATCGCGCCCGTCCCGTCGTGCGAGTCGTCGACGACGACGAGCTGATCGATCGCCCCCAGCTCGAGCAGCGGCAGCAACTGCTCCACATTGCGCCCGATCGTCGCCGCCTCGTCGCGCGCCGGCAGGCAGACCGACACGCTCGAGCGCTTCTCGGCCGCGATCCGCTGCGCCGGGAACGCGGCGTGGCCGTAGGTGCGGCGACGATGCCACCTGACGGCGGGCAGGTCGTCCGAGCGAGCCTCGGCGCCGTCGCCCTCGGGCGGTCCGCACCGCTCCATGCGACCCCCGGTACCCACGGCACCGGGCCACGAACCGCAGACGGCGCGGCAACGCGCGGTCGGCGAGGACCGAGCGCTCAGCCGCCGTGACCGGATTCCTGCCGCCGGCGCGCCACCTGGTCGGCCACGAGCCAGGCGATACCGAACGGCCACACGACGATCGGCACGATCCACAGCGTGCCGCCGTTGAACGCGATCGGGACGAGCGCGGAGATCACGAGCGCTCCGACGACCATGACCCATGGCATCCACGCCATCGGCGGGTCGTTCGGCGGCGGCTCGTGGTGCGTCTCGGGATTCTGGCGCGACATGAGCGCGAGGTGCCCACCGGATCGGCGTGGAAACCGGCCGCTGTGACCGTCGCGGTCAAGGACGAGCGCCGGGATGCCGACGTTATGGGGAGTGGTCGATATCCCGGATCCATCGCCGCGCGACTGCCGCGCGGTGTTCGACGTGCTCGCGCGCAGCGAGGCGCGGCTGCGGGAGGCGGAGCGCATGGTGGGCATCGGCAGCTTCGAGCTTGATCTGGTCAGCAGGGACATCACGTCCTCGGACGGCTTCAGGCGTCTTCTGGGCGTCCCCGTAGACGAGCGGTTGGGCCTCGCCGAGTACATGCAGCGCGTCCATGTGGAGGATCGGGCGCTCGTGGACCGTGCGGTCTGGGACACGGTCGAGTCGCGCGGCTCGGCGAGCGTCGAGTATCGGATCGTGCAGCCCGCCGGAGTCGTCCGCACGCTCTCGGTCCGGGGCGAGATCGTCTGCGGCGACGACGGCGAGCCGCTGTTCCTGCGCGGGGCCGCGCTGGACGTGACCGAGCAGCGCGAGGCCGAGCGCGCGCGGATGGAGGGCGAGGCGTTGTTCCGGCGCGCCTTCGACGACGCGCCGATCGGGATGGCCGTCGTGGACCCGCTGCACGGCGGCTTCGTTCGCGTCAACGACGCGATGTGCCGCCTGGTCGGCCGTCCGCGCGAAACGCTGCTGGGGCTTTCCGTCGAGGACGTGACGCATCCAGACGATCGTGGTGGCATCGCGGCGGCACAGAGAGCGTTCCTGAACGACGGCGCGTCGTACTACCAGGGCGAGAAGCGCTATGTGCGCCCCGACGGCACGATCGTCTGGGTCTCGCTGCACAGCACGCCGATGCGCGTGGCCGACCGCTCGACCCGCTTGGTCGCGCAGATCATCGACGTCACGGACCGCAAGGAGCACGAGGCAGAGCTCGAACGGCGAGGGGCCGACGTGTTGTGGCTGCGTCGCGTTCGCGACGCGCTCGACCATGACCGCCTGGTGCTCTACAGCCAGCCGATCATCGATCTCACCACGGGCAGAGTGGTCCAGCAGGAGCTGTTGCTGCGGATGCGTGATGAGGATGGCGCAATCATCGCCCCGGCGCACTTCCTGCCAGTCGCGGAGCGCTACGGCCTGATCTCGGAGATCGACCGCTGGGTGATCCATCGAGCCGCGACACTCGCGGCCGCCGGCGTACATACCCAGTTCAACCTCTCGGGCAAGTCGATCTGCGACCCCGACATCCTCGCCGAGATCGAGACCGCCCTCGCACAAACAGGCGCAGATCCATCGCTGCTGGTCATCGAGGTCACCGAGACCGCGATGATGGAGCGCGTCGAGCGAGGCCGTGTCTTCGCCGAAGGCCTGACCGCCCTCGGCTGTGCCCTGGCCCTCGATGACTTCGGCACCGGATTCGCCGGCCTCACCTATCTCAAGCAACTCCCCGCCGACCACCTCAAGATCGACATGGAGTTCGTCCAGGACGTCCGGCGAGGGGAGGCGGGCGAACGGATGGTCCGCGCGATCGTGGGCCTGGCGAACGAGTTCGACCTGATCACCACCGCCGAAGGCGTCGAAGACGAGCCGACCCTC